>DASZVV010000460.1:0-18311 GCA_035546955.1 Bryobacteraceae bacterium
GAGTTCACATCGACGCTCCGGTTTGGCACCTCGATGTCGGCTCATCGCATCCTGGGGGTGTAGAAGCTCCCAAGGGTTAGGCTGTTCGCCTATTAAAGCGGTACGTGAGCTGGGTTCAGAACGTCGCGAGACAGTTCGGTCTCTATCTGTGGTGGGCGTAGGAGATTTGAGGGGGCTTGCCCTTAGTACGAGAGGACCGGAGTGGACGAACCTCTTGTGTTCCAGTTGTCACGCCAGTGGCATAGCTGGGTAGCGAAGTTCGGTCAGGATAAGCGCTGAATGCATATAAGCGCGAAACCTTCCCCAAGATGAGATCTCCCAACGAAAGTTTGAAGAGCACTGGAAGACTACCAGTTTGATAGGACAGGTGTGTAAGCGCAGTAATGCGTTGAGCTGACTGTTACTAATTGCTCGTTCGGCTTGACCATAAAATTTATTTTTAACGCAAGATGCCGTTGATTCGGCTTGCGCCGCAGTGGTTCAAAGTGGCCCGTCAATATTCAGCGAAGATCCTGAACAGGTTCGGATTGCCTCCGGTCGGCAATCTAACAAGTTCTGGGTGACCATAGCGAGAGGGATCCACCCGTTCCCATCCCGAACACGGAAGTTAAGCCTCTCAGCCCCGATTGTACTGCACGCGTTGGTGTGTGGGAGACCAGGAAGTCGCCCGGTTAATTCTGAAAAGCCCAGCCAGAAATGGCTGGGCTTTTTGCTGTTTGCACCCTGCGCTATACTTGTATAGCATGCTCGCGATCCGCCTTCCTGAAGAAGTCGAAAAGCGCCTCGACGCCCTTGCCCGCCGTACTGGCCGGACGAAGACGTTCTACGCCCGAGAAGCAATCATCGAGCATATTGGCGACCTCGAAATCGCCTATCGGACCGCAGAGACGTCTCCTCGACCTGCGCGCGTTCCACGCCAGGCCGCCGAATCAGTCCCCGCTCCATCGTTTACCTCTCGCTGGAGGGGCCGGTTTCGTCCCGCCGCGAAGACCGATGAGCGTTATCAGGCGCTCGCGAAAAAATACCTTTGACCGTCCTGATCGACACCGACGTGCTTTTGGACATCGCGCTCAATCGCGAGCCGCATGCGGCCGCGAGCGCACAGTTGCTCGAAGCCCTGGAGCGAGGAGCCGCGTCCGGTTTTATCGCGTGGCATAGTCTCTCGAATTTTCATTACCTTGTGAGTCCTCTTCAGGGAGCCGCCGAGGCAAAGGAGTTCCTTCTCGATCTGCTCCATTTTGTCGGAGTCGCGCAGACATCGACGGCCAGCGCGGCCTATGCTGCCGGCCTGCCAATGAAGGATTTCGAAGACGCCCTGCAGGTGGCCGCGGCTGCAGCGTGCGGTGCCGACGTGATCGCGACTCGTAATATCCGCGACTATACGGAATCTCCCGTGAAAGCCGAATTGCCATCGGATCTGCTGCAGAGGATTGGCTGATATGTCGCTCTACGTTCAGCTTTCTGACGAAGACCGCGCATTCCAGTCAAGCATTCTGAAATTCGCGCGCGAGCGCATTGCCCCGCACGTTCGCTCAATGGACGAATCCGCCGTTTTCCGCAAAGATCTGCTCCACGAAATGTTCGAACTCGGCCTGATGGGCATCGAGATTCCCGAAGAATTCGGTGGGCAGGGTGGCACCTTCTTTCAGTCGGTCCTCGCAGTCGAAGCGCTTGCCGCCGTCGATCCCTCCGCCGCCGTGATTGTCGACGTCCAGAACACCATCGCGAACAATATCCTGCTCCGCTGGGGTACGCCCGAACAGAAGAAGCGTCATCTCCCCCGGCTGGCGGCGGACACCGTCGCATCCTTTGCCCTCTCCGAAGCCGGCGCCGGTTCCGACGCCTTCGCCCTCACTACCCGCGCCGTTCCGGACGGCGACATCTTCCGCCTCACCGGCCGCAAGCTCTGGATCACCAACGCCGCCGAAGCCGGCCTTTTCTTCCTGTTTGCCAACGCCGCGCCCGACCAGGGCTATCGCGGCATCACCTGCTTTCTGATCGAACGCGACACGCCCGGCTTCAAGGTTGGACGCAAGGAGGACAAGCTGGGAATCCGCGCCTCCTCCACCTGCGAACTTCTTCTCGACGACTGCCGCGTTCCGGCGGCAAACGTCGTCGGCGAAATCGGCAAAGGGTATAAGATCGCAATCGAAACCCTGAATGAGGGCCGCATTGCCATCGGCGGCCAGATGACCGGACTCGCGCAGGGCGCCTTGGGCCACGCCATCACCTACGCGAAAGATCGCAAGCAATTCGGCAAGCCGATCGCCGACCACCAGGGCGTTCAGTTCACGCTGGCTGAAATGGCGACCGATGTCGAAGCCGCCCGTCAGCTCGTCTACAACGCGGCGCGGCTTCGCGACGCCGGCCGGCCTCTCGTCAAAGAGGCCGCGATGGCGAAGCTGTTCGCATCCCAAATCGCCGAAGCCGTCGCTTCCCGCGCCGTCGAAATCTTCGGCGGCGTCGGCTTCACAAAGGATTACCCGGTGGAAAAGCTCTACCGCGACGCCAAAATCGGCCGCATCTACGAAGGCACCAGCAACATGCAGAAGCTGGCAATCGCGAAGGAACTGCTCCGGTAATGGGTGTTTTTTATATTCTGTTCGCCTTGTTTCCCTATGTGATCGGACAGGCCAAAGAGCGTTGGTTGCGCCGGATTTCGAAACGATGGAAGCGCCATCCGGCAACGGTCCTGACACAAACACTTCGGGGTGTATGGCTCACAACACTCGAGATTCACTATCAGATGGAGGTCGACGGCGAGTCTCACGCTGGGTTATTTCAGCGGCGATATCTGAATAGATCCTCCGCCGAGGCAGAACCTGTTTTCGAATCGAACGCCCGGATCGAGGTTCTCATTGACCCCGCAAATCCTCTTCGTTCTTACTTCCCGCTTCCCCTCAGCGGATGGGGATTGGTTTTGGCGGCTCCGTTCGTAGCTCTGGTCGCGATCGTTGTTCTTACCGGACTCTATGCGCGATTTGGGCAATGGCAACACGAGATGAAAAATCGAATTCCCGAAACCGAGTGGCGACCGGTCAGATATTCACCGCTATTCGATATCTCACTTCCCTGTAAGAGCCCGCATCTGTCAGGCAGCTTTCCCGCGATGACTGTTCAGGGGCAGGTGCCCTACGCGAGTATGTGGCTTTGCCAGCGCAGAGGATTGTTCTTCGATGCAGTCCTGCTGGACTATCCGGTTGCACCTTCCGCCGAAGAAGTATTCGCGTACATCCGGAAGCTGAATGGTGCTTCGTCGAAAGCTACGGAAACACCGTTGCAATGGCAGAATCTTCGCACTGGACAGGCGTTGACGTGGCCCGGCTCAACCGGCCGCCTGTATCAGCGTTCCGGCCCCGATTATGTAATGGAACTATTCGTCGCGAAAAACTCCGTTTACCTGATCTCTACAAACTGGGATGTGCCGTCGGACGTGCGCCTGTTCTTCGAGTCAATGCATCCCCTCAGCTCCCTGAAGTGAAACGTCATCCGCCCCTCAATGCGTCATCGCATAAATAATGTAGTCGATCCCATACCGGTACGCCAGCTCCGTCATCTGCTCCGGATACTCCGGCACATCGGCAAACTCCCAGGCATCGCCCACATCCGTGTTGTAATTCACCGCCACCACCATCCGCCCCTTGTCGTCCGCGATCGAAAACCACATGGGCGTCGTCCCCGGCGGCTGGATCGGCTGCACCACGCCATTCGGCCCCAGCCGCAGATGCCGCGACCCCGGAATCCAAACGCGATCCTTGTCCTGTATGTCGTACAGGACATGCATCGCCGGATCGGTTTCGGCCAGTTCCTCGATCGGACGCCCCGGCAGCGTTCGCGCCATCGTCTGCTCGAACACCGGCCACGAATCCGGATCCTGGATCCAGAAATCGTCCACCACCAGAAATCCGCCGCGCGTCAGATACTCCCGCAGCCGCGCCACCTCGGCGTTGCTCAAGTCCCACCAGCCCACCTGCGTCGCATAAATCCACGGCTGATCGAAAATCCGGTCATCCATCAGCCCCATGTGGAGCGGCTCGCCCACGCTGATCCGCGTCAGCCGGCGCACGCCTTCCGAAAAGTGATAATCCGCGTCCGGCCAGTCCACCACCCACCAGCCGTTGCCCCGCGCGTCCCGCGACGCAAAGCCGAATCCACGGTGGTGGTTCGGCAAATCCGTGTATTCCATGCGGATGAAATGAAATTCGCCCAGCGGCGGAAATGTCGGCAGTGGACCGCTGGGTCCGCTGATCCCCCCAAATCCGCCAAAACCGCCTCCAAATCCGCCGCGCCGGCCCCGCTGGGCCAGCGCCGTGGCCGCCAACGCCAGCAGCACCACCGCGAGCGCAATCTTCTTCGGAACCGGCTTCACCGCCACCTATTTTAGTCCCGCCGGAAACGGAACTTGCTAAAATAGGGATTCCCCACATGAAAGCTGGCGTCATCGTTTTCCCTGGCAGCAATTGCGATCACGACGCGTTTTACGCCGTCAACCAGAACCTCCACGGGCGCGCCGAATTCATCTGGCACGATTCCCCAAAGCTGGGTGACGTTGACGTCGTCATCCTCCCGGGCGGTTTTTCCTACGGCGATTACCTCCGCTGCGGCGCCATCGCGCGCTTCTCACCGGTCATGCAGGCGATAAAGAAGTTCGCGGCGGAAGGCGGACTCGTCCTCGGCATCTGCAACGGCTTCCAGATTCTGGTCGAAGCCGGACTTCTCCCCGGCGCTCTGCTCCGCAATCAGGAGCTCAAATTCATCTGCCGCGAAGTGAAGCTGCGCACCGAAACCACGGCGTCGCCGTTCACTTCGAAGCTCACCAAAGGCCAGGTTCTCCGCATTCCGATCGCGCATGGCGAAGGGCAGTATTTCGCCGATGAACGCACGCTCGATCAGCTCGATGCCGAAGATCGCGTTGCTTTCCGCTACATCGAAAATCCCAACGGCTCGGCCCGCAACATCGCCGGAGTTCTCAACGAAGGCCGCAACGTCCTCGGCATGATGCCGCATCCGGAGCGCGCCTGCGATCCGCTTATGGGCTCCACCGACGGACTCGGCATCTTCGAATCGGTTCTCAACGCAGTCCCCGCTCTCGCCAAATGACAATCACACCGGAGCTGATCGAACAGCATCAGCTCACCACCGCGGAATACGAGAAGATCGTATCCCTGCTCGGGCGCGAACCGAGCTACACCGAACTCGGCATCTTCAGCGTGATGTGGAGCGAACACTGCTCATATAAGAGCTCGCGCATTCACCTGAAGAAGCTGCCCACGAAAGGGAAGTACGTTGTGCAGGGCCCGGGCGAGAACGCCGGCATCATCGGCATCGGCGGAGGCTGGGTGGTGGCATTCAAGATTGAATCCCATAACCACCCGAGTTACATTGAGCCTTTCCAGGGTGCGGCGACTGGCGTCGGCGGCATTCTGCGCGACATTTTCACGATGGGCGCGCGTCCCATCGCCGTGATGGATTCGCTCCGCTTCGGTCCGCTCGCCGGTACGCCGGAATCCGAGCACAACCGCCGCATCGTAAGCGGTGTGGTCAGCGGCATTGCGCACTACGGCAACTGCTTCGGCGTCCCTACTGTCGGCGGCGAATGTATTTTCGAAGACTGCTATTCCGCTAATCCGCTGGTCAATGTTTTCGCGCTCGGCGTCTGCAAAGAGGACGAAATTTTCTATGCGAAGGCATCCGGCGTCGGCAATCCCGTGATCTACGTCGGCGCAAAGACCGGACGCGACGGCATCCACGGCGCCTCCATGGCGAGCGCGGAATTCACGGAGGAATCGAAGCAGAAACGCCCGAACGTTCAGGTGGGCGATCCGTTCCTCGAAAAGCTTCTCCTCGAAGCCTGCATCGAAGCTATGAAAACCGGCGCGATCGTCGCGATTCAGGACATGGGCGCCGCCGGCCTGACGTCGTCTTCGTGCGAAATGGGAAGCCGCGGCGGCGTCGGCATCGATATTGACCTGGATAAAGTTCCGCAGCGCGAAACCGGCATGACTGCCTACGAAATGCTGCTCTCCGAATCGCAGGAGCGCATGCTGCTCGTGGCCGAAAAGGGCAGGGAAGAAGAAGTTTTCCGTGTCTTCCGCAAGTGGGGGCTCGATGCCGTCACCATCGGCGTCGTGACACCTGACGGTAATCTCCGTGTGCGGCATCACGGCCAGGTGATGGCCGAAATTCCGAATCCCGCCCTTGCCGATGAAGCCCCGAAGTACGACCGCCCTCACAACGCCAAACCGCATCGCCGCGCGCCGCTCGATCCGCCGGCCGCGCTGCCGGCATCTTCCGATTACAACGCCGATCTGCTGAAGCTGGCGGGCTCCGCCGACCTCTGCTCCAAACGCTGGATCTGGGAACAGTACGACTACATGGTGCGCACAAATACCATCGCCGGCCCGGGTTCAGACGCCGCCGTGGTGCGCGTGAAGGAAACCGACCAGTCGATCGCGATGTCGCTCGATGGCAACGGCCGCTACTGCTATCTCGATCCGCGGGAAGGGGCGAAGCTCGCGGTGGCCGAATGCTGCCGCAATCTCGCGACGGCGGGCGCCGTCCCGGTCGCAGCCACCAACAACCTGAATTTCGGCAATCCCGAGCGCCCCGAAATCATGGCGCAGCTTGTGGAAGCCATCGAAGGCATTGCCGAAGCCTGCGAGTTCTTCGAATCTCCGATAACGGGCGGTAACGTCAGCCTGTATAACGAAACGCTGGGGGAGGGTATCTACCCCACGCCGGTGCTCGGCATTATCGGGCTGATGAAGACGGCCCAGCCGACGCCGATGCGCTTCTCGCGCGACGGCGCCGCCCTGATGCTGCTTGGCGGGTTCGGCGAATGTGACGACCGGCGCTTCGGCGCCACCCAGTACGCCAAAGTCGTTCAGGGCCAGCTCTGGGGACTCCCGCCCCGCCTCGATATGAAGGTGGAAAAGCGCGTCCATGACGCTATGCGGGCCATGCTGGAAGCCGGAATTGTGGAATCCGCACATGACCTCTCGGACGGCGGCCTGGCCGTCGCGCTCAGTGAATGCTGCACGCCGGAACTCGGTGCGAAAGTGACCATTCCCGGCGCCGCCCAGTCCCTCTTCACGCTCTTCGGCGAGGCTCCATCCCGCATCCTGTTAAGCGTCAATGACTCCGAGATGGCGGACGAGATCGCCTCCAGATTTGAGGTCGAATGCCCACAGATCGGCGCTATAATGAAAGAGCGGTTACAGATCGGGACCGATCGTCAGATGCTGATTGACCTCTCCACTTCCGGTCTGCAACAGGCTTCCGAAACAGCTCTCCCCCGTCTGCTTCAAGCCCAACATGAATAAGACACCCGCTTTCCCCGGCGCTGTTTTTGACGATAAACTCCATGAGGAATGCGGTGTAGCCGCAATCTACGGCCACCCGGAAGCATCCAAGCTGGCCTACCTCTCGCTCTACGCCCTGCAGCACCGCGGCCAGGAGAGCGCCGGCATCTCCTCGAGCGACGGTTCCCAGATCTACACCAAAAAGGCCATGGGTCATGTGGCCGATATTTTCACTAACAGCGTGATTGCGGAACTGCCCGGCCCGCTCGCTATTGGGCACACGCGCTACTCCACCAGCGGCGATACGGTGGAGCGCAACGCACAACCGTTTTCCGTCCATTGCAACAAAGGCCGCATCGCGGTCGCGCACAACGGCAACATTACGAACGCCGCCGAACTGCGACGGGGGCTCGAAGCGCAGGGTGCGATCTTCCAGGCGTCCAGCGATACCGAAGTCATTCTGCACCTGGTCGCGCATTCGCGCGAGAAGACCATGGCCGCCGCCCTGCGCGACGCGCTTCTCCAGCTCGAAGGCGCGTTTTCACTCGTGTTTCTGGCGGAGGACCGCATCATCGTAGCGCGCGATCCGCGCGGTTTCCGTCCGCTCGCCATGGGCAAGCTCGAAATTTCCGGCGGCAAACCGGCGACTGTCTTCGCTTCGGAAACCTGCGCGTTCGATCTGATTAACGCTGTCTATCTGAGCGACGTGAAGCCGGGCGAAATGGTGATCGTGGGCCCGGAAGGCGTTTCGCATGAGCGCTACGCGCCGGAGAAGCCCCATTCGCAGTGCGTATTCGAGCATGTTTACTTCTCGCGTCCGGATTCCAAAGTCTTTGGCCGTCAGGTTCAGGATTCGCGCGATGAGATGGGCCGTCTGCTTGCGCGCGAGACGCCCGCGCCCGCCGATATCGTCGTGCCAGTGCCCGATTCCGGTAACGCCGCCGCGCTGGGATACGCAGCGGAGTCCGGCTTGCCATACCGCCAGGCTTTGATCCGCAATCACTACGTAGGCCGCACATTCATCGAGCCTTCGCAGGCGATTCGCGATTTCGGCGTGAAGCTGAAGCTCAACCCCGTGCGTAGTTTGCTCGAAGGCAAGAGCGTCGTGCTGATTGATGATTCCATCGTGCGCGGCACCACGAGCCGCAAGATCGTCCGCATGGTGCGGAACGCCGGCGCGCGCGAAGTGCATCTCCGCATCTCCTGCCCGCCCACGATTTCACCCTGCTTCTACGGCGTGGACACGCCGAACAAGAGCGATCTGCTCGCGGCGAACAATTCGATTGAAGAAATGCGCCGTTTTGTGGAAGCCGATTCGCTTGCGTTTCTCTCGCTCGATGCCCTGCGGCGCTCGGTGGACGACAAGCGCGGCGAATACTGCTACGCCTGCTACACCGGTGAATATCCCACGCAGCTGATCAGCATTGATCAGCTTGTTCGCGCCGGACGCAAGTCGGATTCTTAGTCCGCAAATCCGGTCACCGAAGTAATCTTCCCCTGCGCATCCAGAGCGATCACGCTGACGCCGCTCATGCGCTCTGCGCCGTCCGGCCCCTTCGCAACCCAATCGACTAAGAGCACGTGCTGGCAATGGCGAACCGCGCCCTTCCGCTCCAGACGAATCCCCGGCATGAACCGCAGTGCGGCGCCGATGTGATCGTTCAGATCGGCATGTCCATCAATGCTGGCGTAGCGGTCGCGGAAACGAACGTGAGGCGCGGCGATCGCTTCGAGAGATCGTACGCGTTCGGCGGCATCGCCGATCACCCAGGCCGCGAACCACGCATCGACGATATTGGCCGCGCCGGCATGGAGTTCATTGGCCACCAGATTGGCGAATATGGAAAGCTGGAATCGCCAGCCGGCAATATGTTGATCGCGGATATCCGCGTCGGCGAAGGCGTGCGTGAGGCGAAGCCGCGTCCCGTTTTCCGCGGGTTCCAGACGAATCGTCACCTGTGACGCGCCCGGCGGAATCGGTTTGCCGCTCTCGTACCCGTAGGTGAAAACGACGCGCTCCGGCTCCTCGATCTCGATCACTTCCCCGAATACCTGCACACCGTTCGGATAGCGAATCAGCACGCTGCCCCCAGGCCGCGCATCGATGGTGGACCCTGCGCCCCACCACGACGCCCAACGCGCGGAATCGGTGAAATATCGGAATACGAGGCTCCGCGGAGCTTCGATGACGATTGTTCGTTCGAGCAAATGCGTGAGTTCAGACATCTTTCTTTCTCCGTCTCCGGGAACTCGGCTTCGGACCGCGCCGGCTCGCTTCCAGTTCCGCGGCAATTTTCAAGCGATGCAGCGCGTCATTCCACATCGTTTCGAGCATCTGGCCGATCGGCCCCAGCGCCTCTTTTTTCGCACGATAGTAGCGGAACTGCCGCTCCCCACGCACGTCGACGATTCCGCTTTCCGCCAGCGCGCGAAGGTGCAGCGAAACTGCGCCGAACGTAACCTCCGGCATCGCCCGATGAATCTCGCCCGCGCTCCGCTCTTCATTCCACACGAGGCGCAGAATTTCACGGCGCCGCGGCGAGCTGAGGACGTCCATCGCTGCCGGACTCGGGCACATAGCGTTATTTTAGTTTAAACTAAAATAAAGTCAAGAGAAAAGCAGCCTCTATTGCATTCCCGCAATCATCCAGGAAACTCCCTCCGCATCTTCCACATCGATGAACGCGGGCGCCGGTCCAACCGCCATGCTGTCCCAGATGTTCTTCCCGTGCCGCCTAAAACGCCGCCCCGGTTGCGGGAATCGAATCGTGCCGGCGCCCCAACCACGTTCCACCATGATCGCAGGCAAACGATCGATGTGCGCGGTCACCGTTCGTCCATTTTGAACGATGATCACGCGGCGATTAGTCAGCCCATAAAACGTCCGCTGCTTTTTCCAGGCCGCGTGGAGGAAACGTCCCCACATCAGATATTGGCCCAGCAGCACGAAAGGAATTCCCCAGAGGATTCCAGCAGTATCTATTTGCTGAAGCGGTATCAGAAGCCCCGATACGCCCGCCTCCCACAATAAGCTGAACCCGCCCCAGAAAAGGCTCAATGGAATCAGGTACAGATCCTGCCTGTGCAGGATGATTCCCTCAACCGGCCTTCCCGCCCAGACGAGAAACTCGCCCGGTAGCAGCTCCGGCTGAATCGTAATTGCGGCGCCGGGATCGATGGCTGGCATAAAAGCAGCATTCAGTGTAGCCCGGCTTCGCGCCACCGTTCGACCGGATCCCGTGCCGCACCCGGCCACTCGGCAAGCTCAATAGAAATCCCGCATCCGGCAGTCGGCCTGCTATCAGTTGCCGGTTCCTGAGAACGAGTTCATCAGAACCTGGGGAATTCCACGGTCCAAAATCTCTATATAATGAAGCCGCCGGATAACCCTACCCCAGGAGGCCTCCATGCCTTCAGCACGCTCTCTCATTCTCAGCGGCCTCGCCGCCATCACCGCCGCGGGATTTTTCCTTGCGCCGCATCCGCACCTCGAAGCCCAGCAGAACCCCGCTCCGAAAATCTCGGCCAAAGACATTGGCGGCACCGTTACCAGCGCGAATGGTCCCGAAGCAGGTGCATGGGTCATCGCCGAAACCACAGACCTCCCCACCCGCTACATCAAGGAAGTCGTCACTAATGATAAGGGCCAGTTCGTCGTTCCCGACCTCCCGAACGCCAGCTACACCGTGTGGGCGCGCGGCTACGGACTCGTCGATTCGCCGAAGGTCACGAGCGAGCCCGGTAAACTCCTGACTCTTCACCCCACCACCGCGCCCGACCGGAAAACCGCCGCGCAACTTTATCCCGCTCTCTACTGGTACGCCATGATGAACGTGCCGGAGAAATCCGAATTCCCCGGCACCGGCCCCACCGGCAACGGCATCAACCCCAACGTGAAGAATCAGGATCAGTGGCTGCACCTGATCAAGACCGATAGCTGCGAATCCTGCCATCAGCTCGGCAACCAATACACCCGCACCATCCCGCAGATGTTCGCCACGCTCGATTCGCCCGCGCTCCAGTGGCGCCGGCGCATCCAGTCCGGCCAGGCAGGTTCCGCGATGATGGGCGGCATCAGCCAGTTGGGCCCTGAACGCGCCGCTGCGCTCTTCGGCGACTGGACCACGCGCATCGCAAACGGTGAGCTCCCCGCCGAAGCCCCGCCGCGTCCGCAGGGCATCGAGCGCAACGTCGTCATCACACAGTGGGATTACGCCGACGAGAAATCCTACCTGCACGACGAGATCTCCACCGATAAGCGCAACCCATCCATCAACGCGAACGGCCTGATCTACGGCTCACCGGAAGAGAGCCGCGACGTTCTGCCGGTGCTCGATCCGGTTCACAACACCATCAGCACTGTCACAGTTCCCTATCGCGATCCCGACACGCCTGGCCAGCCGAAGCCGCTCCAGCCCTCCGCCGTCTGGGGCGATGAGGCCATCTGGGACTCCCACACCACCGTTCACAATCCGATGTTCGACGAGAAAGGCCGCCTCTGGTACACCGGCCGGCTGCGCCCTTCGAATCGCGAGCCCGATTTCTGCAGGTCCAGCAACATCTCCGCGAAGCTCACGCCGCTCAATTCATCCGGCCGTCAGCTTGGCTACTACGATCCAGCCACGAAGAAATCGGAGATGATCGACACCTGCTTCACCACGCACCACCTGATGTTCGCGAAGGACGCGAACAACACGCTCTGGACAACCAGCGGCGGTGGCGGCGGCGTGGTCGGCTGGCTCAACACGAAGATGTGGGACGAGACGCATGACGCCGCGAAGTCGCAGGGCTGGACCGCCATTGTGCTCGACACCAACGGCAACGGCAAGCGAGACGATTACACGGAAGGCGAACAGAAAGTCATCACCGCGCCGAGCGGCGAGAGTTTCGGCACCGCGGCGATCATGAACGCGAAGATCGATCCCGCAAAGGACACGCGGCTGAATACTGCGTTCTACGGTATCGGCATCGCGCCGGACGGCGCCGTATGGGGCTCGGTCCTCGGCTTCCCTGGCGGCATCGTGCGCATCAATCCAGGGAAGAACCCGCCCGAAACCGCGCTCGCCGAATTTTACGAAGTGCCCTGGAACAATCCGAAAGCGCCCGTCTCCGGCTTCTCGCCGCGAGGGATGGATGTCGATGGCAATGGCGTCGCATGGGTTGCGCTCGGCAGCGGCCATCTCGCGAGCTTCGATCGCCGCAAATGCAAAGGCAAGCTGAACGGCCCCACCGCGACCGGACAGCATTGTCCCGAAGGCTGGACTCTCTATCCCAGTCCCGGCCCGAATTTCAAAAACGTGAAGGAAAGCGGCTCGGCCGATTCACACTACTATGACTGGGTGGATCGGTTCGACACGCTCGGTCTCGGCAAAAACACGCCGATCGAAACCGGCAATTCGTCCGACGCGCTGCTCGCGCTGGTGAACGGCAAGTGGGTGGTGCTCCGCGTGCCCTATCCTCTCGGTTTCTTCGCGAAGGGCATGGATGGCCGCTTTGACGATCCCAAATCCGGATGGAAAGGCAAAGGCGTCTGGACCACCTGGGGCACGCGCACCCCGTTCCACAGCGAAACCGGCAAAGGCACGCTGCCAAAAGTAGTGCACTTCCAGATCCGGCCCGATCCCCTGGCCTATTGATCGGCTACTGCAAAATAATTCTTCTCTGTTTGGAGCAGAATTATGACATGGAAGGATTCACCCCCGCCCAGGCAGCTGCGGTCACAGGATTGCCCCTCGCCGCTGTCCATCCGCGCGTTCCCCCGCCGAGGCCGCCCCATCCAGCGCCACTGGGCCGTCAGGAAAGCTGTGCGTCGCAAATCGTTCTCCTCTCCCGAATTCATGCCAAAATGACATAACATGTCCGCCTGGCGGTCCGCGCTTCACAGGTCCACGTTCGCCTACACAGCCCTCGCCGCGCTGTTCCTCCTCTCCGCCGCCTATTTCACCCGCATCGCATACCACGAAATCGATAGCGCCCTCCACGCCGATACCCGCGTCCGCTACCCCTTTTACCTGGGCGACGATACCCTCCGCCTTTACGACCCGGCCGCCGAAGCAAAGGCCGCGGGCATCCAACCCGCCGATAAACTTCTCGCAGTCGAAGGCCAGCCGGTCACCGGTTTCGCCATTTACTACGGCCGCCTCCTTCAATCGAAACCGGGCGATATCCTCCATGTCGAGGCGCAAACCGGCAATCAACCTCCTCGCGCCGTCGCCATCCGGTTGCGCGCCCTTCGCACCGTAATGGCCGGTGGTTTTGACACCTGGTACGGCATTGTTCTGCTTCGAATCGCCGTCCCTTTGTTCTGCATGGCGCTTGGCTTCTGGGTAGCCGCCATCCGAATCCGCGACCGCGCCGCCTGGCTGCTGCTGGCCGTCCTCATCAGCCTCGCTGCCTCCCTCGATAATGACCTCCCGGAGGAAATCTTCGGCCACGGCGGAATCCTGCCGAATCTGTTCTGGATTTTTCGCGTTTTCTTCAACCTCATCACGCCGCCTGCCCTCCTGCTGTTCGGTGTGATGTTTCCCGAGCGCCTCCGGTTTGACCGCCGATTTCCCTGGGTCACCTGGCTCATCGTCGGCTACCTCGCCGCTTTCGCAATCGTCGAATCCATTGACGCCGCCACCTGGATCCAACACCTCGCCTGGACTCCGCCGCTTCACGCCGCCCTGGATTTCCTCGGCGGCCACAACGGCGCGATCTACTCCGCCATGCGCGCGATCGCAGTGATCTCCGCCGTCGTTGCTCTGATCTGGAAAACCATCACCACCCCCAGCCGTGACGCGCGCCGCCGCCTCCTGATTCTGGATATCGGCGCCGCCCTGACCGTCTTCACCTACCTCCTGTTTTTCGGTTCTGCCGCCATCCCGGACTGGCTCCAGTACATCCTCGCCCTCTTCTACCCGGCCTTCCCGCTCGCCATGGCCTACGCCATCGTCGTCCACCGCGCCATGGACGTCCGCATCTTCATCCGCCAGGGCGTCCAGTATCTCCTCGCCACGCGCGGAGTCGGCGTCCTGCAGGTCCTCATCAGCATCGCCATCATCCTCGCAGCGGCCACCATGAGCGAACACGACAACGTGCTCGTCCGCATTCTCGTCATCTCGGCGGGCTTCGCGCTGCTGGCCGGAATTCGCGGCTTCTCGCAGCGCCTCCGCGCCTGGATCGACCGCCGCTTCTTCCGCGAAGCCTACGAAACCGACGCCATCCTGACCGGCCTCGCTTCGCAGATCCGCACCATGGTCGAAACCAAACCGCTGCTCGAAACCGTCGCCTCGCGCATCGCCGAATCCCTCCACGTTCCCGGTATCGCCATCCTCCTCGATGGCGGCGGTTCCTACCGTCTCGCCCACGCCATCGGCTACGCCGCTCCTCCTCCTGTCGAAATTCCCGGCGACGGCGTCACCGTTCGCCGCCTCCAGAAAGCCCAGCACACAATCGTTTCCTTCGGTGACGCCGATTCCTGGGTCCAACTCGCCTCCGGCTCCGAACGCCGCGCCCTCGAACAACTCAAAACCGAACTGCTGCTCCCGCTTTCGCTCAATGAAAAAATCCTGGGCATCATGAGCCTGGGGCCGAAGCAGTCCGAAGAGCCCTACTCCGGTACCGACCTCCGTCTCCTTGATTCCGTCGCCGCCCAGACCGGTCTCGCTCTCGAAAACGGACGCCTCACCGACGCCATCCGCGCTGAAGTCACCGCGCGCGAAAAACAGAAGCGCGAGCTCGAAATCGCCCACGAAGTGCAGGACCGTCTTTTCCCGCAAACCTACCCGCCGCTGCCCGGACTCGATTACGCCGGCGCCTGCCGTCCCGCCATGGGCGTCGGCGGCGATTATTACGACTTCATCCTGCTTTCCAAAACCCAGCTCGGCATCGCGATCGGCGACGTTTCGGGCAAGGGGATTCCCGCCGCGCTCCTGATGGCGACTCTGCGCGCCTTCCTTCGCGGACAAACCACGCAGCCGCAGCCCGATCTCACGCTCGTGATGACGAACCTGAATCGCCTCGTCTACGAAAGTTCCCTCTCCAGCAAATACGCGACGTTCTTCTACGCCGAGTTCGACGCCGCCACGCGCGAACTGACCTACGTGAACGCCGGCCACAACCCGCCGATGGTCTTCCGCAATTCCGGCGAAGTCGAGCGCCTCGAAACCGGCGGCTCCGTCATCGGTCTGATGCCGGTGGCATCCTTCGATCAGGGAACAATCGCCCTGCAGCCCGGCGACGTCTTTGTGGCCTACACCGACGGCATCAGCGAAGCCATGAATGCCGCCGATGACGAATGGGGCGAAGACAACATGATGGACTGCGTCCGCCCCAACCGCACCCTCGCCGCAACAAAGCTGATCGACACGCTGATGGTCGCAGCGGACGCCTTCGTCGCCGGGGCCCCGCAGCACGACGACATGACCATCGTCGTCGCCCGCCTGACCTGACCATCCATTGCTTTGGCTGGTGTTTCACAACAAGCCGCGGGGCCTCTGCTCGGCGCAAACTTCCTGACTCGTTTAGGGGAACTACAGCAGGTGGGGCAGAATGGCATTCTGCCGCGCGATTGGCAATCGCGCTTTTCTGGCAGGCGACGCCACTGCCAGCCGCTTCAGTTTGACCCGGGCGGATTTCACCTGCGCCAAATCGTACTGGGCCTGCTGAACAAGCCAGCTTTCCGCATTGCCGCCGAACACCTTCGACAGCCTTACCGCCATCTCCGGCGAAATGCCGCGCTTACCGTGCACCAATTCCGAAAGCGTGTTCCGCGTAACGCCGAACGCCGCCGCCGCATCCGTGATCGTCAGCCCCATAGGTTGAATGCACTCTTCCAGCACGATATTTCCAGGATAGGACGGATTCTTCATCGCCATGCCGTTCTCCTCTCAGTGGTAATGGACGTAATCGACATCCTTCGCGCCGCCCGAAACGCTGCTGGTCTGAGTCCCGAACATCCTTCAGCTAATTGGCAACGCCTGTCAGTTGACCTTGATAATGTCGCGAAGCTGGCGGCAGTTCTCGCTCGCGCAAAGGCTGATCTGTCCTGACAATGTCTGGCGCTATGTATGCTGGTGAACACAGGACAGTTCCATGCCGCTCCGAGCCACCCGAAGTGAAAAACTCGACCTCCGTCTCACGCGTCAGGCGAAACGCACACTCCAGGCGGCAGCCACGGTCGCGCATCGCTCGGTCAGCGAGTTCGTCCTCGAAAGCGCACTGGCGCGCGCCGACGAAACACTGGCTGACCTTCGGGTTTTCGGGCTGAATTCCGCAGATTGGAAGGCATTCCTGACAGCTCTCGATGCCCCTCCTCGCCCGTTGGTGCGAATGGAGCGGTTGCTCAGGGAGCCGGGATTCTTTGACTCCGGTCCGAATCGGTGAGCGCGCAGCGTCGCATTGAAAAACTCAGCTCCAGTCCTCCGGTCGAATCTTTCGATTGTGGCCGCGAGGAGCTCAATCCCTGCCTTCTGCGGTACGCATGGGCCAATCAGCAGGCCGGCGCCGCGCAAACGTATGTCGGCCTCGCCGGTGATGCAGTGATCGGCTACCATACTCTGGCCGTAGGGCACGTTGTTCGCGAAGATGCGCCCGAACGGCTGACAAAGGGACTCGCCCGTCATCCTGTACCGATCATGTTTTTACAGACTGCGCCGTGACCTCGATTTTCGGATTTCCGACGATCTGATATCCCCCGCAATGGCGCTCGCTGCGGAACCGATCTGAGAGTCTCTACTCCACCCGCAGCGCTTCCACCGCATCCAGCCTCGAAGCCCGCCACGCCGGGATCGTGCACGCCACCGCCGCCACCCCCAGCAGCACCACACTCACCAGCACAAACACTCCCGAATCCCACGGCTCCACCCCATACAGCAGCGCTCGGATGAACTTCGCCGCGGCCGCGCTCCCCGCCAGCCCCGCCACCATCCCGAACGCCGCCGGCCGCATCCCATCCCCCAGCACCAGCCGCAGAATCTGCGCCCGCCGAGCCCCCAGCGCAATCCGCACCCCCAGTTCATTCGTCCGCTGCGTCACCAGATACTCCAGCACCCCATAGAGCCCCGCCGCCGCCAGGACCAGCGCAATCACCGCAAACCCCAGCACCAGCATCGAATTGAATTGCGGCCCCACCGTCGATTTCTCCATCGTCTCCCGCAGCGTCTCCACCTGCGAAACCGGCAGCTCGCGATCCATCCCCTGGATCACGCGCTGAATCGGTATCGAGAGCGCCCCCACATCGCGCGTCGACCGCGCGAACACCGTCGCGAACCCCACTCCATTCCCGAATATCGGCATATACAACGTCGTCTTCGCCGGCTTGCTCACCGACCACCGCGTATCCCCCGCCACCCCGATCACCCGGAACACCTGCCCCGTATAATCCAGCCGCACATGCTTCCCCAGCGGATCTTCATTCGGGAAAAACTGATTCGCCGCCTCCTGGCTGATCACGATCACGTCCGCCCGCTCCAGCCGCTCCCCGGAATCGAACGTCCGCCCGCGAAGGATCGGAATCCCCGCCGCCGCGAAATACCCCGGATCGGCCGCGCGCACCTGAAAATCGATCCCCGACCCATCCGTCCGCGGCGCATGCTCCAGGATCGTCGCCAGAAAATCGCTGCCCCATCCCTGTCCCGGCGCCACCGTCACCAGCCCCGCCGACGCCACGCCCGGCGTTGCCCGCACGCCGCGCAGCAGCTCTTCCATAAACTCCGCCTTCTGCTCGTCCCTGCCATAGCGGACCTGCGGCAGATTGAACTGCATCGTCAGCGCGTTCTCGCTCGAAATCCCCAGGTCCGTCGTGCGCAGCCGCAGATAGCTCTTCAGCAGCAGTCCCGCCCCCACCAGCAGCACCACCGTCAGCCCCACCTCCGCCGCCAGCAGCGCGCGCCGCTGCCCCGCGCGTGACTGGCTCCTGCTGTTGCCCCGCGCCGAATCCTGCAGCGGAGCCAGCAGCGACCTGTTGCTGATGCTCCACACCGAAATCAAACCGCTGAACAGCGCGCACGCCCCCACCGCCGCCGC
>DASZVV010000461.1:0-3598 GCA_035546955.1 Bryobacteraceae bacterium
AAGTTCAATACCGCGCAGCTCATCAATGCCCAGATTCTGGGACCGGGACCCACCTTCACGCCAACCTCTTATAACTCGACCTACGCCACGCCCTCCACGAACCTGCAGATCAATCCGCGGCTGGATATCGCGCTGAACAGCAACAATACGCTGGTACTGCGTTACTTCCGCAGCACGGGATCGAGCGAAAACGGCGTGGGCGGCTTCAATCTGCCCTCTCAAATCGCTTACGGCACGAACCGCTACAACACCGCGCAGATCACCGAAACAATGGTCATCGGCACCAAATCGGTGAACGAGGTCCTATTCCAGCTCAACGATTCGCGGAACAACACGAACGCCGATGGCTTCGCGGGCCCCACGATCGATGTAGCGAACGCGTTCACCTCCGGCGGCAGCACCGCGGCTAACTACAATCGCAACCGGCAGTACGAACTGCAGGAAACCAATACGATCACGGCGGGCACGCACGCATTCAAGGTGGGCGCCCGCGTTCGCCAGGTCGAATTGCGCACGCAATCGACTTCGGACTTTAACGGCACATACACGTTCACCACGCCGCAGAACATCAACGTGCCGTGCCTTTCGGGCTACGCGAATCCGACCTCGATCAACGTTTATCAGCAGACTCAGATCATGCTCGCGCAGGGCATTCCGATGTCCACCATCCTGGCGGACGGCTGCGGTCCGACTTCCTATTCACTCAACGCTGGCCCCACGCAGTTCGGAAAAAACCAGTTCGATGCCGGCATCTTCGCGCAGGACGACTGGCGCATCCGCCCCAACTTCACGCTGAGCGGCGGCCTGCGTTACGAGATGCAGACCAATGTGGATGATCACTTCGATCTGGCCCCGCGTCTCGCCCTCTCCTGGGCGCCGGGCGGTTCG
The DNA here is from genome assembly GCA_035546955.1 of Bryobacteraceae bacterium. Lineage (GTDB taxonomy): Bacteria > Acidobacteriota > Terriglobia > Bryobacterales > Bryobacteraceae > BOG-234. Next base: position 889 of record DASZVV010000461.1, read on the forward strand.
CAGGGTAAGGCCAGCAAGACAGTGGTCCGCGCCGGTTCCGGTATTTTCTATAACCGCTTCCCGCTGGGCGATGTTCTGAATACTTATCGCTACAACGGCTTCGGCCAGCAGAATTATGCGATCAATTCGAATTCCGGCTCGGCGCTGGCTTATGACGCGCTGGCCTATTATTCGACCCCGACCGGACTGCCGCCGCTGAGCCTTCTCGCGGCAAACAGCCAGGCGCTTTATGAGATCGATGCCCATCTGCGCAGCGGCTACATGATTCAGTCCGCCGGTTCGATCGAGCGCTCCTTGCCCGGCCGCACCACGCTCACGGTGAACCTTACGGATTCGCGCGGTGTGCACGATATGCGGACCCGTCAGATCAATGCGCCGCTTCCCGGCACTTACGATCCGGAGAAGCCTTCCGATGCCGTCCTGCCATATCCCGGTGCGGGCTACATTTACCTCTACGAAGATTCCGGAATCTACAAGGAACTGCAGGTGGTGACAAGCGCCAACACCCGCATCAACAGTCATGTTTCGCTGAACGGTTTCTACGCGTGGAGCGATTATCATTCGAATACCAACGGGATGCTGAGCGATCAATACAACGCCACTCAGGACTGGGGCCGCGCCGCAATTCCGGCGAACCGCGTGAATATTTTCGGGACCGTGGGCATGCCGTTCGGCTGGACCGCTTCGCCCATCTTCTCCTTCAACTCGTCGGTTCCTTTTAATGTCACGTCCGGCAATGACTACAATGGCGACGGCGTGTATAACGACCGTCCGGCCTTTGCACCCGCCGGCGCAGCCTGCAGTGCCACCATCAAGTGCGAACCGTTCGGCATCTTCAATATCGCGCCCGCTCCCGGCGCGGCGCTGATCCCGATCAACTATGGCAACGGCCCCAGCCAATGGCGCGTCGACATTCGCCTGAGCCGGAATTTCGGCTGGGGCGAAAAGAAGGGCGCCAGCAATGGACCGGGTGGTGGACCGGGTGGTCCCGGTGGCGGCTTCGGGGGACCCGGCGGTGGACCGCGTGGCGGCGGACCGCGCGGTGGATTCGGCGGACCGGGGGGCTTCGGCGGCTTCGGCACGGTCGGTGGTGTCTCTCACAAATACACCCTTGGACTCACGATTCAGGCGACGAATGTGTTTAATCACGTTAATCTCGCCTCTCCGGTCGGCAGCCTGACCTCGCCGTTCGTCGGGGAATCCCTGAGTTCCATCAGCACCGGACAGGGTCTGGGTGGTGGCGGGGTAACGGGTAACCGGCGCATTCAGTTCACGCTGCGCTTCAGCTACTGACGTTCGTTATACAGTGAAAAAAAGGGCGTCCGGATGGTAAGAATCGGGACGCCCTTTCTCCTTTCGCGGGAGAATGGGAGAGTGAAACCGCGCCTCCGGGGGGATCGTCGAAACCTTATGCGCATACGAACTACGCTGCTCGCAGCGGTTGCGGCGGCGCCGGTTCTGTTTGCGCAGCCGGCCCGCCATTCGCTACCCGGACAACTTCGCCCAGGCGTGAACCCTGCCAACGATCGCGGACGCATCAGCGCCGCCCGTTCGCTGCGGCATGTCACGCTGAATCTGGAGCGCTCCGGTGCGCAGGAAGCCGAGCTTCAGGCGCTGCTCGCGAGACAGCAGGATCCATCCTCGCCCGACTTCCACAAGTGGCTCACGCCCGAGCAGTTTGCCGATCGCTTCGGGCTGCCGCAGAGCGACATCAGCCGGATCGAATCCTGGCTGACGAGTCAGAATCTGACCATCGATTCGGTCGATCGCGGCCGCACCGCCATTTCATTTTCCGGGAACGTGCGGAATGTGGAGCAGGCGCTCCAGGTGGAGATCCACGATTACGTCATTAACGGCGTCGCTCATTTTTCCAATACGGCCGAACCTTCCGTGCCCGCTGCGTTGGGTAGTTTCATCTCGTCGGTGCGCGGGCTGGATGATTTCAAGCTGAAGCCGCTTTCGGTACGAGGTCCTGCCGTCACGCAGCCGCGCTATACGTCGACCACGACGGGAGCCCACTATCTGGGCCCGGACGATCTCGCGAAAATCTTCGATATCGCGCCGCTTTATGACAGCGGCATCACGGGCAAGGGCCAGAAGATCGCGGTAGTAGGGCAGACAGACATCACGCTCTCCGATGTGGAGCAGTTCCGCACCTATTTCAACCTTTCGGCGAATGACCCGACAATGCTTCTCGTACCGGGCAGCAGTGATCCCGGCATCGTGAACGACGATCTTGCGGAAGCCGAACTCGATGTGGAGTGGTCCGGCGCGGTGGCGCGAGACGCCAACATCGTTTATGTGTATTCGTCGGATGTGGTGACGTCGTTGCATTACGCGATCGATCAGAACGTCGCGCCGGTCATTTCGATGAGCTACGGTCTGTGCGAGCAGCTTTCTTACGGAACCCTGGCCAGTCTGAACAGTTATGCCGAGGAGGCAAGTTCATTCGGTATTAGCTGGATCGCGGCCTCCGGAGATAACGCGGCGAACGATTGTTACGGCGAGTCCTCGCATGCGCCGGCAGGGCTTTCCGTCGATGCTCCCGCCAGTGTGCCACTTGTGACCGGCATCGGCGGAACCACGCTGACGGAAGGCTCCGGCAATTACTGGAGCAGTGCGAATAATGCGAATCATGCTTCGGCGCTTTCGTACATTCCGGAGAATGTCTGGAACGACAGTGTCCTGAACGGCTCGCCCGATGGCAGCG
>DASZVV010000462.1:0-6748 GCA_035546955.1 Bryobacteraceae bacterium
GCCGGAAATGAATCCCCCACCCGAACTCACATCCCCTGTCTACTTCCGCGCCCTGCGCGCCGCTTTGCGCTGGGTCAACCGGCATCTGCCATCCTGGCCGATTCCATCTGACGAAGGCCAGTTCGACACGGCGCGCCTGAACGCCGCGGAAACAGCCCTGCGCGCCATGAAGATGCCGGATGCCGATGGCGACCGCTACCTCGCGAAGCACATTCCGAGACTCTCCAAAACTCTCGCGCTCATACCGCCGCCGCAAGAAACCGGCCGCGCGCTCGAACTCGGCTGCTATATGCAGATCACGCCGATGCTCGAACGGGTCTGCGGTTACAAAGAAGTTCGCGGCGCTTACTACGGCTCGCAGGGAAAGATCGACCGCAAAACGTATGACTTCCCCGATGGCCGGTTCTCCTGCTACGTCGATCACTTTGACGTGGAGCGCCACGAGTTTCCCTACCCCGATAACTACTTCGATCTCGTCCTCGCGACCGAAATCATCGAGCACATGACGTACGACCCCATGTGGATGCTGCTCGAATCCCGCCGCGTGCTTGCCGATGGCGGTTATCTCCTGATCTCAACTCCAAACGTGGGGAGCGTCACCAGCGTGGCGAAAACGCTCGACGGCCGCGATAATCCGCAGATTTTCTTCCTCTACGAACGTCCCGGACCAGACGGCAGAACTGATATCGGCCATGTCCGCGAGTACACCGTTCATGAAGTCGGCGAAGCCGTGAAAGCGGCGGGGTTCGAAATCGAACGGCTTTTCACCACGTTCATCGGCGAATTTGCGGAACACCAGCAGATGCTGCGCTTCCTCGCGCTGAACGGCTACAGCACGGAAAACCGCGGCGAACAAATCTGGTGTCTCGCCCGAAAAAAGGCATCGCTGCCGATTGATCGCTACCCCTGGTTTATCTACACTCCGTAGATCAAATCCGCCGCGCGACAATCGCTCCGGACAAGCGATCTCGCCACGCCACGCTGTACCCGGCGGGCAGCCCACGAGTCTGGTCGAACACATCCATCACGATGTAGTCGCCCATCGGCGGCGCATCGATCGATGAGAGCAGCTTCCAGTTCGGAATCGAATCGATCGAGCGGTAATAGCTCAGGCACGCAAACAGCGAGCCGCTCGTCACAATGGTCACTTCCCTTCCCTTCGTCTTCAAGGAATCGGCGCGGATAAATTCCGCAATCCGGTTCGTCCCCGCACTATATTGCAGCCAGCCGAAATGATCGAAATCCAGTTGCAGCGCGGATTGCACCACCATCAGCAGACAAAATCCGACGACCATGAGACGCGTGCCCCACTGAAGTTGTTCGATCATGAGACAGACTGCCAGCCCCCAAAGTGGCCACCAATAAAGGACGAAACGCGCAAACGGATAGGGCGCACCGGCAGAAGCGTGGAGCAGAATGAGAGCCACGAACGAAAAGAGTAGAGTTCCGATTGAAATACTGAACCAGTGACGCTCCCGGTCCTTCTGCCAGTCCACCATGGCCAGAAGACCGGCCCCCGCCATGAAGAGAGGGAAAATCCAGCGAAATGCCGGATAGAGAAAGCCGGAAACGAACGTATTGTCCTGATAAGTCCATACGCCATTTCCTTCCCAATCATGCAGCAGACAACTGATCGAAAAGTTGTCCAGTGTCTGAACAACGGAGGAGTATCCTCCCACAAATTCTGACCGGTGCGCATGAAGTAATGGCCCAGCCGTGATCGCCGCCGCGACACACATCTGAGGAAGAACGATCCATGCCAGCCGGCGAAGACTCCCGGACTCCAACACAATAAAGATCAAATCGAATGCGACCACCGGTATCGCAAACGAGAGGTGCGCCGCAACCGCCAGACCGAACAATACTCCCGAACCAGCCAGCCTGAACCGGCCGGCTCTCGCATTCGCCCAGAGCAGTCCCAGTAAATAAAATCCCAGCGCCAGACTGTATCCCCGCGCCTGCGACATATAGTCAAAGATCATCGGATTCAGCGCCACCAGCAGCAAAAACAGAAGCCGGATCCACTCGCGCCGGAACATGACTCCTCCGAGCCCGATCACGGCGATCAGCGTGAGCAATCCTCCGGCGATCGCCGGCAATCGAAGCGAAAACTCGGAAACGCCAAAAGCCTCCGTACTCATCTTTGCCAGCAGGCTGTACAGAACGTTGTTATTCGGCGAATAAGTGCTCAGAATCTGCCGGAAAGGGGGAGCCACGAAGCTCAGATACGTAGTCGCTTCGTCCAGCGATATCGAGAGAGTCGCCGCCCGGTAAACGCTGGCGGCGAGCAGAAGAACCACAACGATGCACGCGGGAACGCGATGTTGCAAGGCTGTGAGACGCACATTCGACTATAGCGTTCCGTAATGGCAGGCGTCACCGCCGCGCGCTACACTGGCGCTAACGATGCGAAGAGCGCCTTTCGATCCCGGCCTTACCCAGCAATACGGCGCTCCGCTCCGTCGCGCTCTGAACAAAGACGGCTCCTTCAACGTACGCCGCCGCGGCGCGGATTGGAGCGCATTCCATCCCTGGCTGGCCGTCGTCCGCATGAGCTGGACTGGCTTCGCGGCGCTCGTCATCGGTTTCTATCTCTCGGTCAATACCCTTTTCGCGCTCGCCTATTTCTCCCTCAACGCCGGCCAGATTACCGGTTCGGCGGCTCCCACCGAACTCAGGCGCTTCCTGAACGATTTCTTCTTCAGCGCTCACACGCTCACTACCGTCGGCTACGGCAATCTTGCGCCCGCCGGCCTCAAAGCCAACGTGTTTGCGACGCTGGAAGCGCTGATCGGCCTTCTCGGCTTCGCGGTAGTCACCGGTATGCTGGTCGCCCGCGCGTCGAAGCCCTCCGCCTCCATCGGCTACAGCAAAAATGTTCTCGTTGCGCCCTATCAGGAAGGCAAGGCAGTCATGCTGCGCATCGCCAATCAGCGCTCCAACGATCTCATGGAAATGGAGGCTCAGGTTCTGTTGATGACAGTCGGCGGCTCGCCGGATAAACCCGAGCGCAAGTTCGAGCTGCTGCCGCTTGAGCGCGACCGCATTCTGATCTTTGCGCTCACGTGGACGATCGTCCATCCCATCGACGAGGCCAGTCCTTTCTACGGAAAATCGGCGGCGGATCTGGAGCGCATGCAGGCCGAGCTGATCGTCCTGATCAAAGGTTTCGACGATACCTTCAGCCAGGTCGTGCACAGCCGCCAATCCTACCGGCATGACGAATTCGTCTGGGGCGCAAAATTCGACACGGCGTTCACGGTGGAACCCGCAGGCGACCTGATGCTGGAATTGAACCGCCTCGGCGCCTATTCGCTCACCGAGAAGGCCGCGGTGGCGCGGATATCTCGCGATGACGATCCGGCGCGCACTTCGAATTCCGCCTGATCCTGCGCCCAGTCGTGGCGGTGTTCGTCGAAATACTCGGTTACCAGATCCGAAAGCGTGAAGTTGATACGCTTCGCCTGTCCGGGGTCGAGCGCGATCTGCTGAAACGCCTTCAGTTCCTGCACCGGCCGTTCAATGGAATCGGCCGACTTTGTGGCATGCAGATAAAGCTGCACCGTCTCGCGCCCTTCACGCGATCCCACGTTTTTCACCGTCAGCCCCACCGATACAAACTGCCCCTGCGAAACGTGCGGCGGCGTCACGGTCAGATTCGAATACTCGAACCGCGTGTACGAAAGGCCGTGGCCGAACGGAAACAGTGGTTCAATCCCCTTGCGGTCGAACCACCGGTAGCCGGCGAAAAGACCGCTGTCTTCCGGCGGCACATCTTTCGGCGACGCGGGAATCGTGATCGGAAGACGGCCCGATGGCTCCACCTCGCCGGTCAGGATGTCCGCAATCGCATTGCCGCCTTCTTCGCCCCCGAACCAGGCCTGAAGAATCGCCGGGACCTTGCCGGCCCATTTGTTCATCGCCACCACCGACCCGCTGTTGATTACGACGATTGTCTTCGGATTCGCCTTCGCCACCGCTGCGATGAGTTCATCCTGGCCGGCCGGAAGATTGAGTGACGTCCGGTCGCGCCCGTCGTTCTCGGTTTCCGCGCCCGTACCCGCGAATACGATCGCGACATCGGATTTCGCGGCATCGGCAGGAGATGCCGGCGCCGTGATGGTCCCGCCCAGAAGCAGGTGAAGAGCCTCAAACGGCGTGCGTCCGTAATGCGCTGTGACGGTATACCTGCCTCCCGCCATCCGGTTCGCCTGCGCATTCGGACCGAACACCGCAATAGAGCGGATCCTGGCCGAACTCAATGGCAGAATGTCGCCGTCGTTCTTGAGCAGCACGATGCTCTGATCCGCCGCGACGCGCGCGATTGTGCGCTGTGCCGGCGTTTCCACCGCCGTCGGCATGCGCGGCGTTTCCGCCGCACGCTCACGGTCCATGATGCCGTTCGCGAACATCGCCCGCAGAATGCCGTGCAGCTGCGCGTCAATCACTTCGGGCCGTTCATCCGGCGGCGTCATCGTAAATCCCTTGAATCCCAGTTCGCCGGTAATGAAATCGCGAACCGATATGTCCTGCGCCTTCACTGCCCACACACCTGCTTCGCTGACTGCCGCTTCGAGTGGCCGCAGATCGTATTCACGGGCCGCGCGCGAGTCCAGATCGCCGCCATCAAAGATGGCCGTCGCCATCTCGCCTTCTCCCTGCACGCCCGAGATGTAGCTGTCAGCCATTTGGGACGCGAGGAATGGATCCTCTCCGTAGCCTTCAAAGACGCGCCCGCTCAGCGGCGAGCGCACCATATCCACAACAGGTCCCAGCACCTGATCACGCTGCAACGCGTGCGCCTGTTGCGCGATCACCACTCCCACCTGATCGAGCAGCCCCGCATTCCATGTGGCGGCGAGCGCGGTGTTCACAGGGAATGCCGTCGCGGTTACGGGCGTGCCGGAATCGTCCTTCGCGCTGATTCCCATCACGCCATCCACAGCCCGCATCGCCGGAATACCGAGCCGTTTGTTCTCGGGAATAACGCCTGCCTCCGCGCCGCGCACCAGCACCAGCTTTTCATCCGGATGCATCCGGAAAATCAAATCGGCAACGCGCCTCTCGAGCGGCAGCCGCTTATCGCGAAACGGCGAGGGTGTAGATTCCGGGCCGGAGCACGCGAGCGCAGCAATCATCAGAGCCGCGCCCAGCAGCGCCGCACATGTAGTTCTCATTGACAAATCGTTAAGCTTTATCTTTGCACCCCGCCCTCTCACTGGAGTGTAATTGAGAGATGGCAAAACGACAGGTGGAAGGAGGCCGCAGCCGACGCGAGATCATCCAGCTCGCCTCCGGCGCCGGCCTGGGTCTTGTGGCACAGCAGTATTCATTCGCGGCATCCGATTTCTGGATTAAGAAAAAGCCCGCCGAATGGACCGATCAGGAGAAGGATGAACTCCGTACCAAATCTCCATGGGCGAAGAAGGTCGACGCCGAATCGTCCGGCGGCGGAGGACGGAGTGGCGGTGGCGGCGGTCTCGACACGGGCGGCATGGGTAGTGCCGAGGGCAGCAGCGCCCCGCGTGGAGGAGGCGGTGGACGCGGCCGCGGCGGCGGTGGTGGCGGCGGTGCAGACGGCGGAGGTGGTGGCGGCGGTGGCGCCGCAACGATCGCCCTCTCTATCGTCTGGGAAAGCGCGAAGCCCATTCAGGATGCGCATCCGCTCGCTTTGCCACCGAAGCTCGACAATCATTATGTGATCGCCGTAACCGGCATACCGCCGCAAATGCTCAACCGGATTCTGATGGGCGGTGGACGCGGCCGTGGCCGGGGACCGAACGCCGAAGGCGGCGATGCGGCGGCGCCTGCAGCCGCACCGGGCGATCAGACCGCGCCGCTCAAGGCGGGGGTCACAATCTCGGTAAAAGGGAAGGATGCCCTGAACCCGGATGCGGTTATGTCCATGAACAGCAATTCCACCCTTCTTTTCGCCTTCCCCAAGGATGCGCTGCCGATCACGGCCGCCGATAAGGAAGTGGAATTCGTGATCAGGCTGACTGGCCTTTCAGCCAAAGCGAAGTTCAACCTGAAGGACATGATGTACAACGAGCAGCTCGCCATCTGACGGGCGGCCGCTCCCGGTAATTCAGAAAAGCGTCGGCTGATCCGAATCCGGCGCTTTTTTCCGTTTGGCTCGTAAAGGACTCCCCACCACCCCCAGTACCTGGACGCTTTTCAGGGCATCCCGCGGGACGAAAATCTTTTGGCTGTTCGAGTCCGGCTCCGGCGGTGTCACGGTCAGACCCGCCGCTTCCCAGGTAAGCAGGTTGTTCGGCAGGATGCCGTCCATCACCTCGCCATCCAGAAAAACCATCCTCACCCAAAGCCCTTCCTGCTTCGGCCGGTTGAGGAAAACACGCGGCGCCTCCTCCCCGGCATCAAAATCCTTCACGAAGGCAACCGAGCGCACTTCGCTGTACGGCAGCAGGCTCAGTGAACCGTCCTGACGCAGGATTTCGATATTCTGCGGCTGTAAGTAGCTGAAAGGATTGACGAATCCGGTTAAGGTTTCCCGATCGAAGCGCCGCACTACTACTTTCTTGGCTGTCGAACCGGCCACCTTCGCCTCCCCACCGGCATAAATCTCTTCCCCAGCGGATTACGTCCGCATCAGAATTGATTTAAACATTTTCGGGAATATTGTATCATTGCACGAAAGGGTTCATTCGTGAATGGATCGTAACGGGAAAGCGGCTTTGTCGCCGATCTCCAGCGGAATCAGAGATTTTCTGACCTGGTGCCGCGT
>DASZVV010000463.1:0-12014 GCA_035546955.1 Bryobacteraceae bacterium
GTGTCTCGTTATCGAGCGTGAGCGAAAACGGCACCACCGAGCGGCCCTCGCGCCGCAGCACGTCCATCAGCAGCGGATGCCGCGCGTTCTTCAGCTCGATCCGGCGCTCGCTGAACCGCGGGATACAGCAATCGAAATCCATCGCGAATTTCGCCTTCGCGAAGATCACGTCGAGCCGCGCCATCACCGCCGCTGCCTCGCGGATCGGCACAGCAGAACCGCGCAGCCGCTCCGTCAGCTCCCGCAAAATGCGCGCCACCTCACGCGCCTCATCGTCCTGCAGCCGCACGAGGTCGTTATTGAGATCAATCGTGTCGAGCGGCTCCAGAAACACCGTTTGGCCGGTGGAACTCGCGCCGTGAATGACACCCGGCAGCCTTCGCCGCTGGCCCGCCAGCACCGGCACCACGAAACGGTCGTTGCGGATCGCGACGTACTCGTCCTGCAGCACGCCTTCGTTGCGATTCGCCTTGAGAAAGCGCTCGAGCGAGTCCTGGATGGCCTTGCGCTGCTTCTCGATGTCGCGCCGGATGCGGTTCAGGTGCGGACTGGCGTTATCCGGAATCGAGCCGTCCGGATTGATTTTGCCGCTGACATCCCGCAGCACCTGCCGGAAATCGCCGATCTTCTCCGCATACGCGCCGAGCAGCCGGAAACGTTCCGCCGCGGCGCTCAGCGACGATTTCGCATCCGCGGCGCGATCGAGCAACTGGATCAGCCCGAAAATTTCGGAGGGCTCCAGCGTCGCGCCTTCGATGCGCAGCTTTTCGATCGCCATCGAAACATCCGGCAATCCGCTGAGCGCGATGCGCAGCACGCCACCCTGACCCACGGCGCGCAGCCACGCAATCCCCTCTGCCGCTTCCGCCAGATCGTGTTCGATGCGCGCGCGGTCTTCCGAAGGCGCGACGCGCGCCATCTCCGCCTCGCCCGCAGCCGTTGCCACCAGCCGCGCCACAAGCGCGTGAACGTGCTCCCACTCGAGCGCTTCCAGACCGCCGGACAGCATCGTCTCTTCGCTCATGACGGACGATTCGAGCGCAGCCAGTCGAACGCCTTCGCGATCACGGCCGGCGTGCCGCGCGTGATCTTTTCTCCCATTTTCCCGGCCGCGACCTCGTCTTCAGTAAACCATTCGACGCGGTTCGCATCGTCAGCCGCGGCCAGCACTCCGCCCGCCGGATGACAGATGTAATCCATCAGAATGTAGTGATATTCGGTTCGACCGTTTTCTCCCGGCATGATTCGCTCGAAGATTTCGATAAGGTGCACAACCTCGATTTCGAGCCCGGTTTCCTCGCGAATTTCGCGGCGCAATGCATCTTCGAGACGCTCGCCGGTCTCCACAGCCCCACCCGGCAGTGACCAGTATCCCTTCAGCGGCTCGCGCCCGCGCTCGACGAGAAGAATGCGGGCGCCATCGATAATCAGAGCCCCCACACCGACGATCGGACGCGGCGGAAAACGTCGGTCGTCGGCAGGCACGCCTCCGCTTGTGGCCATCAGTACTGCAGCGCGCCTTTCACGCCGATTTTCACTTCCAGCACCTCCCTCGGCGTGGCCACATACAGCAAGTCGAGGTCCGGGCCGCCGAATGCGCAGTTCAGCACACGCCGTGAGTCCAGCAGGTTGCGGATCAGCTTTCCATCCGGCGAATAGATCGCGAGGCCCAATGCCGCTACGAACAGCCGACCGGTTGTATCGAGCCGCAGTCCCGCCGGCACACCGTGGATTCCGGTAATAAAGTCACGCGACCCCGTCGCGCCGCCCCTCGAATCGAGATCGAACTGGACGATGGCATGCCGGTCGGCATCCGAAACGAAAAGCTTTTTTCCATCGCCCGAGAGTGCCACGCCGTTCGGCCGGGTTTTCCAGCGCGCCAGCGCCTCCACCTCGCCGCCCGGCTTTGCGTGAAAGACCCCGTTAAAATCCAACTCGCGCTGGTCGATCGCCCCCGCGAACGCCGGGTCGGTGAAATAAACCTGGCCATCGCGCCGTACCACCACTTCATTCGGACCGTTGAATTTCTTTCCCGCAAATGTCGAAGCGATGGTCTCCATCTTGCCGCGCTTGTCCATTCTCACCAGCTTGCGGGCCGACGTCTCACACATGTAGAGGCGGCCATCGGAATCGTACGCGAGCCCCTGCACGCCATTCGCATCCTGATGAGTCGGCCGCGGGCGCTGATTCCGATCGACGCGATAGATCTCGCGTTTTTCACTATCGGCAACAATCAGAAAGCCATCACGCGACCACGCGAGGCCGGCGGGAAACCGCAGACCGCCCGCAACGGTCGAGACCGGGACCTCGGCTGGAATCTGAGAAAAAAGCGGGAGGCAGGCAAGAAGGCCGAAAATCGCAGCCTTTCCGTAGTGCGTCACGGAGGTGTGATCTGAATCTTATTGACGACGCTCTTTACGCCCTTCACTTTTTTCGTGAGGCTCTCGGCTTTATTCTTTTGCTTCTCAGTCGCCACCTGACCGGTGAGCGTCACCACGCCGTTCTTGACCTCCGGGTCAATCTTGGCGCCCTTGACAGTCACATCGCCCGAAAGCTTTTCGCGAATGCTGTCTGAAATGAAGTCATCAGTGATGGGAGGCTTGCCGGCTGCCCACGAAACGAGCGCCAGGGAGGGGAGTAACGGGAGCGAAACCAGAACGCGTCTACGATTCATCTCTTTGAGTCATTGTACGCCAGTCAATGGTATTTAGAAACGCCGATTTTTCGCGCCATCCCGGTTCTACTTTAACGTGAAGGTCGAGATAAACGCGGGTGTCGAACAACGCCTCCATCTCCTCGCGCGCTGCCTGCCCCGTCCGCTTGAGCGCGCTTCCTTTCGCGCCGATCACGATGGCCTTCTGACCTTCGCGCTCCACGTAAATCGTTGCGTAGATTCGGATCAGCCGCGGCAGCTCCTCCCATTTGTCGATCACGATATTGACCGAATGCGGGACTTCCTGCTGGGTGGTGCGCAGAATCTTTTCCCGGATCAGTTCCGCCGCCAGAAATCGCGCAGGCTGGTCCGTAACATGATCGGGCGGAAAATACTCGGGACCTTCCGGGAGACGCTTTACGACTTCTTCACGTAAAAGCTCCATCCCTTCCCCCGTCGCGGCGGAAATCGGAATAAACTCCGCAAACTCGCGCCGTTTGCGATACTCTTCGAGAACCGGCAGCAGTTCCGCGCGCGATTTCACCGCATCGATTTTATTGACCGCCAGAATCGAAGGCGGACCGTCCGGCCGCAGAATGGCCATTGCCCGTTCATCCTCGGCGCCGAACGGCCTGGTTCCGTCCACCACGTAGATGAACAGATCGCGCTCATCGAGCGACGCCCTCACCGCGTCCATCATGCGCTTGTTGATCGACGAATCGGATTTATGAATTCCTGGTGTATCGACGAAAATGACCTGCGCCCCGGCCGTATTCAATACGCCCTGAATCGCCGTACGCGTGGTCTGCGGCTTATCCGCGACGATCGAAATCTTCTGCCCCACAAGCGCATTCAGCAGCGTGGATTTTCCCGCGTTGGGGCGGCCCAGTATGGAAACAAATCCGGAACGGAACAAATTACTCACCGGCGGGCGCCTCCTCTGCGACACGGCTGAGCTTCACCTGCTCCACCCGCATCTCGTCCGCCGCCAGCACCTCCGCGCGCAGGCCGTCGCGCTCGATCGTTTCGCCGGCCTTCGGCACATGCCCCAGCCATTCCGTAATCAGCCCTCCGATTGTCGTCGATTCCACATCTTCCTCAGCATGAAAATCCAGCAGGTCGCCAAGCCGCGCCAGATCGAAATTCCCGGAGACAACAAACCCGCCCTGCCCGTCTTCGCCGATGTCCGAGCCCGGCTCGTGCTCATCGCGAATCTCGCCCACGATCACTTCCACCAGATCTTCCATCGTCGCGAGACCGGCCGTGTTGCCGTATTCATCCACAACGATGACCATGTGCGAACCGTCCTGCTGCATCTCGCGCATCAGCTCATGCACCAGCTTGGTCTCCGGCACCAGCCGCACCGGGCGCATCAGCTCGCGGACCCTGCGAATCTCGCGATCCTTCTCCGCAACCTCAAACATATCGCGCACGTGAACGAACCCGACAATCTCGTCGATGGATGTTTCCGAAACCGGAATGCGCGAATACTGCTCGTTCACCACAAGCTGATGCAGCTGCGCGAGCGTATCCTCCGCCCGCACCGTGATCATATTCGGACGCGGCGTCATCACCTCGCGCACCACTTTATCGCCGAATGCGATCACTGATTCGATCAGCTTGCGGTCATCTTCCTTGATCAGCCCTTCTTCCGTCCCGGCTGTGATCAGCGTGTCGATATTTTCGGCGGGCGTAGCCTTATCCTCATTTTCCGGCTGCGGCTTGACGATATCGATGAGCACGTGCAGCAGATGGAGCGCCAGTACGAAAGGCCGTACGATCACTTTCGCAACCAGAAGTATCGGAAGCAAGGCCAGCATCCAGTGGCAGCGGGATCTTTCGTAGATCACCTGCGGCACGAGGTATGCGGAGAACGCCATCAGGAGCACCGCGGCGCCGAGTCCCTCCCAGAAATCGACTGGCGACATCGGCCCTGGCCCCAGCACCTGCGCCAGAGCCAGCACGCCCATTACGACCAGACATGTGTGTTTCCACAGCGAAAATACGGTCGCGCCCTCTTCGGTGGAGCGCGTTTTCATCTTCGGCTCCAGCACTTCGCGGAACCACGAGAGCGAGGGAAGTTCGCGCGTCCGCAGCCGCATGCTCTCGAGGTAGAAGGTCTGGATCGTCGTGAACAGCGCCGTAAACAGCGCCAGCACAACCAGGGCGATCAGGATCATGCGCGCGCCCGTTCGATCAGTCCGGCCGGCAAATCCAGTTTTCGCCGCCAGCGAAGTTCGGCGCGCGCCATGGCGCCGTTATCGGTTTCGTGATCCATGCCGAGCAGATGCAGCAGCCCGTGGAGGAGCAGAATGCAGATTTCGTCTTCGGTCGAATGACCGCAGTCTTTCGCCTGCGCGCGCGCCCGCGCCAGCGAAATCGCAATATCGCCGAGGGGATTTCTTTCGCCGGAGGGAAACGAGAGGACGTCCGTCGCCGCATCCTTGCCGCGAAACCGGCGGTTGAGCGTGCGAATCTCCGCATCGCCCGTGATCAGGCAATGAAACTCGCGCCCCCGCGCGATCTGGCTCTGCGCCAGCCGCGCGAACCGTTCCAGACGTGGCCGCTTGAGAGATGCCGGCGGACGCCGGAAACTTATAAGTGGGTCCGATTTCATGTTCAGCCGCTCAGGCCTCGGCCGGAGCGGGAATGGCCGGATCGGGCTCCGCATCACCGGCCAGCTTGAGCGAGAGTTGCTTTCCCGCCGCGCCTTCGTTGTATTTCTCGTAAGCCCGCACGATGCGCTGCACCAGGCTGTGCCGCACCACGTCGCGCTCATCGAACGCGATAAAGGAAATTCCCTCCACGCCCTTCAGAATATCCACGGCGTCGAGCAGACCGCTGCGGCGGCCCATCGGCAGGTCGATCTGGGTGACGTCGCCCGTCACCACCATCTTCGAATTGAAGCCCTGTCGAGTCAGGAACATTTTCATCTGCTCCTGCGTGGTGTTCTGAGCTTCATCGAGGATGATAAAGCTGTCGTTCAGCGTGCGGCCGCGCATGAAGGCCAGCGGAGCGACTTCGATCTGCGCACGCTCCACCAGCTTTTCGACCCGCTCCATTTCCAGCATGTCGTACAGCGCGTCATAAAGAGGCCGCAGATAGGGATCGATTTTCTCCTGCAGCGAACCCGGTAGAAACCCGAGGCGCTCTCCTGCTTCCACTGCGGGACGCGTCAGCACAATGCGCGTGACGCGTTTCGAGACGAGCGCCTGCACCGCCATCGCAACCGCCAGATAAGTCTTGCCGGTACCCGCCGGTCCGATTCCGAACACCAGGTCGTTACGCTCAATGGCCTCCAGATAGCGGCGCTGCGTGGGGGTCTTCGGGGCCAGGACTTTCTTGCCGAAACTGCGCTGTCTGCCGCTATCGAACAGCGCGCGCAGCGTGACGTCCGGGTCCGACGTCACCACCCGCAACAGGCTGTTCAGATCGCCGTTCTTAAACACCGCGCCTTCGCGCACCAGCGCGAAGTAATCCTGCAGGATGTGCTCCGCGCGCGCCACCGCGTCCGGTTCGCCCTCAATCGAAAGTGCGTCCGTATTCAGGCGCGTGCGCACTCCGAGGCCGGTTTCGAGAAGCCGGATGTTTTCATCGCGCGTGCCGAACAGATTTTCAATGCCCTGCGTAACTGGAACACTGGTAGTCATCGGGACTGGGACAAGCCTCCATATGTGAAGAGAGCCGACGGAAAAAAACCCGGATTACTCATGAGCGGGTACAACGGACGCGAAGGGGGTAATCGCAATGCGAGGGAGTACGGCGCCGCGAGAAAGCGGGGAGGGATAAGACCATCCGCTTCCAATTATATCAGGAACCGGGGCTGTTTTCGCCCGCAAAACCCTGTGCCAGAAGCAAAAAAGCCGGCACGATCGACCGCGCCGGCCCGAAGTCCATCGCTTTGTAACGAAAACTACGAGTTTGCGGCCGCCATTCGCGCCACAACCGCCTTGATCCTTTCCTTAATGCCATCGATCTTCTGCCGCGCGCCCGGAGTGCCGAGCGCTACGGTTTCGAGGCTCTTCCAAACCGTGGGGTCGCCCATCTTCTCGCGCCAGGCGGGAATCAGATGTTCGATCTTCCCGAACACCACCAGATGCTCGCCATTGGCATCATTGAACATTTTCTGATCGATGGCGCCGTTCACCACGAACGAACACGCCATATCCCAGTAGCTCAGCACCATCCGGACATGCGCCCCATGCGGGCCGGAGAGCGACGCCATCAAATCGTCCACCGTCTCCGGATTGAATGCGATCCAGAAGCTGCGCGCCTCACGCATGGTTGCTTCCCGGCGCAGATTATAAAGTTCCAGAATCAGACTTGCGCTTTCGTACTGCGTTGCCATGATATTCCCTCAGATAAAATTCGCCGTTCCGCTCCGCGCGGTCCGGCGTCGTTGTTCGATGCTCGCGGAATGCACCCGGACTCGCACGTTACCATAAAATTTAGTGTCCCCTCCTACCGGCATCCTGGCCCGAATTGTGTCCCATAAGCGGGAAGAGCTGCGCTCCGCCGCGGTTCCGGCCAGCGATCTGCGCCGCGCTGCGGAGTCCCGTCGTTCGCAGCGCCGCGATTTTACCGCCGCTTTACGCGCCAAACGGCCCGCCATCATCTCGGAAATCAAAAAAGCATCCCCCAGTAAAGGGTTGCTGGTCGAAAATTTCCGCCCCGCCGAGCTTGCCCGGCAGTACGAACAGGGAGGCGCAGCCGCTCTTTCCGTCCTCACCGACCGCGAATTCTTCCAGGGTTCGCTCGATGACCTCCGCTCCGCCCGCGCCGCCTGCACGCTGCCCGTGTTACGGAAGGATTTCACTCTCACCGACTATCACGTTCTCGAAGCCGCCGCCGTGGGAGCCGACGCCATCCTGCTGATCGTCGCTATTCTCGATGATGATGCCCTCCGAGGCCTTCGCGAACTGGCCGCGGACTATGGTATGGCCGCCCTGGTGGAAGCCCACACAGCCGAAGAACTCGGCCGCGCGCTTCGCTCCGGTGCGCGAATCGTCGGCATCAACAACCGTAATCTGAATACCTTTCAGGTGTCGCTCGATACTTCCATCGGGCTCGCCAGAAACATCCCTGCTGATGTAATCAAAATCAGCGAGAGCGGCATCTTCAGCTCGGGCGATATTCACCGCCTGATGGACGCGGGCTTCGACGCTTTTCTCGTTGGCGAGCATCTCGTAAAATCGGGCGATGCCACTCAGGCGTTGAAGGAGCTGGTGGCCTGATGTTCGTCAAAATCTGCGGCATTACGAATCGCGGAGATGCGCTCGCAGCCGTCGATGCAGGTGCTCGCGTCCTCGGCTTTAATTTTTATGAAAAGAGTCCGCGCTTCGTCACCGCGGCCCGGATCGCTGAGTTCGCCGCCGAGATTCCGAAAGACGTCTGGAAGGTGGGCATATTCGTCAATGAATCGCCCGCGAGAATCGAAGAAATCTGCGCTCAGCTCGCGCTCGATGTCGCCCAGCTTCACGGCGCGGAGACGCCGGACTCTCACCCGCGCGGCGTTCGCGTCTGGAAAGCTTTCCGGATTGTTGAAAATCGCATTCCCGACCCAAACTATCCCGCCGAAGCCCTGCTGCTCGATGGACCTGCTTCCGGCAGCGGTTTCGACTGGCCGCTCGCCGCGCAACTGGAGCGCAAAGTGATCGTTGCCGGCGGACTCGATGAGAACAATGTCCGCGCGGCCATCGAGCAGGCGCGCCCCTGGGGAGTTGATGTCAGTTCGCGCATCGAGTCCTCTCCCGGGAAAAAGGATCATGTCCGCATGAAAAAATTTATCGAGGCGGCTCTCTGTTTATGATTCCGCAACCCGATGCCGGCGGCCATTTCGGCCCCTATGGCGGGCGCTACGTTCCCGAAGTGCTGATGTCTCCGCTGGAAGAGCTGGAGAAAACCTATCTCGAAGCAAAAAAGGACCCGGCTTTCCACGCGGAGCTCGATTTTCTGCTCACTCAGTACGCCGGCCGCCCCACGCCGCTTTACCCGGCGCGGCGGCTGAGCGAACAGCTCGGCGGCGCGAAGATCTACATCAAACGCGAAGATCTGCTCCACACGGGCGCGCATAAAATCAACAATTGCCTGGGCCAGGCTCTGCTCGCGAAACGGATGGGCAAGCGGCGCATCATCGCGGAAACCGGCGCGGGCCAGCACGGCGTCGCCACCGCGACCGTCTGCGCGCTGTTCGGCTTCGATTGCACTGTCTACATGGGCGAGGAAGACATGCGGCGTCAGCGCCTGAACGTCTTCCGAATGCGCCTGCTGGGCGCGAAAGTTGTTCCGGTAACTACCGGCAGCCGCACCCTGAAAGACGCGATCAGCGAAGCCATGCGCGATTGGGTCACCAACGTCGCGAACACTCATTACCTCCTCGGTTCTGCGCTCGGCGCACATCCTTATCCGATGATGGTCCGCGATTTCCATCGCGTGATCGGCGTGGAAGCCCGCGCGCAGATCCTCAAAGCCGAAGGGCGTCTGCCCGATACCGTGATCGCCTGCGTAGGCGGCGGCAGCAACGCCATCGGCATTTTTCATCCTTTTCTCGAAGACACTTCCGTGAAGCTGATCGGCGTGGAAGCCGGCGGACGCGGCGCGAAGCTGGGCGATCATGCCGCGCGTTTCGCCGGGGGGACTCCCGGCGTTCTCCAGGGCACTTACAGCTACCTGCTGCAGGATGAGGACGGTCAGATCGCGCTCACACATTCCGTTTCGGCCGGTCTGGACTACGCGTCAGTGGGGCCGGAGCACGCCCTGCTGCACGATCTCGCCCGTGCCGAGTACGTCTCGTGCGACGATGACCGCGCCATCAGGGGCGCCGTTATGCTCAGCCGTACCGAAGGCATCATCCCCGCGCTTGAATCCGCGCATGCGGTGGCCGAAGCAGTCGACCGGGCCCGCACCGCGCCTCCCGGGCAAGTCATCATCGTCAACCTCTCCGGCCGCGGCGATAAGGACATCGACATTTATCGCGAGAACCTGAAAGAGATGGACCAGGAATGACGCGCATCGGCCAGCTTTTCGAAAGGCTCCGCAAAGAGAACCGCAAGGGAATGGTGGCCTACCTGACCGCGGGCGATCCCACTCCGGAATCCACTGCCGGTCTTGTGGCCGCGCTCGAACGCGGCGGCGCCGATCTCATTGAGTTCGGCGTACCGTTCTCCGATCCCATCGCCGACGGCCCCATCATTCAGGCCGCCGGTGACCGCGCCATCCGCGCCGGCATGACGATGAAGCGCGTTCTCGAAACCGCAGCAGAGATTCGCAGGACTTCGCAAATTCCGATTCTGCTCTTCACCTATCTCAACCCTGTCCTCCGCTACGGTTTCGCGCGGCTCGCCGCCGACGCCAAAGCCGCCGGGATCGATGGCTGCCTCCTGATCGACGTGAGCGTGGAAGAAGCGGGTGAATACGTCAAAGTCATGCGCGAGGCTGGCCTGGACACCGTGTTCATCGCCTCCCCCACCAGCACCGATCATCGTCTGAAGCTCGTCGCCGAATATTCGAGCGGATTCATTTATCTCGTTTCGCGCACCGGAATCACCGGTGAACAGCAATCCATCTCTGACACGGCACTGCCGCTGATCGAACGCATGCGCGCACTGACGAATCTGCCTCTCGCAATGGGCTTCGGAATCTCCAATGCCGATCAGGTGGCGTCCATTGCCAGCCATGCCGATGCGGTCGTGGTGGGCAGCGCGATTGTCCGCCAGATCGCCCGCGACCCGGCCGGCGTCGAAACCCTGATGCGAGACCTCACGCGCCCCCTGCGCGGCCACGCTGCGATATCTTAAAAACCGCATCATGCCCGATAAGCCTGAGACTCAGCTGGCCGACTGCCGAGAACACATCGACGATGTGGACCGCCGTCTGGTCGCGCTCCTGAACGAGCGCACCGCGATTGTGGAAAAAATCGGCAACATCAAGAAGAGTGCGCAAATGGGCGTCTATGAGCCGAAACGCGAGGACGCGGTTTACGCCAATATCGCGGCGGCCAACCGCGGTCCGCTGCCGGAAGACGCGCTGCGGAGAATCTTCGAACGAATTATCGACGAAATGCGCAAGGTTCAGCGCGACCGGATGGTGGTGAAATGACCTCCGATCTTCCTTTCATCTCCTTCGCGGTTGTAGGGCGGGGCTTCGGCCCTGTCCCACGGAGCTCCCCATGCTAGTCGTCATGCAGGAAAATGCGTCGCCCGCGCAGATTCAGCGGGTGATTGACCGCCTCATTCACGACGGTTTTGACGTCCATCGCTCCACCGGCGCCCTTCACACCGTCCTCGGCGGCGTCGGCGGCAGAACCGATTTTGATATGGGCGTCTTCGAAGTGATGGAAGGCGTGAAGGAAGTTCACCGCATCGTCTCTCCGTACAAACTGGCGAGCCGCGGATTCCGCCCGCAAGGCACGGTCGTTCGCGTTGGCAACGTAGAAATTGGCGGCGAGCGAATCGTCATCATGGCGGGTCCCTGCAGTGTCGAAAACCGGGATCAGATCGAGCGCGCAGCCGATATTGTGGCCGATGGCGGCGCCACAGTGATTCGCGCCGGAGCGTTCAAACCTCGCTCGTCTCCCTACAGTTTCCAGGGGCTCGGTGAAGAGGGCCTGCAACTCCTCCGTAACGCCGCCGACCGCCGTGGACTCCTCGTCATCAGTGAAGTCATGGATTCCGTCCAGATTCCGCTGCTCACGAAATACGCGGATATTCTCCAGGTCGGTGCGCGAAACATGCAGAACTATACGCTGCTGCGCGAACTCGGCAAACTCCGCAGACCCGTGCTGCTGAAGCGCGGCCTCGCGGCAACGATCGAGGAGCTTCTGCTTTCCGCCGAATACATCCTCTCCGGCGGCAATTACGACGTTATTCTCTGCGAGCGCGGCATCCGCACATTCGAAACCTACACCCGCAATACATTCGACGTCTCCGCAATTCCCGTCGTGAAGAAGCTGTCGCATCTCCCGATCGTCGGCGATCCCTCGCACGGCACCGGACGCCGCGATCAGGTTCCACCCATGGCCCGCGCCGCGATCGCAGCGGACGCCGACGGCCTCCTCCTGGAAGTGCACCACGATCCCGATAACGCGCTGAGCGACGGCGCGCAATCCCTCAGCGGTGAACAATATTTCGAGCTGATGAAACAGCTCCGCCAGATCGCCGCCGCGGTAGGACGCAGCATCTGATGCGCAGCGTCGCTATTGTCGGAGTCGGCCTGATCGGCGCCTCTTTCGGACTTGCCCTGCGTAAGGCCGGATTCACCGGTGCGATCACGGGCGTCAGTTCGGCCCGCAGCATTGATGCGGCACTCGAACGGGGAGCAATCGATGCGGGCGCTCCGCTCGAGACGGCTGCTGCCGAGGCCG
>DASZVV010000464.1:0-18337 GCA_035546955.1 Bryobacteraceae bacterium
CGTCTACTTCGGGCTACAGCACTTTTCCGCGCGGGCTAAGGTCGGTTTTACGCTCGCGGAACTGCCGGAAGCAGTCCGACTCTTACACGGACGCGGCGTTCGCGGGTATCTGACATTCAACACCCTGGTCTTCGAGCACGAACTGGCGGAAGCCGCGCGCACTATCGCAGCCGTCGCCGAGGCTGGCATCGATGCCCTGATCGTACAGGATGTGGGAATTCTTCAGATCGCGCGCCAGATCGCGCCCGGGCTCGAACTCCACGCCAGCACGCAGATGAGCATCACGGATGCAGCGGGCGTTCGCTTCGCACAGGACCTCGGAGTGCATCGCGTCACCCTCGCGCGTGAGCTTTCACTCAGCGAAGTGAAATCGATTTTCGAACAGACCGGATGCGAGCTGGAGATTTTTGTCCACGGGGCTTTATGTGTCGCTTATTCGGGGCAGTGCTTTTCGTCGGAGGCGTGGGGCGGACGCAGCGCGAATCGCGGCCAGTGCGCGCAGGCCTGCCGGCTTTCCTATGACCTGATGGTGGATGGCGAGCAGGAGCCGCTCGGCGACGCCCGTTACCTGCTTTCTCCCGGCGATCTTTGTACGGTTTCGCATGTGCCGGAGATAGTGGCGGCAGGTGTCGCTTCGCTGAAAATTGAAGGCCGGTATAAGGATGCCGATTATGTCGCGCTCACCACGAAAGCCTATCGTGAGGCGGTGGATCGGGCGTGGGCCGGCGTGCAAACCGATCGGGCGCAACTTGCCGCCGAGATGGGACGCCTTGAGCAGGTTTATTCGCGCGGGCTGGGGCCATGGTTCGCTTCGGGGACGAATCATCAGACGGTAGTACGCGGGCGGGCGCCCAGGCATCGCGGCGTTTACGCCGGCAAGGTGATTTCCGTCTCGCCGGAAAGTGTCATCGTTGCGCCGGAGCGAATGGCTTCCCCCCTGAAACCTGGCGATGGCGTTGTTTTCGACGCCGCGGATTGGCGCAGCCCGGGCGAGCCGGAAGAAGGCGGCCGGCTTTACGCGATTTCGGCGCGCGGGAAGGATATCGAGCTCGCGTTTGCGAACGGGACGATTCGATTCGATCGTATCCGGCCAGGCGATATTCTCTGGCGTACGGACGATCCTGGATTACATGCCTTCGCGAAGCCCTACACAGAAGCTGCGGGGCCGGTGCGGAAACAGAAGGTAGATGTGACGGTTTGGGCGCGCGTGGGATCCGCGCTTGAATCAGTCTGGACCTGCGGCGCGCTCAGTGCGAAAGTGATTTCGGATTCTCCGCTTGCCGCGGCACGGAATCAGGGGCTGTCTCCTGAAGCCGTGCGTGAACAATTCTCACGGCTTGGGAATACGCCCTACGAGTTGGCGGAGGTAGCGCTGCACGCGGAAGGTGCGCCGTTTGTGCCGTCATCTGTGCTGAACCTAATGAGGCGCGAGGCCGTCGCGAAATTGCAGGCGATACAAACGGCATCGCGCGAAATGCATCTGCATACACCGGCGGAAGTTCTCGGCAGATTACTTCACGAAGCCCGGCACGAGACGAACGATGCTCAGAGGGAATTGCATCTTCTGGTCCGTACACCGGACCAACTCGAAGCCGCATTGACTCTTGCTCCGGCGAGCATTACGCTCGATTATCTTGATCTCTACGGATTGCGCCCCTCTGTCGAACGGGTTCGTTCGTCCGGGATTCCGGTCCGCGTGGCCAGCCCGCGGGTTCTGAAACCAGGTGAAGCCCGCATTGTCAATTTCCTGCGCAGCTTCGATTGCCCCATCGTCGTTCGGGCCAGCGGCATTCTTCACTCGCTTGCCGACCGCGAAATGATCGGCGATTTCAGCCTCAATGCCGCAAATTCCATTGCCGCGGGCGAATACTTCCGCCGTGGCATTTCCCGGCTCACTCCGACTCACGATCTGAACGCCTCTCAGATAGCCGGTCTCGCGCGCACTTGTGGTGCGGATCGCTTTGAGGTCATCGCGTATCAGCACCTTCCGGTTTTTCACACCGAACACTGCGTGTTCTGCCGTTTTCTCTCAACCGGCACCAGCTATAAAGACTGCGGCCGGCCCTGCGAAAAGCATCGCCTCGAATTGCGCGATGAGTCGGGCCGTTCGCATCCGGTGCTGGCCGATGTCGGCTGCCGCAACACTGTGTTCGGCGCAGAAGCGCAGGAGGCCAGCCAGCACCTGAAGAACTGGCTGGACGAGGGCATCCGCCATTTCCGCCTGGAATTCGCGCATGAAACTGCCGCCGAAGCGGAACTCGTGACTCGCGCGTTTCAGGCGGCGCTGGCCGGCGTATCGTCTTTCGCCGAACTCCAGAGAGAATTGAAGACCTCCGCGCCCGGCGGAATCACCCAGGGAAGTCTCTTCGTTGCGAAGGACTATCTTTCGTTGCCGATCCTGCAGTAGTCGTCAACGCGAACTTGTACCCCACCCATGGCTCGGTGAGCAGATATCGCGGAGCGGAAGGGACCGGTTCAATCTTCTTGCGCAGCTGATTGATGAAAACCCGCAGATATTCCACTTCATCGCCATAATCCGGACCCCACACCATCTGCAGCAGCTTGCGATGGGGTACGGGCCGATTCGCATGCTCCACGAGCAGTCGCAGCAGATCGAATTCCTTCGGCGTCAGCCGGATGGTTTTGCCACGCAGCACGACCCGCCGCGTCCCAAAATCGATCACCAGTTCATCGGTAACAATATTCTGGTTTTCGGGATTCGCGGCCGCGGGATTCCGCCGCAGGGCAGCGCGAATCCGCGCCAGCAATTCCTGAATCCCAAACGGCTTCGTGACATAATCGTCGGCGCCAGCATCGAGCGCGTGCACTTTATCCCGCTCGGCATTGCGTACAGAAAGAACCACGATCGGAACCTCCGATGTCTCGCGGATCGCCCGGCATGTCTCCAGCCCGCCGATCCCCGGCATGTTGAGATCGAGCAGAATCAGATCCGCCGCCTGCCGGCGAAGAACGTTCAGCGCTTCTTCGCCCGATCTTGCTTCGATCACGAGATAACCGAGATCGGTCAGCGTAGCTTTCATGCTGCGCCGCAACTGCGGTTCGTCATCGACAACGAGGATGGTAGAGATATTCACGAATCAATTCATAGTACTGCGGCGAGTGGGGCTGCAGTTACGAAGTTTTGAGCAAAATTTTACGGCTTTTTAACGGCCTCTCCGTGACGATAGTTCTTCTCATTCACTATTCGGGAATTCGATTGAGAGCGTTCTGCATCGGGTTCCCACATCGTTGCCACGTCCGCAACTCTCACGTCTGACATTCGCATCATCGGCCGCATGACTTTCGAGTCCCCGTGCGCGGCCAACACTGCAAGACAAATCTAAATCGGGAGAGTCCTTAGTGCGTACATCTCATGCTTTTCGTCGAAACGCGGCAGGGCGGCGAGTCATCGCCGTTCTTGGCCTTCTCACCTTTTTTCTGCCGGTCTGCATCGCCCAGGAACCCGCGCCTGATCCGGCTGGAGTCAACACGGGAAACAAATCGAACGTAGTGGATGCCGGCGGCAACTCTTTTGTTGTTTCTGAGCCTACCGACAAGAGCGCGCCCAGCTATGCGCAATCGAAGAAGGATTTCGACGAATATCAGGCTCAGGCTTCGAAGGAACCGCTTGCGGTCAAGCTCGCCGATTCCGTCGGTCATGTTCGTGTCGCGACCAACTTCGCCTGGACGCTGAATACCGGCTATCTGGTTCTCTTCATGCAGGCTGGCTTCGCGCTTCTCACCTGCGGCCTTGTGCGCAAGAAAAATGCGGGGCATCTGATGATGCTGAATTTTGCTGCGTACGTTTTCGCGTTCATCGCATACTATGCAGTCGGCTACGCTTTCCAGTTCGGAGCCGTCGCGGTGAATGCGGCGCCTTCCAATCTGGGAGGCACGCCCACCCTCAATCACTTCCTGCTGGGAGGCGGGTCATGGGGAATCCTCGGCGGAAAAGGCTTCTTCCTGAGCGGTCCCGCCTATGACGCAGGCAGCAGCTGTCTGGCGCTCTTCCAGGTGGTGTTCATGGAGACGGCCGGTTACATCATCGTCGGCTCCATCTGCGAACGCATTACGTTCGGCGCTTTCCTGCTCTGCGAAATGTTCGTCGGCGCGATTCTCTATCCCGTGTTCGGATGCTGGGGATGGGGCGGCGGATGGCTCTCGCAGATCGGCACATCGATGGGTCTCGGACACGGTTACGTTGATTTCGCAGGCTCCACAGTGGTCCATGCAGTTGGTGGATTCTGCGCCATGGCATTGTCTGTTGTTCTGGGGCCGAGATTCGGCAAATTCGGCGCGGACGGCAAGGCGCGAGCCTTTCCGGCGCATAACCTCGTCTACGTCGTGACCGGCACGTTTATTCTGCTTTTCGGATGGATGGGCTTCAATCCCGGATCGACGCTCGGCGCAACGGATTTGCGCATCGCCCAGATTGCCATCAATACGAACCTTGCCGCTATTGCCGGATCCGCCACGGCCATTCTGGTCTGGTACCTGATGTTCGGCAAGCCCGATGTCACCATGGCCTGTAACGGGATGCTCGCCGGCTTAGTCGCGATTACTGCCCCTTGCGCCTTCGTCTCGCCCACCTCCGCGGTCATCATCGGCATCCTCGCCGGCATCGTGGTCTGCTTCGGCGTACTGTTCAATGACCGTGTCACGAAGATCGACGACCCATGCGGCGCCATCTCGGTCCACGGATTCTGTGGAATCCTGGGCGGCATCTGCCTCGGGTTGTTTGCCGATGGCACTTACGGCGCCGGCTGGAACGGAATCGGCGCAACCAGCTATATGGGACAGGCCGGCAGAGGCGTCACGGGGTTATTCTACGGCGACACCAGCCAGTTCCTCGCACAGATCATCGGCGCGGCTGTCTGCGCGGCATGGGCATTCGGCGCTACTTTTGTGGTCTTCAAGGTCGTGAACGCCGTCAAGCCGATGCGCGTGAGCGCGGCGGCTGAACAGGAAGGGCTCGATATTCCGGAATTCGGTCTGCTGGCTTATCCCGAGGACCAGCTCCACGCCACGGAAGCGTAAAAGGATAACGACCTATGCAGAAGATTGAAGCCTACATTCAACCTTTCAAGCTGGACTCCGTGAAAGATGCCCTCATCGCCATCGGCGTCAACGGTATCTCCATTACTGAGATTCGCGGTCATGGACGGCAGAAGGGTCACACTGCCGTCTACCGAGGCGCCGAGTACGAAGTGGACCTCATCCCGAAGATCAAAATCGAAGTCTTTGCGCCGGATACGGCGGTCGAATCGATCGTCGGCGCAATTACACAGGCCGCCGCAACCGGCAAGATCGGAGACGGCAAAATTTTTGTTTCGCCGGTGGGCGAAGCGATCCGGATACGCAACGGCGATCGGGGTGAAGCCGCGATCTGACCAACCATGCTGAATCTGCAGCATCTCTCCACATTCCTGACGGTGGCGGCCCTGAAGAACTTCAATCAGGCCGCCATCCGGCTGGGATACTCGCAATCGAGCGTCACGACGCACATCAAGAACCTGGAGAAAGAGCTGGGGCTTGAGCTGTTCGAACGGGAACGCTTCTCGAAGAGCGTCACACTGACGGGGGCGGGGCAGCGCATGCTCCGCTATGCCGACCGGTTGCTGGCGCTCGAACGCCAGGCTCACCTATCCGTTCGCGGCCGAAGCGGCGGGTAGCGAGATCCAGACACAGGCACCGCCGGAGGCGCGATTCGCAGCTCCCATCGAGCCGCCATGCGCCTCCACGATTCCGCGGGCGACGGCCAGGCCCATGCCTGTCCCGCCCGCGAATTGTTTGCCCTGCCGTCCCCGGTAGAACTTGGCGAAGACTCGTTCGATTTCGCTTTCTTCGAATCCCGGGCCTTCATCGAGCACGCGAATTTCGAAAGTGTCGCGCTCTTGTGCCGCCTCAATCCGGATCATTCCTTCCGGCGGACTATAACGGCGGGAGTTTTCAATCATCTGCACCAGGGCGCGCCGCATCAGCTCGGGATCCGCGTAGATACAAAGTCCATCCGGCGCGTCGAATACAAATCGGGCGGCGCCCCCATCGCGAATTTCTTCGAGTGCAGCCTGCACGATGCCAGCTATACCTGTCTCGCGGCAATGGGGTCGGATTTCCTTCGGATCCATCGCCGCGAGCTCAATGGCGGAGGAGATCGAGCGTTCGAGACGCTCCGATTCCTGATCGATGATCTGCAGAAGTTCCTGCCGCACTTCGTCCCTTTTTGGCGGTATTGAAATAAGGCGCGTGACGCAGGTGCGAATCGAGGTCAGGGGCGTCTTCAAATCGTGAGCCAGTCCATCGAGAAGTGATGATCGGAATTCCTCGTTGCGCCGCGCCGTCTCGGCAGCGGCCGCCTGGTCGGCACGCTGGCGCGCCAGCGAGGAGAGCTGGCTGGTGCTGATGGCCGTCACCAGAAAAACGATGGCGGCAACCCAGTTCCCTGGATCTTCCACCGAAAGCGTACCGACCGGCGGCAGAAAGAAATAGTTCAGGAAGAAAACGGCCGCAACGGACGTGAAGATCGCTTCCGTCCGGTTCCATTTGATCGCCACGCCCAGCACTGCCAGCAGCAGGAGCAGCGCAGCCGCGGTTGCATTGACCCGGACAACGCGGCTGAAAAACAGTGCGGTCGCCGCCAGCATCAGAGTGCAGAGGCAGAAACGCAGGACCGTCCGGGAAGCAGGCATGGGGATAGCCGGGAAGCTTCAGCATACAGCGGTTTGCTCCCCGCGTGCGGCTTTGCCGTTATACTGAGCTTTTCCCACAAAACCGATGGCAATCATGGACGTTAACCAGATCCGGCAGATTCTGCCGCATCGCTACCCTTTCCTGCTGGTAGATCGCATTATAGAAATGGATGACGAACACGTCGTCGGCATCAAGAATGTCACGGTGAACGAGCCATTCTTTCTCGGCCATTTCCCCGATATTCCGGTGATGCCCGGCGTCCTGATTGTCGAAGCCATGGCGCAAACCGCGGGCGTTCAGGTGCTGAGCAGCATTCCTGACAGGGACAAGAAGCTCGTGTTTCTCGTCTCCGTCGATGCCGCCCGCTTCCGCAAGCCCGTTGTCCCCGGCGATCAGCTTCGCATCGATATGAAAGTGATCCGCCGCAAAGGCACGGTTGCCAAGATGGCGGGCCATGCGACGGTGGATGGCGTCCTCGTCGCCGAAGCCGAAGTCATGTGCAAGCTCGAGGACAAAGTCGAGGAGACCCCGGCTTAAATGCCGGTGCATCCCACAGCAATCGTCGATCCCGCGGCGCGCATCCATCCCGACGCTGATATCGGACCCTACTGCGTCATCGGCGCCGAAGTCGAAATCGGCGCCCGCACCAGCCTCCTGGCCCACATGTATGTCGAAGGGCCCACCACCATCGGCGAGGACAACACTTTTTATCCCTACGCCTCGGTAGGCGCCGCATCGCAGGACCTGAAATATCGCGGCGAGCGCGCGTTCACGCGCATCGGCAATCGCAACACAATCCGGGAGTTCGTCTCGATCCATCGCGGCACGGTCGGCGGCGGCCTCTACACCACGATCGGGGACGATTGCCTGCTGATGACCTATTGCCATGTCGCACACGACTGCACGATTGGCAATCACGTCATCGTCGGCAACAGCGTCGGGCTTTCCGGTCACGTGACCGTGGAAGACTGGGCGGATGTTGCGCCTTACAGCGGCGTCCATCAGTTCTGCCGCATCGGCCGGCACGCGTTCGTCGGTCCCTACAGCGTCATTAAACAGGATGTGATGCCGTACTCCCTCACGACGCATCAGCCCGATGTCCAGGTATTCGGCGCGAATTCCATCGGTCTCTCGCGCCGCGGCTTCGGGAAACCGGTGATCGAGGGGCTGCAAACCGCCTTCCGTATGCTGACGCGCGCCGGCCTCAATACCAGCCAGGCGGTGGAACGCATCAAAGAGGAAGTACCCCACTCGGCTGAGTTACAGGTTCTGCTCGATTTCATTGCTTCCTCCGAGCGCGGCGTGATCAAAGGATGAAGTACGGGATCATCGCCGGGAATGGCCGCTTTCCCATCCTCGCTCTGGAAACGGCTCGCAAGCAGGGGGATGAAGCCGTAGCCATCGCAATTAAAGAAGAGGCATCGCCCGCGGTAGAACGCACCGCCGCGCGCTGCTATTGGGTTTCACTCGGCCAACTCGGCCGCCTGATCGAGATTTGCAAAGAGGAAGGCATTTCGCAGATCATGATGGCCGGTCAGGTGAAGCACGCGAAGATTTTTTCTTCCATCAAACCGGACTGGAAATTGGCCAAAATGCTGGCCGCGCTTTCGTTTCAGAATACGGACTCGCTGATTGGCGCGATCCAGAAGGTTCTTCTCGATGAAGGCATCGCTCTGGTCGATTCCACGCTTCTTCTCAAACCCCTTCTCGCGAATATGGGGCCTATGACGAAGCGCAAGTTCACGTCAGAGGAGCAGCGCGACGTCGATTACGGCCGAAAAATCGCGCACGCCCTCGCGAGTCTGGACCTGGGTCAGAGCGTCGCCATCGCGGAGCGCGCCTGTGTGGCGCTTGAAGCGATGGAAGGCACCGATGCCATGCTTCGCCGCGCAGCCGGCCTCGCGGAAGGCAAGCGCCTCTCGCTCGTGAAGGCCTCTGCCCGCAGGCGGCACCTGCTGTTCGATGTTCCCGCTATCGGCCCCAAAACAATCGAGGTCATGATCGAAACCAACACCACCGCCCTCGCTGTCGATGCCGGCCGCACTCTGCTGCTCGATCGTGACGAACTCATCTCGAAAGCCAACGGCGCGAAAATCGCAATCGTGGGGATGGAGACTCTCGGATGAACGACAAGCCACGGATTGCAGTCATCGGCGCGGGGGCGTTCGGAAAAAATCACGTGCGCGTCGTGTCGGAAAATTCGCGCGCGCAACTCACGCACGTTGTCGATCCCAACCTGAAGCGCGCACGTGAGCAGGCGGAGGCACACAACGCGGCTGCGGCGGCTTCGGTCGATGAAATCATCGGCCACGTTGATGCCGCCATCGTCGCGGCGCCCACGTCGGAGCACGCCAACATCGGCTGCCGTCTTCTTGAAGCCGGGATCGACGTGCTGGTGGAAAAGCCGATCGCCGCCAGCGTTGTGGAAGCCGATCGCCTCGTCCAGGCCGCTGCCCGGCACAACCGCATCCTCCAGGTCGGCCATCTCGAACGCTTCAATCCGGCCGTCGTCGAACTGGAGCGCATTGCGACAATACCGCTCTTCTTCGAAATCCACCGCATGAGCGTCTTCACGCTGCGCAGCCTCGATGTCGATGTCGTCCTCGATCTGATGATCCACGATCTCGATATCGTTCTCGCGCTCGCCCGCGGCGAGCTTACCGATATTCGCGCCGCGGGCATTTCCATCCTCTCGCCGAAAGTCGATATCGCCAACGTTCGCCTCGAATTCAGTGACGGCTGCGTTGCCAATCTCACCGCGAGCCGCGTCTCCACCGAAAAGATCCGCAAGGTGCGCGTCTTCCAGCCGGGCCAGTACATCTCCCTCGATTACGCGAAACAATCCGCCGCTGTTTGTACGGTGGGCGGCGATGCGGGGCTGTCCTTCGATCAGCTTCCGGTCCAGCCGGGCGAACCGCTCAAACTGCAGTTCGACGCTTTTCTCGATGCCATCATCAGCCGCAACCCGCCGAAACTGAACGGCGCGGTGGCGCGTCGTTCGTTGGAGACAGCTACTGCGGTGCTTGATAAAATTGAGCAGCATACCGGGCTGGTGAATAAAACATTAGCTCAATCCGGATGGAAACCATAGAGCCGTCTGGTTCCGCCTTAAAAGATACGGAACACGAACCCAATTTCCTGCTGGTCCGCGATACAAGCGGGGACTGGCCCCGTTGGAAGCGGGCGGCCGTGGGGTCGGCGGCATTTCACCTGGTCGCAATTACGGCTTTATTTTTACTGAAGAGCGAACCCTCCCAGCCGCCGCCACCCGAACGAATCGAACCGTCCCACATCGTTCATTTATTTGTTCCTAAGGATCTGACCCAGAAGGCGCCGAACAAGGGGGCCCTTTCGAAGATGCTGGTGCTGCCGCCATCGGCGGCTTCGCCCAAACTCACCGCGCCGGCGCCGCCCAAAGTTGCGGAGAAGGCGCCTCCGCTCCCACCCGCGCCGCCACCACCGCAGCCGAAGCCGGTGGTTCAGCCGCCAACCGCGGCCGCGCCCAATCCCGGTGAGATCGCGCGTAATCAACCTGCCGGAGGAACGCTGCCGCCGGTAATGCTGCCGAAGCCGGATGCGCCGAAGATCGTTGTGGACGACTCACCCAGCCTGCACCCCGCTCCCCGGCCCGGTCTCAACCTGCCGCCCAACCCAACCGAGGACGCCATCCGCAATATGCAGAGCGGAGGCGCCCCGGCTGGAAACAGAGTGGGAGATTCGGACCTCACCGTCGGCGGTGGCGTGCGCCTTCCCCCCTCAGCCGCCCGCGTCTCCAATTTTCAATTGAAAAGCGACCCGATGGGCGTCGATTTCTCCGCTTACCTCCAGCAGGTGCTGGCCGCTGTGAAGCTGAACTGGTCCGCCGTATTCCCGACCGCTGCCCGGCTCGGCCAGCGCGGGATCGTCTCCATCGAATTCGCGGTAGCGAAAGACGGAACGGTGGCGAAAATCGTGTTTGAATCGCAGTCCGGCGCTCGGGCGCTCGATAACGCCTCGGTCGCCGCCATCAGCGCCTCCAATCCGCTCCCGCCGCTGCCGAAAGAGTTCAAAGGCGATCGCATCGTGCTGGACATGTCGTTCATGTACAACATCCCCCGCTGACAAACCCTCACTTCGCCGCCGTCTTTTTCATTCCCGCCACCACCTGCGCGTGATTCAGCGCCGAAACCAGTGACACGCCCCCCGCCACATTGCCCAGGAAAGTCGGCACGATGTACCCGGTCATCACCGAAAACCAGCTTCGTTCTCCGGTCATGACCATATAAAGAACATCC
The DNA here is from genome assembly GCA_035546955.1 of Bryobacteraceae bacterium. Lineage (GTDB taxonomy): Bacteria > Acidobacteriota > Terriglobia > Bryobacterales > Bryobacteraceae > BOG-234. The sequence goes on from DASZVV010000464.1 coordinate 10,965, forward strand.
ACCGCGCCCGCCACAATATGCGTCAGCCCGGCGAGACCAACGACATAGGTCAGCGTCACGATGATCGTAAAGCGCCCCGAATCGGTAGCGGCATTCATCCACACCACGCTCGCGATCAGCCATCCTGCAAAAATCCCGCGAACAATGGCATCTCCGAATGAGACGTTCACCGCATCACGCCCGATTTCCGTAAGCGCCTGCAGCACCTCCGGCCGCAAAACGTGCGTATGCGCGATGGCCCAGGCAAAAATGTGCGCTCCGCACAGATTCGTCACCAGCACAATTGCCCACAGCCGCAACACGGAAAGAAACGTAACCCAGTTGCGCCTTGCGAGCAGCGGAATGATCGCGGTCAGCGTGTTTTCCGTGAATAATTGCTGCCGGCCGATGATCACCATCAGGAATCCCAGCGGATACCCCAGGCTGACGATCAGCGGCCGCCACGGCGTATCGGGCAGACGGGAGCGGAGAAGCCCTTCCGCCACGAAGGAAAATCCCATCGACATACCCGCAGCCAGCCCGGACCACGCCAGCGCCGAGGCCGGACGCTGCAGTTCCTCATCGCCATCCTTGCGAATTGCTTCGTGGATGACGATCGCGCTGACCGAAGTCCTCTCCTCGGCCTCTTCGTTCTGCTTTTCAGTCAGGGGCGGAACATTCTCCGCATCCTGTACCGGTTTACCCTCGGGATTCAGCAGCATGCGGATTCAATGCGGCATCGCCGCATGCCACGGACCAGCATTCGATCCGCCAGAGTGACTGAAACCACCGAATTTGCGAAAATAGAATCGCTATGGATAAGCGACTCGCGAAACGTCACAAGCGTCAGGTGGCCCGCGCCAAAGCTCACGCCAAAACGTCAGAGCCAGACCTCAGAACCCCCGAACAGATAGAAGCCGACCGCCAGGCCAGCCAGGCAGGAGGAGGCGCGTTGAACCAATCGAAGCTGAACGTGTCCTCGCGGCCTATCCGGCATAATCCTGCCGTTCAGCAGGGCAGCGCCGCGCGAACCGCGACTTAAGCTTTCCCCGTCTCAATCACAATACGGCGCAATTCCTCCGGCGGCGTGTCCGCGCTGACCGGTTTGCCGACGTGTACCGTCACGCGTCTGCGAAACCAGCCATTCCAGGACCGGAACGCGTCCCCGCCCTTACGGCTCAGCGGATGTCCCCACATGCCCTCGATATAGACCGGCACAATGGGGCAATCGACCCCGCGCAGGATGCGCTCATAGCCGCGCTCGAACGGGGCGACTTCGCCATCGCGGGTGATCTGCCCTTCTGGGAAAATGCCGACCAGTTTCCCGTTTTTCAGCTCCGCGTTTGCCGCATGAAGCGCCCGGATCGCAATCTTCGGGCTGCCATTATCGATCGGAATCGCCATCAGGACGTCGAAGAACGGCTTTGCGATGGGCGTTTCGTAAATCGGTTTCCAGAGCAGAAATCGGATAAATCGCCTTGTCGCGTACCCCGCCAGCACCGCATCGGCATAGGAAACGTGATTGGCCACCACCAGGGCCGGCCCGGAGCGCGGAATGTTTTCGCGCCCCACAATGCGCAGCCGGAAAAACAGCCGGACCAGATGCACGAGAATGAAGCGCATCACGAAAGCCGGCATGATGCGCGTCGCCGCCACCGCACCCACGAGCATCGCCACAGCCAGCGCCCCGAAGATCCCGCGCGGCGACCAGTGCAGCATGTCATGCATCACATCGAGCAGCGCGTAAGCGATCATCATCGCCACGCTGTTCATCAGGTTGTTCACCGCGATCATGCGGCCTTTTTCATCCGCCGCCGGTTCCTCCTGCAGATAGGCGTTCAGCGGCACCGCCATAAAGCCGCCGCCGAAGCCCACGATGGCGAGCCCAACGAGAGCAGTCGAATAATTCAGCGTCATCGCGACCACCGCGGTGACTACCCCCATAATGAGCGAACCCGCCGGAACAAGCCCCAGTTCCACGTGGCTGCCGGAGATTTTCCCGGCCATCAGGCTGCCGAACCCGATTCCGATCGCCAGCGCTGTAAAGAGCAGCCCCGCGTGTGTCTCATCCACGTGCAGAACCTCGCTTGCCTCCAGCACCAGCGCAAGCTGAAAGATCGCGCCCACAAACCAGAACCACGAAATCCCCAGCAGCGTGAGCGCGAGGGGGCGGCGTCCTCGCAGCCCGCGAATCCCTGTCGCGATTTCGCCGAACGGATTCCACCGAAACGCGCCGAGCCGCCCCGCCGGCGGCACTTTCGGAATGTGCAGGCAGAACAGCGTTCCCAGCACCGCGAACCCCAGCATCACCAGCCCGAGCGTCAGCGGCTGCTTCTTCCAGTGCTCAAACAGCGCCGAGCCAAAGCTCGTCCCCACCACGATTGCAATGAACGTGGTCAGCTCCAGCAGCCCATTCGCGCGGGAAATCTGTGATTCGCCAACTGCTTCCGGCAGGATGCCGTATTTCGCGGGGCTGAAAAACGTCGCCTGCGTCGCCAGCAGGAACAGGACCACCAGCAGCAGATTCATGCTGTGCGCCAGCAGCGCGGCGATCCCCATCCCCATTGTCACGATTTCCAGCGCTTTCGTAACCTGCAGAACGCGCGTTTTCGAAAAGCGGTCGGCCAGCTGCCCCGCGTAGCCGGAGAAAAGGATGAAAGGCAGGATGAAAACCGCGCCTGAAAGCGCGAGATAACGTCCGCTCGTCGCGCTGTCCACCGCGATCTCAACCGCGGTGAACGACACGATCATCTTATAAACATTGTCGTTGAAGGCCCCGAGAAACTGGGCCCAGAGAAACCCCTCAAATCGGCTATCGGCCAGCAGCGCGCCATAGCCAGTCTTCTGTCCGGCAGAACTCATTCAGGGACTATCATCGCGCAGCATCCGCAACGGTACACTGACTTCTTACCATGCCCGAGCTTAACCGTACGCCGCTGAATGAAGTGCATCGCCAGTGCAACGCGCGCATGGTCGATTTTGGCGGCTGGGATATGCCCGTCCAATACAGCGGCATTGTCGAGGAACACCAGGCCGTGCGGAATGCCGTCGGGCTCTTCGACGTCAGCCACATGGGCGAGATTGAAATCCGCGGGCCGGAAGCCGTGAAGCTGGTCGATTACGTATCGACAAACGCCGCCTCGCGCCTCGCCGCCGGCCAGGTGCAATACTCCGGACTTCTCTACGACCACGGCGGCTTTGTGGACGACATCCTGGTCCATAAGGTTGCGGACGATTCTTATTTCCTCTGCGTGAACGCCTCCAATCAGGAAAAAGACTTCGCCCATATCCGCGAGCTCAATAAGTTCGATTGCGAAGTGGATTTCGCCAGCCCGCGATACGCCCAGCTTGCGATCCAGGGTCCGAAAGCTCTCAGCGTCGCTTCCCGGCTGACGAAGTCTGATCTCGCCGCCGTCCGTTACTACTGGTTTGTCGATGGCGAATTTGCCGGCGTGCCCGCGCGCATGGCGCGAACGGGGTATACGGGCGAAGACGGATTCGAGGTCTATATCGCTCCCGAACACGCCTGCAACGTCTGGCACGCCATCATGGATGCGGGGGCCGACGCCGGAATCCGGCGCTGCGGTCTGGGCGCTCGCAACACGCTCCGCCTCGAAGCCGCCATGTCGCTCTACGGGCACGAAATTGGCGCTTCCATCACACCCTTCGACGCCGGGCTCGCGTGGATTGTCAAAATGGATAAGGGCGAGTTTGTGGGGCGTGAAGCGCTCGCGCGCCAGAAAGAAAAGGGGATCACCCGGAAGCTCGCCGGCTTCGAGATGCGGGGCAGGGGAATCGCCCGTGACGGTTACGAAGTTTTGATGGAGGGAAAGCCGGCCGGCTGGGTGACGAGCGGATCGCCGGCGCCGTATCTGAACAAAAATATCGGGTTGGCCCTGCTGCCGGCCAGCCGTGCAAACGTGGGTGAGAAAATCGGGATTCTGATTCGCAACCAGTCCGCTGACGCCGAGATTGTGCCGACGCCTTTCTACAAGAGGTCAAAATGAACTATCCGGAAAACTATCGCTACACGAAAGAGCATGAGTGGGTTTCGCTCGCGGGCGGCGTGGCGACCGTGGGCATTACTTTTCACGCGCAGGAAGAGCTGGGCGATATCGTCTATGTCGATCTGCCGAAGCCCGGCACGAACGTCGAAAAAGGCAAAACCTTCGGTTCGGTCGAATCCGTGAAGGCCGTCTCCGATATTTATGCGCCTGTCTCGGGCGAAGTAACCGAAGCCAATGAGGTTTTGGCCGGCAGCCCGGAAAAGCTCAATGAGGACCCGCACAACGCGGCGTGGCTGATTCGCGTGAAGGTGAAGGGCGACGAAGAATTTAAGCAACTTATGTCCGCCTCCGAATATCAAAGTTATGTGGGGGCGGAAAGCTAAGTTTTGAGATATCTCCCGAAGTCTGACTCGGAACGCCAGGAAATGCTCGCGGCCTGCGGGCTGAGTTCTGTTGAAGAATTATTCAATCAGGTCCCCGCATCCACGCGTATCGATCACGCGCTGCGGATTGCGCCGGGCCTTTCCGAATACGAAATCTCTGACGCCTTCCGGGAACTGGGGGCGAAGAACGCGAATGGATTCGCCAGCTTTCTCGGTGCGGGCGTTTACAACCATTACCGTCCGGTCATCGTCGATACTGTCGTTTCCCGCGGCGAGTTCCTGACTTCGTACACGCCGTACCAGTCCGAAATCTCGCAGGGGACGCTGGTCTCCATCTTCGAATTCCAGACCATGATCTGCCAGCTTACCGGCATGGACGTGGCGAATGCCTCGATGTATGACGGCTCCAGTTCGGTGCCCGAGGCGGCTATGATGGCGGTCCGCGTCACGAAGCGCTCCCGCATTCTGGTGGCGCGGTCGCTCCATCCCGAATACCGCGAAGTGCTCCGGACCTACGCCAAAAATCAGGGACTGCCGGTCGAAGAGATCGGCTACGACGCTGAAACCGGACAACTCGATCTCGCCGATCTCGACGCGAAGCTCAATAAAGAAACCGCGTGCGTCGTCGTGCAGTCCCCCAATTTTTTCGGCGTGCTGGAGAATTCGAAAGCTGTCGCCGAACGCGCCCACGCGCACGGCGCGCTGCTGGTCTTCACTTTCGCGGAAGCCGTTTCGCTCGGTATTCTCGAGCCGCCGCACGAAGCCGACATCGTCGCCGGCGAATTGCAGTCCTTCGCGATTTCGCCCTCTTATGGCGGCCCGTTTGTCGGCATCATCGGGTCGAAAGAGAAATACATCCGTCAGCTTCCGGGCCGCCTGGTCGGCGAAACCAAAGACACCAATGGCAACCAGGCGTTCTGCCTCACTCTCGCCACACGTGAGCAGCACATCCGCCGCGAAAAAGCGACTTCGAACATCTGCACCAATCAGGCCCTCATCGCCCTCATGGCGACTGTCTTCATGGAGCTCTACGGCAAACAGGGCCTCCGTGAGCTCGCCATCCAGAATCTCTCGAAGGCGAATTACCTCGCCGGCAAACTGAGGCGCCGTTTCACTGGCCCGTCCTTCAACGAGTTTGTCGCGTCTGTGAAAGATCCCGAAGACACGAACCGCCGCCTTCTGGATAAGAAAATCATCGGCGGTCTTCCCCTCGGGCGATACTATCCCGAACTTTCAGGAGCCATGCTGCTCTGTGCCACCGAAATGACGAAACGCGCCGATATGGACGCGCTCGCGGAGGTCCTCAGCGCATGATCCCACCGAAAGTCCGCAGCCATCTCACGCAGAATGAACCGCTGATTTTCGAGCGCAGCTCTCCCGGCAAGAAGGGCTATCAGCTTCCGCCGCTCGACGTGCCGGAAGTCGATTCCGCCGAAGCTCTGGGCATCGCGAATGTTCGCTCCACCATCGAAGATTTCCCCGAAGTCAGCGAAGTCGAGGTGGTCCGCCACTTCACCCGTCTCTCCACGTGGAACTACGCGATCGATCTCGGCATGTACCCGCTGGGGTCCTGCACCATGAAGTACAACCCGCGCATCAACGAAGCCGTGGCGCGCACCGAAGGACTCGCGTGGGCGCATCCCTATCAGCCCGAATCGCTCTCGCAAGGCGCCATGGAAGTCATCGCGCGCCTCGAAGAAGCCCTTCTCGAAATCACCGGCCTGGACGCTATCACGCTCCAGCCGGCGGCTGGAGCGCATGGAGAACTTACCGGCATTCTTCTGGTGCGCGCGCTGCTCGAAGCGCAGGGCAATCCCCGCAAGCGCATTCTGACGCCGGATTCCGCCCATGGCACGAATCCCGCCACCGCCGGGATCGCCGGCTACGAAGTCCAGAACATCCATTCGAACGATCAGGGCATGATCGATCTCGAAGAACTCGCCCGCATCGTCGATTCCGACGTCGCCGCCCTGATGGTGACCAATCCGAGCACGCTCGGTGTCTTCGAAGACAACATCATGAAGGTCGCCGACATCCTGCATTCCAAAGGCGCTATGGTCTACATGGATGGCGCCAACATGAATGCGCTTGTCGGTATCGCGCGCCCTGGAGATTTCGGCATCGACGTGATGCACCTCAATCTTCATAAGACGTTCTCCACGCCCCATGGCGGCGGCGGACCCGGCAGCGGTCCTGTTGCCGTGAAGAAGCATCTCGAACCTTTTCTGCCGGTGCCGCGCCTCGCTCGCAAGGGCGATCTCTGGACCTGGGATTCCGACCGCCCGCAGTCCATCGGCCGCGTGCGCGCCTTCTACGGCAATTTCGGCGTGCTCGTCCGCGCCCTGGCTTACATTTATGCGCACGGCGGCCCCGGGCTTCGCAACGCCACCATCGACGCCGTGCTCAACGCGAATTACCTGCGCCACAAGCTGCGGCCGTATTTCGATCTTCCCTACGACCGTCCCAACATGCACGAAGTCGTCTTCAGCGACGATCGGCAGGCGGCGAAAGGCGTCCGTACCGGCGAAATCGCCAAGCGCCTCATCGATTACGGCTTCCACCCCTATACCGTCAGCTTCCCGCTGATTGTCCACGGCGCGCTGATGATCGAACCCACCGAAACCGAATCGAAGCGCGAGCTCGATCAGTTTGTGGAAGCCATGATCGACATAGCCAAAGAAGTCGACACCGAACCGGAGACGGTTCTCAAAGCGCCGCACATGACCCGCACCACCAAGGTGGACGAGGTCGGCGCGGCCCGCAAGCCGGTCGTCCGCTGGCGCCGGTCCTGAAGTAAAGTACTTGACGCTGAAAAGTTTTGCGAATAACCTGAAGAGGCTTTGAACCGCGCCTCCAATCGCGTTATTTCTGCTGGCGCCGCCGCGTCTGTAATTTTCACGCTTTACGCCGGACGCAGAAATCCATCCGTCCTCCTGATCTCACTCTTTGTCATCTGGGTAGCGTTGCCCTTTGGCGGATTGGCGTGGATCGAGAGGAAAAGACC
>DASZVV010000465.1:0-12617 GCA_035546955.1 Bryobacteraceae bacterium
CGTCGAGCACTGTTCCCAGCGCACCCCGAAGAGTGTTGGCGGCTTTGCGCGGTGGAAAAACCAGCGATTCGCGAGCGGTGAATTCCAGCCGCAGTGGATAGACCTCGAACAGCATCAGGGAATCTGGCCGAATTCCGCGCGCATCAGTTCGCGCAGCCATGCTTTGTGTTTCGCGAGGAACGCTTCGTAGTTTTCCGGGTGAGCGGGATCGAATTGCGGGCCAGTCCAGTCCCTCGAAGGAATGACGGGCGCCGCGGGATCGACTCGGCCGGCTGGATCTTCGGGAGCATCGATCTGCTTTCCGAAATACTGGTTGCCCGTGAACACCATATTCTTCGCGGGCGCCCACCCGGGAGCGATATCGTAGGTGCCGTCCGGATGACTACGGGGCGCGTGACCGTAGCGCGCGACGCCATCGATATAGAAACGATTGCCGGCGAAGACCGCGCCGTCGGTCCAGCCGGACCAGTTCGATGCGAGAACCATCTGGATATCGAGACCGGGACCGACGTAGATTGCATTGTCTTCGATTCGCGCGTTTTCGACGGCGCTGATGTGGAAGATGCGGGTGCGATCGTCGTGGGAAATATTGCGGCGCACGATTGTGCCGATGTTCCCGATATTTTGCGCGGGGTTACGCTGGCCCGGCGAGCAGATCAGCATGAAGCCGCCCTGATTGTCGTGACTGTAGTTGTACTGGAACGTGGTACCGCGCGAGTTGTAATCGGAATCGAAGCCTTCGCCATCATGCGTGTCATGCGTATCCGACGCTTCGTTCCATTGAAGGAGCGTGTTGTCGGTGCTCCACTGCCATATGCCGGCGTTGAAGGAATTCGCCCGCATGTTGCAGCGGCGCGCGATGTTGTATTCGACAAGGGCGCCGTCGGTGGCCCAGGGAACGATGCCGTCACCGCCGATATCGTCGACGTAGTTGCCACGGATGACGACGTGGAGACTCGGGAACCAGTGGTCGCGCGCCCAGTGAGAGCTCTGGCCGGCGATGGCGGAGCGGTCGACTTTCCAGACAATGTTGTTTTCGATCAGGAGGTCGTCGAAACGGCTGGGCGTGGTGGTGTCGATGTTGCTGAAGATGATGCCGCCGTTGTCTTTCTTTTCGTTCGTACCGGAAACGTCATGGATGTAGAGGCCGGAAACGACAATGTGGGTTGCGGTGCCAAAGTTATCGAGCGCGATATGGACCCCGCGGCGGATCGCCGGTGTGGCGGCGCGGTTGGTGATTTCGAGATGGCGGATTTCAATCTGCTGGACGTTGTGGAGTAATACCGCGTCATCGACCGCTCCGTTGGCATCGATTCGAGGCAGCGAGCCGTCGCCGTAGCGGTCAATTACGATGGGCGCGTTCGCCGCGCCGGAGGATTGCGGTTTGAGCTGCTCGTTCCAGACGGAGCCGGCGTGGAGGAGAATGCGGTCACCGGGTTTGAATTCCCAGGCGTCAATTTTGGCAAGCGATTTCCACGGGGCCGCTTTCGCCGTGCCGGCGTTGGCGTCATCACCGTGGGCGGAATCAACGTAGTAAGTGGCGGCGAGTGCGGATGTGCACGTCAGGAGGAGCAGTGAAAAGATTCGCGACAACATATTAATTTGCCTGCGTCTGGCAGGCGGCGGGGCCGAAGCCCCGCCCACGGGTTTACCAGTTCGTGATCGAGCCGTCCGGCCGGTAGTAGAGCTGGGCACGGTTGGTGTCGTACTTCGTTACTTCCATGATCTGAGTGAGCTTGCTCATGTCGAGTTCGACGCCGAGGCCGGGGCGGTCGTTCGGGTAGAGTTTGCCGTCTTTGAAATCGCAGAAAACCGGGAGGTGCGCGACAGTCTTCCCGCCGTAGGCATACTCCATCAGCAGCGGGCCGGAGAAGGTTCCGAGTGAGTTCACGAGGGCCGCGGTAGCGATCGGTCCGGTAAAGTGCGGAACGATGCCGATGAAATGCGTCTCGCACAATGCCGCGATCTTCATCATTTCCGTGATGCCGCCGACGTTCGGAAGTGTGGCGCGTACGTAGTCGATATCGTGGTTCTCGATCAGCTTATTGAAGTCCCAGCGGCCGCCCCATTCTTCGCCCGCGGCGATGGGGACTTTCACCATCGTCCGGAGTTTCGGAAGATCGTCATTGAACGCTTCCGCGCGAACGGGATCTTCGACGAAATAAGGAGCGAGCGGCGCGATCAGATCGGCGCAGCGCACGGCATCGGAAAGATCAAAACGCTGATGGAAATCGATGCACCAGTCGCCGTTTTTGCCCACGCCATCGCGCACCTGCTGGCATTGTTCGAACGTCTGATCCACCTTCTGGTGGGTGTTGTACGTTGTGTTGATCGGCGAGTCCGCGGCACCCATGCGGAAGGCGCGGAAACCCGCGGCGATAGTCGCGGCGGCGCGGTCTTTGAGACTCATACCCGGCTTGATACCGGGAATGATACTGCCTGTGCTGTAGCACTCGCAGTAGTTACGAACTGCTCCACCGAGGATTTCGTGCACCGGCAGCTTGAGCACTTTGCCTTTGATATCCCACAGGGCGAGATCGAGCGCACCGAGCGCATCCTGCTTCTCCCGTCCCGGCGGATAAAAGAAGGAGCGAGACATATCCTGCCAGAGCTTTTCAATGTACTGCGGATCCTGACCGATGAGACGGCCTGCGCACTGGCTGAGCGTATCCGGAAAACCGCCTTCGCCGACGCCGGTGATGCCCGCGTCTGTTTCGATGGTGACCACGGTGTTCGATTGATTGAAGAGCGGATTCCGGTCCGGCGTGGAGTAAGCGCGTATGCGCGTGATCTTCATCTTCGGCAGCGCCGCATTGAGCAGCGGAAGATGGGCAAGGCTCGCCGTGGAAGCCGCGGCCACGGATTTGAGGAAAGTTCTTCGATTCATCGGATCTCCGTGGGCCAGTATATCCCCGCAGCGGTTTTAAATCAGATGATGACGGCCCTGCTCTTCCAGCAGCTTGACGAAATCGCTTACCTGCTGGGCGCGGGCGCGGTCGGCAACCAGGATCGCATCCGGCGTATCGACTACGATCAGATCGTTGACGCCGAGCAGCGCGACAACCTTGTGGCCGCAGTCCACGTAATTACCGCGGGACTTCCTGGCGAGGAGTTCGGAGCGGGACGCGTTTTCATCCTCATCGCGCGGCAGCAGTTCGTAGACGGCATGCCAGCTTCCGACATCGTTCCATCCGAAATCGTCACAGGCAACCCCAACGACGTTATCGGCCTTCTGGAGAACGGCGTAATCGATCGAAATGTTTTCGCACTTGGGAAAGGTTTTGGCAACGCTCGCGGCAAATTCCTTTTTCCCGAAGGCCGGCAGGCTTGAGATGAGCGTAGCGGTCTTCGGCAGGTGACGCCGCAACGCATCGAGAACAGTGGAGGCCTTCCAGAAGAACATGCCGGCATTCCAGTAGAAGTTGCCGGAGCGAACGAACTTTTTCGCATCCTTCATTTCCGGCTTTTCGCGAAAACGTTTGACGCGGACGGCTTCGAGCTTTCCCTGCTCGGTCCCTTTCGGAAACTCGATGTAGCCGTATCCCGTTTCGGCCCAGCGCGGCGCGACTCCGAGGACGGCAATCTGGTCCTGCTCCGCCGCACGGAATGCCGCGCGGACCAGGCTCAGATAGCGCCTGGGATTGCCGATCACGTGATCCGACGGAAAGACACCAAAGATGGCGTCGGGGTCGGCGGAGGCGAGGATGTGGGCGGCGAGTCCGATGGCGGGAGCGGTGTTGCGTTGAGCGGGCTCGGCAATGATCTGACGGGCCGGCACCTGCGGTAACTGGCGGACGATCTCATCGCGCACGAATTCGTTGGTGAGGATCCAGATGCGATCGGGAGGGATGAGCGGGGCGAGGCGCGCGACCGTGTCCTGAATGAGGCTGGCCTCGCCGCCTCCAATATTGAGGACCTGTTTCGCGGTGCGTTTGCGGCTGCGCGGCCAGAATCGAGTGCCGCGTCCGCCGGCCAGAATCAGGCCGTAATAGTTTTGCTTAGCCATGCCACAAACGAGGTTAGCAGGGTGCGCCTTTAACTGATCGGGTGCGGGCGAATCAGGCGGAAGGTCCGGCTCCAGCGGGTTTTGGTGGGGAAGTGGATCACCATGTCGACCAGATGCGAAATGTCGAGGCCGGGAGCCGTCAGATCTTCGGTCGACGCCTCGTACGACCAATAGATGATCAGGGGCTTGCCGATGATGTTTTCGCGCGGCACAAGGCCCCAGAACCGGCTGTCCGACGAATTATCGCGGTTATCGCCCATGGCGAAGAAATAGCCGGGAGGCACCACCAAATCACCATCCTTCACGTCGTCGCGAAGCATCTGCTCGCCGCGCGGATAAACGCCGTATTCGATCGGAGCCCGCGGGAAGTTATCGGCATAGGTCGAGGGAGGGCGGGTGTAGACAACATAAGGCTCGCTTACCTGATGGCCGTTCAGGTAAAGCTGGCGATCCACCAGATGAATGTGGTCACCGGGGACGCCAATCACGCGCTTCACGAAGTTCTGGCGGATATCGAGCGGGTAGCGAAAAACGATGATGTCGCCGCGATGAACATCGCTGTAGGGAAGCAGATGCCTGCTGACAGGATCGGTGGGCGCGTAGGCAAGCTTATCGACGAGGAGATGGTCGCCCACCAGCAGGGTGTCTTCCATTGATCCGGACGGGATCACAAAGGCCTGCGCCAGCGCGGTGGTACCGAACAGCAGAAGGATAAACGTGACGGCCCATTCGGCAATGAACCCGCGGGGCTGAACCTGCTCTTTTTTCGTGGACATGCGCTAGTTCACAGGATACGCGTGGATGAGGCGAAACGTTCGAGCCCAACGCGTCTTGGTGGGGAAATGGATGATGACGTCGATCAGATGGGTGACCGTAAAACCGGGACTGGAAAGCTCTTCCGTGGTAGCGTCGTAAGACCAATAAATGATGAGAGGCTTGCCGATAATGTTTTCGCGCGGGACGAAGCCCCAATAGCGGCTGTCGAGCGAATAATCGCGGTTGTCGCCCATGGCGAAGAAATAGCCGGGCGGCACCACGACTTCGCCGTTGACGACGTTGTGTTCCAGCATGCGCTGCGCGCCCTGATAGATCGGAGTATTCGGGTCGTTGGGGAAATTATCCCGGTATGAATCGAGGTACTCGGTTTTGTGGACAGCGTAAGGCTCATTCAGCAGATGACCATTGAGCCAGACACGCTTGTTTTCAAGATGGATATGGTCGCCGGGCACCCCCATCACGCGCTTGACGAACGTCTGGCGAATGTCTTCCGGGTAGCGAAAAACGATAATGTCGCCACGGTGGGGATCGGTGTAGGGCAGCAGGTATTTGGAAACGCTCCCCGGAGGAGCGTAGGCCATTTTGTCCACCAGCAGGTGATCGCCGATGAGGAGGGTGTCTTCCATGGAACCGGTGGGGATGACAAACGCCTGGACCAGCGTTGTGGTGCCGAACAGCAGGAGGATGATCGTGACAGTCCACTCTGCGATAAAGCCCCGGGGCGGTTCGGACCTGTGGGATTTTGGCTCCGGGCTCTGAAGCGCCGGTTTTTCCGAAACGACTGATTCCGATGGATCCACTACTGCCCATTGTAGCGGGAGCAGGCTGTTATGCTGAGAGAACTCCCCGGCGAGCCGATTTCATGGGCAGTTCCACCACCATCCCCCCCGTCGCCGAGATTCCGGAAAACCCCTCGCAGCCGGCGGTCAACCCGATCTATCTGGTTGTTATTTGTACACTTTTTGCCGCCGCGGCCCAGATTTTGCTCAAGTTCGGGGCGCTACATCCGCTGCCGGCTGTCCATTTTTCGGATTCCGCGAGTGTGGGGGCCTTTCTGCAGGCGCTCGCGGGCGACTGGCCTCTTCTGGCCGGCTACAGCCTGCACGCCTGCAACGCCATGGTGCTGATTCTGGCGCTGCGCCACGGGCATTTATCCGTGCTCTATCCCCTGTACGCGCTTTCCTATGTGTGGGTGGACCTGCTCTCGCTCTATTACTTCCATGAACATATGAACATCTGGAAGGGGGCGGGGATCGCGCTGATTATCGCCGGAGTGGCGGTGCTCGGAAAGGCGTCCACCGAATGAACGAGACTCCGCTCAGTTCCATCCTCCTGGTCCTCTTCGCGTCTTTTATTGGATCGTTTGGCGCCGTATTTCTGAAACTCGGGGCGGCGCATCTGAACCGGGGCATCCGGGGACTGTTCAACTGGCAGCTCACGGCGGGAATTGCGCTGTTCCTGGGGTCGAGCGTTCCCTTTATCATGGCTCTCAAGCACGGTGAACTCTCGGTTCTCTATCCGATGGTCTCGCTCAGCTATGTCTGGGCGATGCTGTGGTCGCGGATGCTGTTCCGTGAGCCAATTACGAAACAGAAGGTCGGGGCGCTGGTGCTGATCCTGGGCGGGATTCTGTGTATCGGCGTCGGCGGGCGGTAGTGGCCCGCAGTCTGCACGGGTAGTCCCGTGATGCGCGCCGCCGCTGTGTTCTTCATACTGACCGCAACGGCCGGCGCACAGTTTAAGAGCACAACTCAGCTTGTGGTGGCGCCGACGACGGTCACCGACGAAAAGGGCCGGTTTGTCGATGGGTTGACGCCGGACGACCTGATTCTGACCGACAACAGTGTGCGGCAGGCGATACAGATGGACTGGATGACTTATCCGATCGATCTGGTGGTGGCGGTGCAGACCAGCGCGAATTCCGGGCCGGTGATCGATAAGCTGGGCGGAGCGGGCATTCTGTTATCCCAAATGCTGGCCGGCGGCGCGGGCGAGACCGCGATGATTTCGTTCAGCGACACCGTAAAGCTGCATCAGGACTTTACGGCCGACCCGGACAAGGTCACGAATGCGATGCGGATGCTGCGAATGGAAGGCGGCGATGCCCACGAACTGGAGGCGATTGGACAGGCTTTGACGATGCTCGCGGCACGTCCACCGGCGCGGCGGCGAATCATTCTGATGATCGCTGAGAAGCGGGACCGCGGGAGTGACGCGAAACTTCCGGAAGTGATGGCGAAGGCGCAACGCCTGAACGCGGCTGTTTACTGGGTGACATGGTCTCCCTTTCTGCAGCCATTTACGGTCAAAAACAAGGTGAAAGAGGATTTGAAACCGATCGCGGCGCGGCAGCCGTTCCGCGCGTGTATCTCCTGTCCGCGGCGCGATGAGACCCCGGTTCCCTATGAGCCGGGCCCAGGCGGTTTAGTTTATGCGCTTGGCGAGCTGGCCCACCTGACGCAGCCGGATCTCTCGACTCTTTTTACGGAAACAACGGGCGGGCGAGCACTCGGCTTCCTGAAAAAGGATGCTCTCGAACAGGCAATCCAGCTCATCAGCCTGGAGGTTCACCGGCAATATATCCTGACGTTCCAGGCACCCGTTGGGCAGCCCGGCGCGTTCCACTCGATTCAAGTGACGGTGAAAGGGTATCCGAAGCTGCGGGTCAGCACTCGCTCGGGTTATTGGGCCGTCGAATAAGCTCGCCTGCGTTACACTGGCCGCAAAGATGGACGATCGCTTCGCGGCAATAGCGGACGTGCACGGGAGCCGATGGGCGCTCGAAGCCGTCCTGGAAGATATCGCGTCGCGCGGGATTCGCGAGATCGTGAATGCCGGAGATCACCTGGCCGGGCCGCTCGATCAGGAGGGAACGGCAAAACTGCTTCAGGGGCGGGATCTTCCGAGCGTGGCGGGGAATCAGGATCGCGAGTTATTCGATGGGCCGCACGGGGGCTGGCTTCGCACGATGCCTGCAACACTGGGGCTCACGGAAGACATCCTGCTGTTTCATGGGACACCGGACCGGGATGATGTGTATCTGCTGGAGTCCGTGCATGCCGATGGCGAGGTTTCGCTGGCGACCGATCGGGAAATTGCGGAACGTCTCGGACCGGTGAAGCAGCGCCTTCTGATCTGCGGCCATACTCATATTCCACGTGTGGTGGAATCGCGGGGACGGTTAATTGTGAATCCGGGGAGCGTGGGGCTGCAGGCCTACTCCGATGATTCGCCCGTACGCCACCTGATGGAAACCGGCAATCCGTCAGCCCGTTATGCGATCCTGACGCACGGGAGAACAGGGTGGAACGTGGAACTGATCGCCATACCGTACGATTTCGAAGGGGCGGCGAAGGCAGCCGCTGAGAATGGCCGCCAAGACTGGGCTGCGCGGCTGCGGACGGGGCGTGCTCCGCTCGGATAAAACGCTCGGATAAGACCATGAAGCGCTCGATTCTTTTTTGCATTTCCTCGCTTTTGATGGCGGCCGCGTGTGCGGCGCAACCGCCGGAAATCGTGACGCACAAGACTGCAGCTTTCACCGGGCGTATCGAGCGGATTTCGGGTCCGCTGCTGGCGAAGATGCGGGCGACGACGTGGCATGAGGGATGTCCGGTGAGCCCGGATGACCTGCGGCAGCTCACTTTGTCCTATTGGAATTTCGATCAAATGCCGATGACTGGTGTGTTGGTTGTCGACAGGGATGTGGCCCAGGAAGTGGTGGGGATTTTCCGCGAGTTGTTCCAGCATGGCTTCCTGATTGAGAAGATGACGCCGGTGGAGGACTATCAGGGCAGCGACGATGCGTCGATGGCGGCGAACAATACGTCGGCTTTCAACTGCCGGGATGTCACCGGGCAGCCGGGGAAGTTTTCGAATCACAGCTGGGGGCGGGCGATCGACATCAATCCGCTGACGAATCCCTATGTGAAGGGCGACAAGGTGCTGCCGCCGGCCGGAAGGCAGTATCTGGACCGGACGAAGGCGTTTCCGGGGTCAATCCTCGCGGATAGCTTCATTGTGAAGCTATTCGGGGAGAAGGGCTGGACATGGGGCGGAAGCTGGGGGGATCGGAAGGACTACCAGCATTTCGAGAAGCCGGCGGCACATTGATCGATTCCGCCATATGGCGTAAAATATATGACAGGTGGCGGGAGGCTGCCGCATGATGAAAACCGCGGCATCTGTACTGGAGCTTGTTGTCGATTCCAAACCTGGACGGAAGCATCGCGAGAGGAACGGGGAGCTGATTGATATCGGGCCACGCTCCGTGCCGTGGTCTGCGGTAGGCGGGTTCAGTAAGCGCCTCGGAGTTGAACCCACAGTGCTTCTGAAGATCATTGGTGTTACGGAACGAACCGCGCTCAGGCGCAAATCGGAGGGTTATCTCAAACCCGAAGAGGCTGATCGCCTGCTGCGAGTCGGAAGGGCACTGGAAGAGGCGACCAGAGTTTTCGGAGAGGAGTCACGAGCGGCGGGGTGGCTGAGCGATCCGAGCCCGGCCTTTCACAACGCGCCGCCGCTACAGTATCTGGACTCCGACGGAGGGACACAGGCAGTCATGCAGGAGATAGGACGAATTGGCTACGGATTATTTGCCTGAGTGCTGAGCTGGAGAATTGTCATTCCGGACTACGCCGCTGAGCCGCTATCCGGAGCCGCCAGATGGGGCAGCCGGTGGAATTCACCGGGAATCGGGATGGTTTACGCCGCGAGCAGCCGTTCGCTGGCCGTGCTGGAAATGCTGGTGCATCTCACGCGTGAGCGCCTGCCTTCGAGCGCAGTATTGATTCCGATTGAAATCCCGAATGAACTGATTGCCGATGTTCCTGACTTGCCTGATGGATGGAATGACTATCCCCATCGGCGGGAGACCCAATGGACCGGGGATCGGTTTGTTGCGGAGGCCAGGTCACTGGCGATGTTCGTACCCTCCGCGATTATACCCGCGGAACGAAACATCGTGATTAATCCAAATCACGCGCGGTCCGGCGAAATTCGCGTTGGCGAAGCCGAACCGCACGCGCTTGACAGACGTCTTTTTGGACTGCGGTAATTAAGCCGCGTCCAGCATCTTCTGGAGATCGCCCTTGCCCACGGCGCCGACGCGTGAGCCGACGATCTGACCGCCCTTGAAGAGCAGGATTGTCGGGATACCGCGCACCTGATAGCGCATCGCGGTCTGGCCGTTCTCATCGACATTCAGCTTGCCAATCTTGGCCTTGCCTGCGTACTCCTCGGCGAGCTGGTCGATGATCGGGGTCATCTGGCGGCAGGGGCCGCACCAGGTTGCCCAGAAGTCCACCAGGACAGGGGTATCCGACTTGAGGACCTCGGTGTCCCAGGCGGCATCGGTAAAGTTCAGTGTGTTGGCTCCAGCCATGTTCTTTTATTTCCTCGTACAGAAGTTTAGATAATCGAGCGGCCCGAAAGATTCAGACCGGGTTACAACCGTTGGTAAAGCTCTGCGTACGCGCGGGCCGACGGCTCCCAGGAAAAATCCTTTCGCATGCCATGTACCATCCGGGTGGCCCACTCCTCGCGATTTTCCCAGGCATCACACGCCCAGGCGACGGCGCTCAAAAGCGCATCTCCATTGTAATCATGAAACTTGAAGCCGGTGGACTCATCGATCGTGTCGTCCAGGCCACCGGTCGCCCGGACGACGGGGACCGTTCCGTACTTCAGGCTGTAGATCTGGTTGAGACCGCAGGGTTCGTAGCGGCTGGGCATCAGGAAGATATCCGCGCCGGCTTCGATGCGGTGGGCCAGCGGGTCGTTGAAGCCGAGCCGGATGGCGGCCTGATCTGGAAAGTCGCGAGCGAGACCGAGGAACATCTGTTCGAGGTCGGCATCGCCGTCGCCAAGGACGACGAGTCCGGCGCCGCGGGCGAAAATTCGCTCGGCCACGGGGGCAAGCAGATCGAAGCCCTTTTGGGCGGCGAAGCGGGAAACGATACCGATCAGCGGGCGGTCCATCATTGATTCCGGCAAGGCGACCTCCTTCAGGAGAGCGCGCTTGCATTCCAGTTTTCCGGCGAGACTCTCGGGAGCATAGTTGGCCGCGATGTGGGGGTCAGTGGCCGGATTCCAGCGGGAGTAGTCGACGCCGTTCAGAATACCCGAGAGAACGGCGGAACGGTGGCGCAGGAGGCCATCGAGTCCGAAGCCGAAGGGCTCGGTCTGGATTTCCTCCGCATACCGGCGGCTCACGGTGTTGATGGCGTCGGCGAAGACGATGCCAGCCTTGAGGAAATTGACTTTTCCCCAGAATTCAAGCTGTTCGGGATTAAAGAGATGAGAAGGCAGACCGATCTCTGCCAGGGCGGAGGGCGGGAACAGGCCCTGGTAGCCCAGGTTATGAATGGTGAGCAGAGTCTTCGCGCCCGCGAAATCGGGATCGCCCGCAAGCGTTTCACGGAGATAGACGGGAAGGAGGCTGGCCTGCCAGTCGTGGCAGTGGAATACATCCGCCGGGAAGAGGCGGCGTGAGACTTCGAGTGCGGCGCGGGCAAACAGGGCAAAACGGATGTGGTTATCCGGGTAATCGCCCTGCTGGTTGCCGTAAAGTCCGGAGCCTCTCCGTTCCGGGCCGAAGAGCTCCGCATTTTCAATGAAGTAGAGCGTGACAGACCCGGAACCGATCTGTTTCGAACCTCCCCAGACGTTAACCGGGACATCCGCTGCACCGAACGGAACGCGCAGGCCGTCTATCACGGGAGAGGTGGGGGAATCCGCGGCGTTCATGTAGCGCGGAACCACCACGGCGACTTCGCAACCCTGCGCGGCGAGCGCGGTGGGGAGGGCTCCGAGGACGTCCGCCAGGCCGCCGCTGCGTGCCCAGGGGCTGACCTCGGATGACACCATCATGATGCGGCGGCGAGACATATCCATATCTAACTTAATGGTAGACTTGAGTTCATCCAGGGCGGAAGTGTCTTGAAGCGATTGTTACCCCGATTCTGTCTACTCGCGACGGACACGCCTTTTGCGGCAGCCGCCGTCGTGACTCTCTGCGCGTTTTTTTCCGGCCAGCAGGCCCGGGCGGAAACGATGCAGCTCGAATCGAACGAAACCCTTTTTTATGTCATGGCGGCGGTGAACGCGGCCGGCTATGACGAAGGCATAAATCTGCCGGATAACAACCCGCTCCGAAAGCAGGTGCGGGATTATCTGGCAAAGCTGAATCTGCCCGTTCTGCCCGAACTCAGGCAATATTACCGGCGGCACATGCAGAAAACCGGGACGGAGGATCTTACGCCGTACGTCTCCTGGGCTTTTGCCGTGGGCGGTGCGCCGGATTTTCAGTGGAAAGGGCGGGATGTGGACGTGCCGCCTGACGCGCTGGGGCTGGAGGGTTTCCAGCCGCTGATGATCGACTTTTACAACCAGGCCCATCTGGGGGATCTCTGGAAGAAAGTGCAGCCCGCTTACGATGCGGAAATCGCACGGTATCATAAGCCGATTCTGGCGATGACCAATTCGATCGACGCTTATCTGCATGCGTCGGTCGCGGATTTCCAGCAGCGGAAGTTTCACGCGATCGTGGAGCCGATGATGCAGCCGGAGCTCATCGAGACACGGAGTTACGGCGACGATACATATGTGGTGATTTCGCCCGCGGCTAACCCGCCGATGTACGACATCCGGCATGCGTATCTGTTTTCGCTGATCGATCCGCTGATGCTGACGTACCGGGTGGATATCCAGCAGAAGCGCTCGCTGCTCGATCTGGTGGGTTCCTCGCCGCTGCCGGACGCTTACAAGTACGATATGGTGCTGCTTTGCAGCCAGAGTCTGGTGAAAGCGGTGGAAGCGCGGCTCGACAAAGACA
>DASZVV010000466.1:0-7554 GCA_035546955.1 Bryobacteraceae bacterium
TCGCGTCTTGCTCGCACTCGACGGCTCTGTGGCCTCGGTCCGGGCGCTTAATGCCGTGAGGAGCCTTGATCTCCATGCAGCGGAAATCGCGCTCATTTACGTTGCCGAGACGTCCTGGATCGATGTCGGAATGGAGCGCGAGTGCATCTCCTGCGGAGACCGCGTTCGTGATTCTGTCGCGCCGGAAATCGCATGGGATAAACAGGTTCGCGCCCACGGTCAGCGAGTGCTGGGCAGCGCTCGCGAGCAGTTCGTGAAGAGCTATCCCGGTGTGAGGACGCAATTGGCCGAAGGAATTCCTTCGTCCGAGATCCTGCGCGAAGCCGCCACGCGCGATTGCGATCTCATCGTGTTGGGTGCGACTGGCGCCACCGATCTGAAGCATGAGCTTCTCGGGAGCACGGCCCATCGAACTGCCTGGGACGCGAATTGTTCCGTCCTCGTCGTGCGGCCAACCAGCGTCAGGATGCGTGAAACCGCGCCGGAGGGGCGCGAAATGGCGCACGCGCGCGGCTGATGCTCGTGGAGCGCCGATTGCCATGGACATTGTCATACTCCCATGAACACGACCCAGTTGCCTTTTGTGGATCGAGTCGAGGCTGGCCGCCTGTTGGGCGCGAACCTCGCCACTCGTAAATTTCCCGCCCGCACGATTGTGCTCGCGTTGCCCCGCGGTGGTCTTCCCGTTGGCGCAGGGGTCGCCGATGCGTTGAAGGCGCCGCTCGATGTTGTGGTCGTTCGAAAGCTGGGCGTGCCGTGGCAGGGTGAACTCGCGATGGGCGCGATCGCTCAGGGTGCAATCGTTCTCGATCCTCAACTCATTCACAGTTTGAAAATTTCAGATGTGGATCTGGCCCCGGCGATCGCCCGGGAGATAAAGGAAGCAAAGCGTCGCGAGAAGCTGTACCGCGGCGATCGTCCGCCGCTCAACCTCCGCGGCCGAACCGTTGTGATTGTGGACGACGGTTTGGCGACAGGATCCACCATGCTGGCCGCCATTCGGGCGGTTCGTACCATGCAGCCGCGGAGAATCGTCGTTGCGGTTCCCGTCGGTTCTCTGAGTGCCTGCCGCAGAGTTCGGGCCGAAGCCGATGAATGTATTTGCCTCGCCATCCCCGAGCCCTTCTCGGCCGTTGGTGAATGGTATGTGGACTTTCGCCAGGTCACCGACGACGACGCTCAGGAAATCCTGAGCTCCGCGAAACTTCTGACCGGAGCAGAATCATGAACCGCGTAGCCGGCAAAGTTGCGATCGTCACCGGCGGTGCGCTGGGAATTGGACGCTCCGGCTGCATTCTTCTGGCCCGGGAGGGGGCAATGGTAGCCGTGACTGACCGGCTGGATCCGCAGGGCGAGGCAGTCGCTGCGGAAATCCGGAAATTTGGCGGCATCGCCGAGTTCTGGCATCTCGACGTCGCCAGAGAAGCTGAGGTCGAGGAGACGTTCCGTTCTGTCAGTGAACGCTTTGGCGGACTCGACATACTCGTGAACAACGCCGGAATTGCCGGAATCAACCGCCCGACTGACGAAATCAGTGAAGCCGATTGGGACCGGTTGATGTCAGTAAACGTGAAGGGCGTCTTCTTCTGCACAAAGCACGCAATCCCCTGGATGCGCAGGCAGGGTGGAGGAAGCATCATTAATCTGTCCTCGATCTACGGCCTCGTGGGGGCGGGGGACGTCCCTCCCTATCACGCCGCGAAAGGCGCCGTGCGCCTGATGTCGAAGAACGATGCGTTGATCTACGCGGCGGATAAGATCCGGGTCAACTCCGTTCATCCGGGATTCATCTGGACGCCCATGGTGGAGAAGTTCGCGGGCGATCAGGGGGAAGTCAACGAGGTTCGCAAAGCGATTGACGCGCTCCATCCCCTCGGCCATGTCGGGGAGCCGGATGATATCGGCTGGGGAATCGTCTACCTTGCGTCCGGGGAATCGAAGTTCGTCACCGGCAGCGAGCTCGTGATCGACGGCGGATATACGGCGCGTTGAACGGCGGCCCCCGTTTACCTGCTGCGCGAATTGACTCAACACCGGCGTCATCTGACGTCGTCTCCTGACCGAATGGAAGCAATTTCGATGAACTCCAGTGGCCATTGATGGACTGGCGCTTGCAATCTTTTGAGCCGATGCACCCCGGGCATGACGATGCGGGTCAGATTGGCACTATCGCGCAGGTGCACGGTCCGGTAGTGGATATCGCCTGTTCCGCGCTCCCGCCCCTGCACCGCGCGCTGTTCGCGAAACTCGATCGCGAAACCTACACGTTTGAAGTCCATCAGCATCTGGATGCGACACATGTCCGTGCGATCACACTGCATCGTACGTCAGGACTTCGCCGGGGTACGCCGGTGTTCGACAGTGGCTCCGCGCTTGAAGTGCCGGTTTCCCCGGCATGCGTGAGCCGCCTACTCAACGTTTTTGGAGAGCCGCTGGATGGCGGTGAACCGCTGTCCGGTACAGCGTCCCGCAGTGTTCTCACAAGACCGGTGCCGCTGCGCGACGTCCGGTCGGCGACTGAGGTTCTCGAAACCGGCATTAAAGTGATCGATCTGCTTTGCCCGTTCATTCGCGGTGGCAAGACTGGCCTGTTCGGCGGGGCCGGTGTCGGCAAGACCGTTCTGATCATGGAGTTCATGCACGCCATCGCGAAGCTCCATCAGGGCGTCTCCGTATTTGGCGGCGTTGGCGAACGGATCCGCGAAGGTCATGAGCTGTGGCGTGAGATGCAGGAGGCCGGTGTGATGCCGCACGCCCTCATGGTTTTCGGCCAGATGGACGAATCGCCCGGCGTGCGCTTTCGCGTCGGGATGAGCGCTCAGACCTATGCCGAGTATTTGCGCGATACCACTGGGAAAGAAGTTCTCTTTCTGATGGACAACGTCTATCGCTTTGTCCAGGCCGGCAGCGAAATCTCCGGACTCCTCGGCCGTATGCCGGCGACTGTCGGCTATCAGCCGACCCTGATGACCGAGGTCAGCAGTCTGGAAGACCGGATCACATCCACCGAACGCGGAAACATCACTTCGGTCCAGGCCGTGTACGTACCAGCCGACGATATGGCCGATCCCGCGGTGAACGCCATTCTCGCGCATCTCGATACGACCGTGATCCTCTCTCGCGCGCAGGCGGGCAAGGGAATTTATCCCGCGGTGGACCCGCTGAAATCATCCAGCAGGATGATGGATGCGCAAACGCTCGGTGAGCGTCACTACCGCGTGGCGCGCGCCGTCCGGGAGCAACTCGCCCGATACCACGAGCTCGAGGACATTATCGCCATGCTCGGAATCGAAGAACTGTCTCCCTCCGATCGGCTTGTCGTCTCGCGCGCCCGCAAGCTGCAGCGCTATCTGACCCAGCCATTCTTCGTGGTCTCGCGTCATACAGGCTTCGCCGGGGTCTCCGTTCCCCTGTCCGGAACGATTGAAGATTGCGAGGCGCTCTTGCGTGGTGATTGCGATTCCCTGGGTGAAGAGCAGTTCTACATGCGCGGTCGACTGGAGAAAGTTCGCGCATGAGAACCTTTACGCTCCATTTGCAGAGCGCAACGCAGTATGAACAGTTTCCGGACGCCGTCAGCTTTATCGGAACCGATCGGTCGGGCAGTTTCGGCTTGCTGGCCGGACATTCGCGATTCATGACCGCCCTCACCTTTGGGCTCGCCCGCTTCCGCACGAGCGTCGGCGGCTGGCACTTCGTCGCCTTACCCGGAGGAGTGGCGTATTTCACGGGGAATCAACTCCGCGTGTGTACCCGGCACTACCTGCGCGGAAGCGAATACCGGCAGATTCGCGCCGCGCTCGACCAGCAGTTTGCGGCCGAAGAAGACCAGTTGCGAGAAGTGAAGCGCAGCCTGCAAAAAATGGAACAGGAAATGTTCCGGTGGTTGGTGGAGATCGAGCGTGGACAACGATAATGGCCGCCGGACGGAACGCAGGAAGCTCGCGGAGCGAGTGGAGTGGCAGGCTGGGCGGCTCGACCGCGCAGCAAAAGAGCGGCGGACCCTTCTCGCGCAGACGCGTTATCTCGGAACCATCGGGGTCCTTCTCGTTCTGCCCGTGGTTGCCGGAGCATACCTGGGCCGGTGGCTGGATGGGTTCGAACCAGGTTACTCGGTCCGCTGGACTGCAGGCATGATTTTTCTGGGCGCCCTGACCGGCGGGGTCAGCACCTGGCTGTTTATTCGGGAGTAAGCGATGCGGCTGCCGTACATTCATGAAACAGTCTGGACGACGTGGGGAGTGATGTTGTTTCTCTTTCTCTTGTGCTGGCTTTCTTCGCGCCGCCTGCGGACAAATCCGGGCCCATGGCAGACCGCACTCGAAGGAGTGGTTTCGGCTATCGAAAGTGCGATCGCCGAAGTGGTTCCGGAACACGCGGCCCGAATTCTGCCGTTTGTGGGTTCGCTGTGGATCTTTCTCGGGATTGCCAATCTCGTTGGCATCATTCCGGGACTGCATGGGCCGACGGCCGATCTCTCTGCAACGGCCGCCCTGGCGTTGCTCGTGTTTGTCTCCGTGCATTGGTATGGAATCCGCATCCACGGATGGCGCACATATCTGCGTCATTATATGGAGCCGAATCCGATTCTGCTCCCGTTTCACGTCATTAGTGAGATTTCCCGCACCGTGGCTCTCGCGGTCCGCTTGTTCGGAAATATCTTCAGCCTCGAAATGGCGGCGCTTCTCGTTCTCCTGGTGGCAGGATT
Organism: Bryobacteraceae bacterium; assembly: GCA_035546955.1. Lineage (GTDB taxonomy): Bacteria > Acidobacteriota > Terriglobia > Bryobacterales > Bryobacteraceae > BOG-234. The sequence continues at coordinate 4,709 of DASZVV010000466.1, forward strand.
TCTGGTTCCCGTGCCGGTGCTGATGCTGCATATCATCGAGGCGCTCGTGCAGGCATACATTTTCGGCACGCTCGCTCTCATCTACATTGCCAGCGGGCTTGAGTCGATCGACATCACCAAATCTCAAAAAGAGGAATTGAAAAGTGCATGAAATCAACTGGTTTGTCATTGTGTCCACGGTCGTGGCGGCGCTGGCGATTGCTGTGGGAGTAATGATCCCCGCATTGTCCATGGGACGGGCGATCGTGCAGGCACTGGAAGCGCTCGCGCGTCAGCCCGAGTCTGAGCGCTCCATCATGCGAACTCTTTTTATCGGGCTTGCGATGATCGAGTCGCTCGCAATTTACGTTCTCGTGATCGTGCTGATCATCCTCTTTCGCAATCCGTTGCTCCAGTACCTCACGAAGTAGGAGGAGTCCATGCAGCTCGACTGGTCAACTTTCGTCCTTGAAATCGTCAATTTTCTGGTCCTGATTTGGATCCTGAAGCGGTTTCTTTACAAACCCGTGCTTCAGGTCATCGAACAGCGCAAGGCGGCCATCGATAAGGCGCTGGCCGAGGCGGACGCCGGAAAAGCGGAAGCCGCGGCGCTGGAGAAGAAATACGAGGCCCGCCTCTCCGAGTGGAATAAGGAAAAGGAGACGTTGCGCGAGAATCTCAGGCAGGAAATCCAGCTTGATCGCGACCGCCTGACAGCGGAGCTGAATTGCGCGCTGCAGCAGGAACGCGAAAGGCAGAACCTGCTGGCCGGGCGCCGGATCGCCGAGATGGAAAAGCATGCCACCGAGGAAGGTATCCGCGAAGGCCTGCAATTCACCGCACGGCTGTTCGCCAGAATTGCCGGTCCTGAGCTCGAATCGCGCCTTGTGAATATCGCTCTGGAAGATCTGGCAGCCTTGCCCCCGGCAACCAGACAATCTCTGCAAAAGGCTTCTGCGGAGACACCCGAAGTCAGAATCACGACGGCATTTCCCCTCGCCGCTCCGCAACGCGGCGCGCTGATTCAGGCGATCGGCAACGGCAGCGCGGCCGCCCTTCGTCCTTTGTTTCGCGAAGACGCAGCCCTGCTCGCCGGAGCGCGAATCAACGTCGGCCCATGGGTGCTTCGCGCCAATCTTCAGGATGAGCTGTCGTTCTTCGCCGGTAAGGTGCGCGATGCAGCCTGATGCCCGGCCGTTGTCCGCAGTCCGGCCCGCATGGCTCGAGCGTTACCGGTTTGCTCTTCGGGTCACCGAGCAGGGCCTGGTTCGCTCAATAGGCGATGGTATTGCGCGTCTCGACGGCCTTCCGTCGGCTTCGATGGAAGAATTACTTCGGTTCGAGGATGGAAGCCGCGGACTCGTCTACTCGCTCGAATCCGATTCCATCAGCGCCATCCTGCTTGAGCCGGGCGAAACACTCGCCGCCGGCTCGTCGGTCACTCTCACCGGCCGGCGGCTCGGTATCGCGGTGGGCGATGAACTGCTCGGCCGCGTGATTGACCCCTTAGGGGCTGCCCTCGATGGGAGTGCACCTCCGGAATGTTCCGGATGGCGTCCTCTCGAAACACTCTCGCCCCCCATCGTCTCGCGCGACTTTGTGAATGAACCGCTGTACACGGGCAACAAAATCATCGATACGCTGATCCCAATCGGAAAAGGCCAGCGCGAGCTGCTCATCGGTGATAACGGTTTGGGGAAAAGCTCGCTCGCCATCGACGCCGTAATCAATCAGAAAGACAAAAATGTTTTCTGTGTCTATGTGCTCGTCGGACAGAAGCGGTCCAGTGTGGTCGGCACGATTGAAACTCTGCGGAAGGCCGGCGCTCTCTCCTGGACCACCGTCATCGTTGCGGAAGCAACCGCTACGCCGGGCCTGAAGTATCTTGCACCCTTCGCGGGTTGCGCCGTCTGTGAGGGCTGGATGGCGAATGGAAAAGACACCCTGATTGTCTATGACGATCTCACGGCGCACGCAGAAGCCTATCGGGAGCTATCCCTGTTGCTGCGGCGTCCGCCGGGCCGCGAAGCCTACCCCGGCGACATTTTTTATCTCCACTCGCGCCTTCTCGAACGTTCCACGCGTCTTGCCGCCTCCTGCGGCGGCGGAAGCATGACAGCGCTGCCGGTCGTCGAAACGAAGGAAGGCGAAATCACTTCCTATATTCCGACCAACCTGATTTCCATTACTGACGGCCAGATCTACTTCGATGGCGCCCTCTTTTCCGCTGGCGTCCTGCCCGCTATAGACGTCACAAAGTCGGTCTCCCGTATTGGCGGCAAAGCCCAGCATCCACGCGTCGCGAAAGAGGCCGGGCACATGAAGCTCGACTATCTGCGCTTCCTCGAACTGGAGGTGTTCACGCGATTCGGCGGCAAGCTGGAAGCATCGGTCGAAAGGCAGATTGGCCGAGGGCGCATCCTGCGCGAATTGCTGAAGCAGGGCCGGCTCGCTCCGCTGTCCATCGAGCAGCAGATGGCGTGGGTGGTGGCTTTTAACAGCGGTTTATTCGACTCGGTTTCACCTGCGGATATCGCAACGGTCCTCGCGCGCCTGATGGATGCCGCAGCGCAATCGGGCATCAGACTGGAGGCGAGCGAAGAAGAGTGGCAGGCCGCCGCGGCCGGATGGCTCGGCGGTACCGGAAAGAAGTGAGTCATGAGCCGTCATCGTGGTATTGAAAGCACGCTCCGAAGCCTCACCGGGATTCGCAACATTCTGAACGCGATGAAGAATATCGCCCGCATGGAAGTGAGCCGTCTCGGCCGTTTTCTGGAGACTCAGCGCCGGGTTGTGGACAGTCTGCAGTCCGCCGCGGCAGATTTCAGGAGCTTTTATCCACAGCTGTTCGATTCGGCCGATGTGCG
>DASZVV010000467.1:0-9419 GCA_035546955.1 Bryobacteraceae bacterium
CTGTTCTACACGTTTTTTCATTCCTCCGGCAACATCGCGGCCTCACTGCTGGGGGCGCGGGTGATCGCACTCAGCTTCAACTATGGGGCAGTGCGCAAGGCCGTTTTTCTTTCGCGGGAACAGCATCGCGTTGCCCTGCCGCGCTACCTGCTGCTCGCGGTGGCGAATGTCGCGCTCTCCTACTCGCTGATTACGTTTCTTTCGAGCAGACTCGGGGTACACGTCATGCCCGCGAAGATCGCTGTGGAATCCTTCCTCTTCATCGCGAACTTCGCGATCCAGCGCGACTTCGTATTCGCTACAGCGAAGCGGTAAGCCAGTGATCGAGGTGATGTTTCTGGACAGCAGTCGCATCGGGACGCAATTCGAGTTGCCAGGTGGAGGGAGCCTGGCCGAGCGTCAGTTCCAGCCGCGTCAGCTTCTCCCGGCGCGCCACCAGGACGGAGATCCGGTCGCCTGGCTTGTAATTTTCGAGGCGTGAGGTCAGCTGATCGGCCCGCACGCGGAAGTCATCGACCGCGAGAATTTCATCATCCACGTTTAACTCGGCCGTGTACGCCGGTGTTCCGCGCGGGACGCGCGAAATCAGCAGACGGCCGTTGTCAATCCGCGTCTCGACACCCATCCAGGCACGCTTCGGCGAATCACTCTTCGATGTTTCCACATGGCGGAATCGCAGGCCGAACCAGTCGAGCGCATCTTCGTAATTCAGCTCGCCGGCTGTTTCCACCGTCTCGCGAAAAAAAGCCGCGAGCGGCGCGCCCGCCACTTCATCCGCCAGCGCTTTGAACTGCTCCGGCGTGAAGCCGTGCTCGCCTGAGTAGCGCTGGAATGCAAGGCGCATCAGATCGTCAAGGCATTTGCGGTCTTCCGTTGCGCGGCGAATCTTCGCATCGAGCAGCCAGGCCACAAGCGCGCCCTTCGTGTAGTAACTGACCGCGACGTTATTCGAGTTTTCATCCGGCCGGTAGTATTTGATCCACGCATCGAACGATGCGCCCTCCGCCGATTGCACCAGCCGCCCCGGAGTGTTCTGCAGCGAGTTGATCAGCGAAGAAAGCGAACCCGCTGTCTCGCTGCCCGTCCCGAGATATTCACTGCGCGTGGTCAGCGCCGCGCGATGCACCGTCAGGGCTCCGTAGTATTCCGTGAAGCCCTCCACCACCCACAAACTTTTTGTGGGATTCTCCGCTTCGTAATTGAACGGACCGAGTTCCACCGGCCGCAGCCGCTTCACGTTCCACGCATGGAAATATTCGTGCGATACGAGGTCGAGCCAGCCCACATACGCCTTACGCGTTCGCGTTGCCCAGCGGCTCGACATCACCGTGAATGAATTCCGGTGTTCGAGGCCGCCGCCCGATTCCGTCAGCAAATTGAGAAAAACATAGCGGTTCCTGTAGGGCAGCCCGCCCCACATTTCGCGGTACCGCCGCACGATCTTTTCGAGATCCGCCGCCGCGCTCGCGCTGTCGAAAACGCCATCCCCGCCGACTGTCACAAGAAAGTGCGGCACGCCGTCAATCTCAAACTGCCGGACCTCCGGATTCCCGGCGACCATCGGTGAATCCACGAGCGTGTCGTAATCGGGCGCGACGTAATGGTGCGGCGAAGGCTCGTCCATGCCGGACATGGTCGTTTTCCAGCCCTCGGGAAGCTGAATTGTGACTTCCTGCGGACGGTTGAGCTCGCCCACCAGCGTGAGGAAAGTGGGCGCGCCATTCAGCAGCGCGAAAGAGGAATCCACCCAGTTCGTCCGTACCGACATCTCGCGGCAGTAGACGCGGTAGGTGACATGTACCGTCGCGGCGCCGCCCGTATCGATGCGCCACCGGTTCTTGGCCGTCTTGACGACCGCGCCCGGCCCTTTCACCTCCTCGACGTTGCGCGAAAATTCGCGGACCAGATAAGAGCCGGGGGTCCAAACCGGCATGAAAACCTCGATCGAGGACTGGCCGCCGGCCGGAAATTCGGCTTCCACTGCGGCGTAGTGTGTGGAGGGGGCGGGGAAGGAGACGGTGTAGCGCACAGGTTCGGGTTGGGCGGCAGCGGCCAGCGGCGCCACGGCTGCCATCGCCAGGAGGAATGCTCCAAACCGGGCGGTGTGGTGGTTTTCAACCATGGCCGACTTCGTCATAATAGCGGGAAGTGACGGAAAACGAAAGAGATGATGTTTGGTGCGCCACATGCCATATCGGGAGCGAAGGTTAGGCACCATGAGACTCCATTGCCTCGCAATTGGCATTCTCGGCGCTTCGGCGCTTTTTGGACAGGCAGCGCCGCCCGATACGTCGGATAACGGACCGGCCGACGAACCGGGCCGCGCGGTGGCGCGCCTCGCCATCGTTAATGGAGATGCTTCGGTCCGCCGCGGCGATTCGGGCGAGTGGGTTGCCGCGGCCGTCAATGCTCCGCTGATGACCGGAGATCAGATTTCAGTGGGGCCCGGCGGGCGTGCGGAAATCCAGATCGACGCCGCCCATTACCTGCGCATTGGATCCGACACGGAACTGCGGCTGGCGGATCTCGAGAACGGCCATTACCAGGTTCAGATCGCCCACGGTTCCGCCGCCTGGCGCGTTTTGCGCGATTCGCAGGCGCAGGCGGAGATCGATACGCCGCTGGTTGGCGTCCATCCGGGAGCGCAGTCGATGGTTCGTGTGGAGGTGAACCCGGACGGAACTTCGCATATCACGGTGCGGCGCGGCGACGCGGAGGTTTCCACCCAGAAGGGTTCGGAACGCGTGACCGCAAATAACACGATGGATGTGCGCGGCGACGTGAACGATCCGGAATTCCAGATGGTGGCCGCCGCCGCGCCCGACGATTTCGACAACTGGAGCGACCAGCGCGATAACTATTTGCTGAAAGCGCAATCGCAGCGCTATGTGACCGAGGATGTTCACGGCGTGGAGGATCTCGATGCGTACGGCCACTGGGTCTGGGATCCGGCTTACGGCTGGGTGTGGGCCCCGCAGGTGGCGGCCGGGTGGGCGCCGTATCAGGACGGCCGCTGGGTTTGGGAAGACTACTATGGATGGACCTGGGTCGATTATGCGCCCTGGGGCTGGGCGCCGTTTCACTACGGCTACTGGTATAACCGCGTTGGTTACGGCTGGGCTTGGTATCCGGGACCGCGTGCGCACGTCTGGTATCGGCCGGCGATGGTCGGGTTCTTCGGATGGGGCGGGGGAGGCGTTTCGATCGGATTCGGCTTCTCCAATATCGGATGGGTTCCGCTCGGGCCGCATGAAATGTTCAGGCCCTGGTACGGGCGCGGCTATACGGGTGGCGTCATCGTTTCCCGGAATATCAACGTTGTTTCGTTCCGGAATGCGGCCTACGCTCGGGGCGTTTCCGCGGTCGATTTCCAGCGCGGCAATTTCCGGAATTCGGCGGTAGTGGGCCGTACGACGCTGGAGCGCGCTTCGTTCGTGCACGGCACCGTGCCGATGACCCCCACTTCGCAGAATCTCCGGTTCAGCAACCGGGTGGCGTCGGTAGGCGGGGCGAACGTATCGAGCCAGCGCTTCTATGGGAACGCGCCCGCGGTCAGCGCGCGGAGGACCCCGTTCGCGCAGCAGCAGAACAACGTGCGGGCGGCTGTGACTGGCCAGCGCGCGGGTGCGATGGCGAGTTCGCCCGCGCAGAATCCGAACTGGTCGCGATTCCAGTCGCGGCCGGGTGGCACGAACACACCGGCTCCCGCGGCCCGGCAGACCGATCGATTCGGCGGCGCTCCGGGGCGTCAGATGTCGCCTTCGCAGCCCGCTCCGCGGCGGATCGAGGTCTCGCCGCAGATTCTCCGGCAGCGTCCGGAGGCGGCGCAGCCCCGGAGCTATGAGGCGCCCCGGCGGTCGACTCCGCCGGCTTCAGCTCCATCGCGGAATGGTGGTGGCGGCGGCCCGCGCGGCGGCGGTTCCGCCCCACGCGGCAACCAGAGTGGCGGGCACGGCGGACGCCGCTGATTTTCGGAACCCGATGTTACAATGGCTTCAGCTTCGGCGGCTGTAGCTCAGCTGGTAGTAGCGCCAGATTGTGATTCTGGAAGTCACGGGTTCGAACCCCGTCAGCCGCCCCACTCACTTCTTTTCAAAAACCACCGCGATAAAGCCCAAAGCCCCGGCGGTACCTGGTACTGCCCATGACGCAGCCAGCCCGGCGATAAGATAGACTCGAAAAGTTTGAGATCAGTACCAGGGAGGCGTGATGCGCCGTTTGAATCTGCTTTCGGCAGTAGCGGGTTTGCTTTTTTGCTTCGCTGCGGCTCAGCCCGCGCATGCGGGAATGGCGGTCAACATCTACAACGACGGCAGCGGCAACGTGATCGCAACCGCAGACGGGACTATTGATCTCACTGGGTTGACATATCTGGAGGGCAGCGGTCAGGTGGACCTCGTAGCAGGGAACGACGCTGGCCTTGTCACGGGGGCGTTCGCCGGCTTCAGTATCTATATCGGCCTCTCCGGCCCATCCGTTTGGGGACCCGGCGAAACTGTCGATGCCACTTCGGGGACCGGCGACATATTCGGGATCGTCGGGGCAGCGGGTGGACTTGCTCTGCCGGAGAATTACGTCTCCGGCGTCACCCTCAACAGCGAGGCTGTATTTTCCGATACGATCGATTCACTCGGTTTGAACCCCGGCACCTACACTTACAACTGGGGCACCGGTGCAGATGCCGACTCATTGGTCGTGAACATCAGCGAGACCGCCCCGTCCTCGGCCCCCGAGCCATCCACGGGCGTATTGGGGATTGCGGGCATTTGCGCGGTGACCGCATTCTTTCGCATGCGCACAAAATCCGCCTCTCGCACTCGTTAATTCCAGGTCAATGCTGGCCGCCACAATCCCGGCTCGGGCGCCGTCCCCGGATGAGAGCCAGATTCTGGGGCTGCTCGGCGGCCTGCTGGTTCTCGCATTTTTTTCGAACCGCGTCTCGCGCATTTCGCGTATCCCCGACCTCCTGATTCTGATGCTCACCGGCGTCTTGCTCGGGCCCGTGCTCGGCTGGCTCCAGACTTCCGAACTGTCTACTTTCACCGAGTATCTGGGTACGCTGGCGCTGATCCTGATCCTGTTCGAAGCGGGCACCGAAATCAGGCTCCGGGACACTCTTCAGCACTTCCCGCCCGGTTTACTGTTTGCGGTGCTCTCTTTCGGCACGAGCTTCGCCGCAGTGGCGCTGACGGGGAGGTGGCTGCTCGGCCTCAGCACTCACAATTCACTGCTGTTCGGCGCCGTGCTCGGATGCGTCAGCGGAACCATCGTGATTCCGGTGCTGCAGCAGTTCGAGATCCGCGGTCCGGTGGCAGTCGTATTGGTGCTGGAAGCGGCGCTCGGCGACGTGATCGGCGTAATCACCGTGGGAAGTCTGACGGCGATCGCCGAGGGCGACCCGCTGCTGAGCGGCCTTCTCAAAGGGCTGCTGACCCGAACATTCATCGCGATCGCGGCAGCCGTTGCCGCCGGTCTCCTATGGTCGCGTGTCCGCTCGCGCTTCACCCCAGACCGGTTTGGAAGTGTGCTGCAGGTAGGGGTCGTCCTGGGAGTTTTTGGTCTCACCAGGCTTGCGGGCGGGAGCGGATTACTCGGCGTCCTGGCTTTCGGACTGACCCTGGCGAACGTCCCTGGAAAGGGCGGCGCCTCAACAGAAGAAAGCGGAGCCCAGATCTTTCATTCCGATCTGAGTTTCCTCGTCCGGTCGTTCTTTTTCGTTCTTCTGGGCGCCTCGGTCGAACTGATCGACCGGTCATACATCCTGGCGACATTCGCCATTCTCGGCGGTCTGGTGATCGCCCGGATCGCCGCGGTTCTCGGTCTGCGTATGACGATGCGGACGATCGGCAAATCCGAGCGCGAGCTATTGTCGACTTTGCTGCCGAGAGGACTGGTCAATGCCGTTCTCGCGATCCAGGTGGGCAGCCGGATTTCCACGCTTGGCTTTCTGCCCGCCATGACCTTCACGGTCATCCTGATAACCAATCTTCTCGTCGTTCTGGCGACATGGCGGACCAGACCATCGGGAACCGTGCCAGCTCCGCGATAGTTTTGAGAGGTATTGGGTATCACGGAACTCTGGCATAGTCCAGTACTTCGCAGGACCCGGTTGCCGTTCGTTAGCCTTGATCACTATCCCGGGACAGAAGTATTCATGAATCAGGCGCTTTTGAAAATGTTTTGCATTAACGCCGAAAATACCGGATGTTGCCGTAAAAATATTCGCTCTATTGAGGAGAATTCATGGCTGCAACTGATGTTTCTGTCGCACACTCCGGACCGGAGGTCGTGATCCATGGGCCGAGCGGGCTCTCTCACAAGTGCATGGTGTTCGGGCTGGAACAAGGGAAAATGCGCGTTCGGAACAATGTCTGGATCGAGCCGGAAACGCGCGTCCGCGTGCAATTCGGTCACCTGACATTTGCCGGAATCGTGACGTATTGCATACGAAAAGACAGTCATTACAGCACCTGTATCGATCTGATGCCCGGTCACGACGAACGGCGCGAACCGCGCCTCACCATTCAGCGCGGCGGCCACGTGAGCACGCTGGGCGGAGGCCGCCCATCCGCTTCCGCGCCCGGCGTCCTGCTCGACCTGGCGGTTTCCGGCATGCGGCTCCATGTTCCCTGCGAAGTGGAGCCGGGCACGATGGTGTTCGTCGAGATGGAATCCGAACTGGTGGCGGGCGAAGTGCGCCGCTGCGCGAGATCGGCGAACGGGAACTACGAGGCGGGCGTGACCATCACCGATGTTCTCTCTTCCCGCAGCAACGGCGCCCACAGCCGAAGCGTCCTGCGCAAGGCACGTGTGCGGATGGCGCACGTCATTCTCGGCAAGGGCATGGAGCAACCGGCGAACTTCATGTGACGCCGTGGAAGGAATATAGATGGATTTTTGCAGAAAAGAATTGCGATGGGCCTGCGACCCGCACGCCGTTCGTGCACATCTGGATGGATGCGATGAGCCGATCGCGGGCGAGGTGGTCGAAGTTTCGCGAACCGGCGTGCAATTGCACGTGCCGGAACCGATTCCGGTCGGCTCACTGGTCACGGTAGAGATGGGAGCGCTCGTAGTACTCGGCGATGTACGCCATTGCGACCCCAGCCCGAAGGAATATTACACAGTCGGATTGCACACGTGCGACGTGCAGCGCGGTTGATCAGCGCCGCTCGTCGCGCTTGTGCCAGTCTTCCTTATACAGATCGAAGTGCACATGCTCGCGCGGATGAGCTGCGATGAAGTCTTCGTTCAGCGTCACCCCTAAACCCGGTGTTTCGGGCAGGCTGAAATAGCCGTCCACCACCTCCGGATACTTCGCCACCGCGCCCTTCACCCACGCGTCCGCGAAGTCGTTGAAGTGCTCCTGAATTTTGAAATTCGGGGTACACGCCGCCAGATGCAGATTCGCCGCCGTCGCCACCGGCCCGCAGACATTGTGTGGCGCCATCAGCATGTAATACGACTCCGCCCAGGCCGCAAGTTTCCGCGCTTCGGAAATGCCGCCGAAATGGGAGAGATCGATCTGCACGATATCGCAGGCCTGCAGTTCGAATAATTCGCGGCACTCCACGCGGCTGTGGATGCGCTCGCCCGTCGCGATCGGCGTATGGGTCACCGCCTTCGCCACCTTCTTCAGCGCGGCCAGATTCTCCGGCGGCACCGGTTCTTCGAACCAGCCCGGACGGAACGGCGCCAGATCGTTCGCAATTCCGATCGCCACCGCGGGATTAAACCTTCCGTGCATTTCGACGAAAATGTCGAAATCCGGTCCCACTGCATCGCGCACCGCTTCCACCAGTTCGATTGACCGCATTCGCTCTTTGCGGTCAAGCTCATAAAACCCCGCGCCGAACGGATCGAGTTTCGCAGCCTCATATCCGCGCGCAACAACGGCCTTCGCGGCTTTCGCAAACTCCTGGGGCGTCCGCTCCACCGTGTACCAGCCGTTGGCGTAGGCTTTGATCTTCTGTCGCACGGCGCCGCCCATGAGCCGGTAAACCGGCAGGTTCAGCGCCTTGCCCATGATGTCCCAACACGCCATTTCGATCAGCGAAATTCCGCTCATCGCGACTTCGCCCGCGCGGCTGTAATCGTTTCGCCGCATAGTGTCAACAATCAGCTCGCGGTCGAAGGGATCTTTCCCGACTACATGCCGCGGCGCGGCTTCGGCGAGATAACCGAGGAGCGCGTCCGTATTGTTGATCATCCTGACTTCGCCGACCCCGGTGAGACCCTCATCGGTCTCCACCACAACAAATGTCAGGTTGCGCCACGGCGTACCCAGAACGAGGGGGCGAACTTTGGTAATTTTCATCTTCGTTATTTCAGATTACAGGAGAGCCCCCGGATGACGGAAATCACTTACCGGAAGCCGCACCCTTACCATCCTTTACGGGAAGAGATAAATGTTTACGATACACTTGAAACAATGAGGGTTTTCAGTTTGCAGTCTTCCTCGTAGTGCGTCGTTTTTTCGGTTTCGGGACAACTGTTCCGCCTTTGATCGCACGTTAAAACCAGTCTTTTGCTGCTCGCATCACAGATGTGCAGCCAGAAGTGTCTCTGCAATGAAATCGAACTCCATGCCTCAAATATCTCATAGAAAATTAAGCACTTTTGCAACTTTAACGGTATTGGCGGCGTTTTGCATGCCGTCGCTTTACGCACAGGCGGTTGGAACCATCAAGGGCACCGTGACCGATCCCTCGGCAGCGGTTATCCCGAACGCCAACATTCACGTCACCGGCGCCGGACAGGGGAAGGACGCGACGACCGACGGCAAGGGTCAGTACAGCCTTACGCTGCCTCCCGGGCAGTACAGCCTCCAGATCGCTTCGCCTGGCTTTGTGACGGTGACGAAATCCGATATCGCTGTGACCAACGGCCAGACAACTTCTCTTGATATCGCCCTCGAAATCGCCGCTTCCGCGGCAGCGGTGGACGTTTCGGCCAGCGGTGTCGGCACAGTTGCGGTCGATCCTTCGCAGAACGCGGCCGCGATCGTTCTCGATCAATCCGATCTCAACGCGCTCCCGGATGATCCCGATGATCTTCAGCAGCAGTTGAGCTCAATGGCCGGTCCGGCGGCGGGCCCGAACGGCGCGCAGATTTTCGTCGATGGCTTCAGCGGCGGCCAGTTGCCGCCGAAGAGCTCGATTCGCGAGATTCGCATCAACTCGAATCCGTTCGCTTCTGAATTCGACAGCCCCGGTTTTGGCCGCATCCAGGTGTTCACGCGTCCCGGAACGGACAACTTCCACTTCGGCACTTTTTTCACCTATGGCAATCATGCGCTCGATACGCGGAATCCGTTTGTGCAGGGCGATATGCCGAACTATGACAATCGCCAGCTCTCCGGCAACGCAAGCGGACCGCTTGGCAAGCGGATCTCGTGGTCCATGGACGTGAGCCAGCGC
>DASZVV010000468.1:0-25378 GCA_035546955.1 Bryobacteraceae bacterium
CGAACCGCCATCCTTTGTCAGGCTGCCTCGCCCTGTGGATTTTCAGGTGGTTCTATTTCCAGTTACCTCCCAGTCCATGATTTCAACCGTCGCAATGACGGCTACTCGTGATCTCTTTTCACTCGCGATTCGATTGTGCGCCCATCCTGGACCCATGTCAATCCCCCGTTAATTTGCGGATGGCAATTCCGCACGTTTCACCAGCAGCGCATCGGCCGGGCTCGAGCGGGGCTCCAGACGGAGTCCCAGTTGCTGTTGTAAAGCAGTGAAAACAGAGATACCTGCGTCTGCGGGTGCAGCTTGGATCGCCGGCTGCGCAGGGTTGAGCGATGGATCCGGGGTCCACTCGAGGCGGAAGTCGAATTTGCCGTCGATACCCGTCTCGTCGATCACAGGCCGGCCGGTTTGCCCCTCGGACAGGAAACGCGCCAGCGTTTTCATATCGACGCGTTTCGCCTGCAGGATGCCGTGATTGAAAGTGATCTGTGTATCGCCCGTGGCGGAGCCGGGATTCAGCTTTGGCCCGTTCCTGCCGGGCAGCAGCGCGAATACCGGCATCGGCTGCGACGATTTCAGCAACTCCAGTTGAAACCGGTCGGCGAGCAGTCGCTGCAGCCTGAGCCGCGTTGGGGCGTGGAACACCAGAATCTGATCGCCCGTCATTGTCGCTGGGTCGCCGCCGTAGGGCTTCAGCGGTTTGCCTTCCAGATCGAAGCGCTTCGAATTGATCCAACCCGGTCCTCCCAAAATCTGGTCGTCCCCGACGTCATAGGCAATTTTGATCAGGAATCGAAGGGTTGCGTGAGAAATCATCAGACGTCCGCCCGCGGCGAAGTCGACTTTCAGCGGCGTGTCCGGATTACTGGGCTTAATGGACGCCACGTCGAACGCCGGAAGCTGGGACGCCGCCACCGTGCTTTGCGCACTCCCCTGTACCGCCACGATAAGCATGGCCGTGGCCAGCAACCCGGCTGCCGCCAAACTCCGGGCGTGCACGTTTCTGCGCGGCGCGGGTATTCCGAGCAGCCGCGCAATGCGCGCCGCGAGCGATCCTCCAGTGGCCGCCAGAGCCGGCGGCGCCATGGTGCGGCGAGACTCGAGTTCCGCGAGAGCGCGCACGTAGGTGAGCGTGTCTCCGCAAAGCGCAACCGCCATATCGTCGCAGCACTGCTCACGTTCCTCGCGAATCTGGCGGGAAATCCACCAGACCGCAGGATGGTAGAAAAGCACAGCCTCTACCGCGCACTGCAGTGCGTTCACCAGATAATCGTGCCGCCGGATATGCATCAGCTCGTGCGCGAGCAGCCCCGCAACAAGAGCCGGCTCGAGACCGGTAAACGCGCCGAGCGGAACCAGCACCACCGGCCGCCACCACCCGATCACAGTGGGGCTCTGGATGAGAGGCGATGCAACGAGCCGCACCGGCCGGGAAAGACCAAGCCTCGCCCGCAGTTCGTCGAACCTTTGCTGCCACGTCAGCGGCACCGCGCGCGTGAGTTGCGAGCGCAGCCGCGAGGTCAGCATCCATCCACCCGCGAGGCGGATTGAAAAAATAATGATGCCGAGCAGCCAGACAAGAACGATCCAGTTTGCCGTAACGTCGCGCCACTCCCGGATTGCATTCATCGCCGCGGGCGCGAACCACGTTTCACCACCCGTATTCCCGGGCGCTGCGACCCGGCCTCCGATCCTCATCGCGGACCCGGCGCTCTCATGCGGCAGACAGATCATGAACGTCACGATGGGAGCAGCAGAAAGCGCCAGCATCGCCGCACAGGCCAGGCTATAGCGGAAGACAGCGCCGCGCGAGCCCATACAGACGCGCAGACAGGAGTAGACGCAGCAAATCAATACTCCTTCCCAGAGGAAATGCAGCAGCACGGACGCCAGAGCCTGAGTCATCGCTTCCCTTTCTCGAACGTGTCGATCATTCGCCGGATCTCGCTCAATTCCTGTTTTGACGCGGGCTTCGCCGAGAGTGCGCCCAGCATCAGCTCTCGCGCTGAACCTTCAAACGCGCGCGACAGCAGATCCCCGGCCAGTTGGCGCTGCGTCTGCTCTTTGGGGATTGCAGCCTCATAGACATGCGACCGGAAGCGCTCGCTGCGAGTCACCAGGCCTTTCTCGGTCATGACCTGCATCTGCTTGAGCGTGGTTGTGTAGCCGCTGTCTTTCGCGAGGGCCTCGTGGACTTCGCGGACCGTGGCAGGTCCGAGCCGCCAGAGAACCGCGAGAATATCGAGTTCAGCACCAGTAGGAAGGGGAGGCATCTGAGCTCAAGAATAATACGACTAATATCGTATGTCAACGAGAGCTGTCGTATATTAGAATCTTTCGTGCCTGGCCGGATGCGACGAGTGAGGTGAGGAAGATGACCGGCAAACCATCGGGGCGGAATCCCTGTTCAGACGGATAGCGGCCACCTCATCAGTTTTCCGAAGGCGTGCGTTCGGCCTGGTCCACGACCACCATCTGAAGAGGTAATTTCTTCGCTTCCAGTTTCAGCCCCAGTTGCTCCTGAATCAACGTGAATATCGAAGAACCGAAGTCGCCTTTCGAGAGTGCGGACATCAGTTCCTCCTGCGTGCCGAACAGGTTGACGGTAATATCGTAGCGGCCCGTGAGGCCGGTATCATCTACCACGGGCCGGTCGAGCTCCGCAAAACGTGCACGGGCCATCAGGTCGATCAGATCGTTGATCGTGACGCTCGTGAACACCACACCACCGCCGCTCATCCGGATTGCAGGCCGCCCCGGAGCCGCCGCACCCTTCAGCTTCGCGCCGCCCTTCGCCACCACCATCGCGTAAACCGGGAGATCCCGTGTCTCGATGTGCACCTTCATCTGGAAACGGTCGAGCAGCAGCGTTTGCAGCATGCCTTTCAGTGCATCATCCCCGGACGGCGCGGACGCTGTCGCCGCAAGGTCATAGCGATCTGTGCGAAGCCAACCCGGACCGTCGATCTGATAATCCTTCACGTTCCACGCGGACATGATGCAATCCCGCACGCTGACATTCGTGTACGTCAGCCGGGTTGAATCCATCGACATTGATCCTCGCCCGCCTCCGGCTTTCGAAGCCTTCAGCGAAGCAGCTTCAAACTCGGCGGCGCCCGCACCGGACACGAACAGCGTCATGGCAGCCAGTGCCAGCAGGAGAATCCTTCGAACCATCCTCATCAGTGTAGCTCCAGTTGGGAAGGACCGGGGGGCATGGCTCAGGTTCAGCAATGCCAGATCGAACGCCGCCGATCCCACTCCCGCGGCAGGTAACGGGAACAGAACGAAACAGGCAGGCGATTTCCGCATGATTTTTTGTCTCCCTTTTTTCCGCGACCTCCACGTCATCGCCGCGTCATGAATACACTGGAAGGATTGATGGTCCGTTTGATCGCGGTGGCTCTGCTGCTGCCGTTCTTTCTGCTTTCCGCCGGAAGTACCGCCATTCGTGGCTATGACTCCGCGTCGGCCCGCGACGAAATCCTGCGGGAAAAACAGGCGCGCTCCCTTCCCGACGCGGCTCGCATCCGGGCCACCATCGAGCAGCTCTCCAGCCGACCTCATCTCGCCGGAACCGCGGGCTCACAGGAAACCGCGGAGTGGATTCTTTCCCAGCTTCGCTCCTGGGGGATCGACGCAAAGATCGAAACGTTCGACGCGCTGCTGCCCACACCAGAAGCGCGCGTTCTGGAAATGGCGGGTCCGCCAGCCTTTGAGGCAAAGCTGCAGGAACCCGCGGTTGCGGCCGATCCGTTCTCTGCCGATCCCGGGGCGATCCCGACTTTCAATGCCTATTCCGGCAGCGGTGATGTCACCGCCCCCCTGATCTACGTGAACTACGGGCTCCCGGCAGACTATGAAGTCCTCCAGCGAAGGGGGATCGACGTTCGCGGGAAAATTGTTATTGCCCGCTATGGCGCCAGCTTTCGCGGCGTCAAGGCGAGCGTCGCGCAGGAGCACGGCGCGGTGGGCTGCATCATTTATTCCGACCCGCGCGACGATGGATACTTCCAGGGCGATTCGTTCCCCAAAGGCCCCTACCGGCCCGCCGGCGGCGTGCAGCGCGGCAGTGTGCTCGATCTCGGGATTCAGCCTGGCGATCCTCTCACGCCGGGCTGGGCATCCGAGCCCGGCGCGAAGCGCCTTACGGTGGATGAGGCAACTACAATCCAGCACATTCCCGTTCTGCCAATTTCGTATGAAGACGCCACGCCGCTGTTGGCTGCGCTCACCGGTCCAGTGGCGCCGGAATCGTGGCGAGGCGCGCTGCCACTGACTTACCACCTGGGTCCCTCCACGCCGGTTCATCTGAAAGTGACGATGGACAATGAAACGCATCCGCTTTACGACGTAATCGCCACGATCCTCGGCACGGAATTCCCCGGTGAGTGGGTTCTCTATGGCAACCACCATGATGCCTGGGTCGCCGGAGCGAACGATCCGCTCTCCGGCGCTGCGCCGTTGCTCGAATCGGCGCGGGCTCTGAGCGAAATGTTAAAGACCGGCTGGCATCCGAAGCGAACAGTAAAAATCGCGTTCTGGGATGCGGAGGAGTACGGGCTCATTGGTTCCACCGAATGGATGGAAAAGCATGCCGCGGAACTCACTGCGAAAGTGGCTGTCTATATCAATTCCGATTCGAGCGGTTCGGGCACTCTCAGCGCCGGCGGATCGCATTCGCTCGAAGAAGCCGTTCGCGAAATCCTGCGCGACGTCAATGATCCTGTCAGCGGGAAATCACTTCTCGAAGAGCGCCTCTCGCACTCCCACAATTCCGCGAACCCCGGCTTCCATCTTTCACCGCTCGGCTCCGGCTCGGACTACACGCCTTTCCTCCAGCATCTCGGGATCGCCAGCCTCAGCCTCGGGTTCGAAAACTCCGCCGGGAACGGCGTCTACCACTCCATCTACGACGACTTCTACTGGACCAGCCACTTCGAAGATCCTCATTTTGCTTACGGCCGCGCGCTGGCTGAGCTGGACACGACGGTGCTGATGCGTCTGGCTGACGCGCCGCTCCTGCCGTTCGAGTTCGGGCAGCTTTCTTCTGCTGTAACTTCATATCTCGACGAAATCGCGCGCCTTCCAAAGGCCAGGGAGACGGTCAACCTGGATGCGGCCCGGCACGCCAACGAAAAGCTGGCTCTGGCCGCCCGTGATTTCGATAAAGCCTGGGATCACGCCGAATCGAAGCTGTCCACGGCCGACGCCGCCAGACTTGCCGAAGTCGACCGGCTGCTCATGGGAAGCGAGCACGATCTCACCCTGGAACCAGGCCTTCCCGGGCGTCCGTGGTACCGCCATCGCATTTACGCGCCGGGGCGATACACCGGCTATGCCGTCAAGACGCTGCCCGGAATCCGGGAAGCCGTGGAAGCGGGCCGTGGCGACGAAGCCGCGGAACAGACGAAGGAAGTCGCTGGGGTGCTCGAGAAACTGGCGGAGGATGTGGATACCGCCGCAAAGCTCATTGCCAAATTATGATGACGGAAATCGCAGACGCTCACGTTCATTTTTTCTCACCCGCATTTTTCCGGTCGCTCGCGGAACAGAAAAAAGCTGCTGAAGTGAACAGCCTGCTCGGCTGGGACCTTCCGGATTCTTCCGAAGCCCTGGCGGATCGCTGGGTGGGAGAAATGGACCGCAATAACGTCCGGCAGGCGATGCTCATCGCCTCGATTCCCGGCGATACCGCATCGGTGGAAGCCGCAGTCGCGCGGCACCCAGGCCGGTTTGGCGCCGTCAGCATGGTGAACCCTCTCGCTCCGAACGCCTCCGTCAACGTGCCGAAGGGCATTTTCCTGTTCCCTGCCATGCATCGTTATTCCCTGCATGACGAACGCGCCCGAGCTGTGATCGCTAAAGCCCGGGTCGTCTATGTTCATTGCGGCGTTTTGAGCGTCGGGTTCAGGAGGAAGCTGGGCCTGCCTTCGCCGTTCGATATGCGCTTCTCCAACCCCGTCGATCTGCACGCCATTGCGCTCGAATTCCCTCAGGTGCGCTTCGTCATTCCGCATTTTGGAGCGGGGTACTTCCGCGAAGCCCTGATGGTTGCCGACCTTTGCCCGAACGTTTACCTCGATACTTCGAGTTCAAACAGCTGGCTGCGTTATCAGCCGGGCAATATGACGCTGGCCGATGTCTTCCGGAGTGCTCTCGAGGTCGCCGGCCCGAAGCGGATTCTCTTCGGCTCCGATTCTTCCTGGTTCCCGCGTGGCTGGGTCGCCGCAATACGCGAAACACAGGAGAAGGCGCTGGCAGAAGCGGGCGCGGATCCCGAAACGGCACACGCGATTTTCGGCGGCAATCTCCGGGCATTGCTGAATACTCTCCGGTCAGAATAATTTCCTGAGAGAAATCTCGCTTCCCGGACACTAATTCCCGGAGAAAACCTTGAGATTTCCCAGATTTCGGCAGCCGCCCGAGGCGGAGACCTTCCGATTTCCACTCCCCTGGCATGGCCGGCTGGCTCTGCTGGACACGGATCTACACGGACCTCCCGGTTCCGTGAACCTCGCAAGCGCGGATCTGGCGGCGATTGAAGTCTTCGCCCCGGAATCGATTGCGCTCCCTCTCCCTCTCGCTCTGACCTATGCCGCCCAACGGATCGCGGAGGCGAGTCTGCTGCCCAGCATCTGCGGCGCGATCGTTGTCCTGTCATCGCTGCACACTCCCGGCGGACCGATGACGGCGATCATCGCGATCTATTGTGGAACGTCTTCGGGCTGCCCGTTTTCGAGCAGGTTCTTGGACTGGACGGCGGCGTTATTGCCGAGGAATGCGAAACACATCAGGGCCTTCACGCGGAGCATGTCAGCGTAGATCCGGCGGACAGCGAGCTTGTGGTGATGGGGCAGCAAACCGGATATTCGGCCGAAATTGTGACGGTCCACTGCGATTGCGGCCGGGAAACTCCGCGGCTGCGCAATCTGGCTCGCCTCCAGAAACAGGCCTCGGCGACCGCCGCCTGATTATTTTGCGGAGGGAGCCAGCAGCGCTTCCACATCTACTTTCGCTGACGGCTTCATTGTGGGCGCCGGGATCTTATCGTATTTGAAAGGCGCTGTCACGACGGCCAGTCCAGACTGCCGCATATACTGATTCAGGTCCGAGCGAACTTCCACGATCGATCGTCCCCATACCGATCCGAAGGTTGCAATCGTATCCTGACCGTTGCTCAGCAAACCGATGAATTCGCCAGCTTTGGTGCGATACAGGGAACTGAACATGATCATATGGGTGAGTGCCCATGAAGGCAGTTCGAGATCCACTGCTGCCTGGGTTTCGAGAGCATTCATCGCCTGGGTTGCGGCGGCTCCTTTCTTCCCCAGAGCGGCATAGTTGCCCGTATCGGCATAAAACTCCGCGGACGAGTGGGACCTCGATTCCAGAAATGCCCTGCGATCCGAGCCGAACAGCTGAATCAGATCGACGTCCAGTCCATCATGACTGTGAAACGCTCTGGCCGGTGCGGCTCCCAGTTTGATCTTCCCTTCCGCCGGCGTCAGAGTCGAATAAAACTGGGCCAGACCGGCGCGCAGCCAGTAGGGAATTTTGGGGGCTGATTGGTCGAGCACCAGCTGACAGTACTCGCGAAAGATTTTTTCGTAATTTTCCGGCTTCAGTCCAGCCGAAACAATCGTTGCCGGAGGACCGGCCAGCGAGTAAGCGGTGACCGTTCCATATTCCGACGGGCGGTATTTCGTGAAATCGCTCTCCGATTGGAATGCCACCACCCGCACAGGCTGCCCGCCCGGATCCTGCGAATGGGTTGCATTCACGAAAAAAGCACGGACCGTTTCCAGATACTGCAGAGCGGCGCGAATTTCGGTTTCGCTCTGCGTGCCATAAATTTCGAAGTGGGCGGAAGAAGCGTGGACCCACTTCGGGTCAGCCGCGGCGAGACGCGGCGGAGGCAGTGCACCAACAACAAGAGCCAGCGAAAACAGACGGGGAAATATAGGGGAGAAGCGCATGACAGGCCGAAAGTTCCGGACCTTATTCTATCGCTCGACAGCCATCGCGACCGAGTTCCCCCCGCCGAGGCAGAGCGCCGCGATTCCCCGCCGGACATCCCGCCGGATCATCTCATGAATCAGAGTAACCAGAATACGGGCGCCGCTGGCGCCAATGGGATGCCCGATGGCGACCGCACCGCCGTTCACGTTCACCCGCTCCATGCCGAGCCCCAGTTCGCGTGTCACGCCGATCGCCTGGACCGCGAAGGCTTCATTCAGTTCGAAGAGATCGACGCTTTCCATCGTCCAGCCGGCGCGCGACAGAACTTTCCGGACCCCGGTGACCGGAGCGAGCATCACCCATTTCGGATCGACTCCGGTGGTCGCCTGCGCGCGAATCCGGACAAGCGGCTGAATACCCAGTTCCCGGGCCTTCCCGGCGGACATGACCACCAGCGCTGCGGCGGCATCGTTTACCCCAGGCGCATTGCCTGCCGTTACCGTGCCATCTTTCCGGAACGCCGGGGTCAGTGCAGCCAGAGCCTCCAGGCTCGCATCCTCACGAACCGATTCGTCCCGGCTGACGGTTTCCGGTTTACCGCCGCGTTTTTTTGCCGGCACGGAGACCGGCACTACTTCGGCGCCGAACCTTCCTTCCCGCCATGCAGCGGAAGCCTTGCGATGCGATTCGAGCGCGAACCGGTCCTGCTCTTCCCTCGTCACGGAATGCTTCTCGGCGACGTTTTCCCCCGTGACGCCCATGTGGTAGTCGTTATAAACATCCCAGAGGCCGTCGTGGATCATGGAATCGACGAGAGTGCCGTTCCCCAGCCGGTAGCCCTGGCGCGCCTGCGGCAACAGATAAGGTGCGTTGCTCATCGATTCCATGCCACCGGCCACCAGAACCTCGGCATTTCCGGTCAGAATCGATTGCGCGGCGAGCGCGACTGCTTCCAACCCCGAGCCGCAGACCTTGTTAATCGTGAGGGCGCCAACTGAGGAGGAAAGCCCACCGAACAACGCCGCCTGCCGGGCCGGATTCTGCCCCAGTCCAGCGGAAAGAACGTTGCCCATGATGCACTCTTCGACCGCGGCCGGGTCCAGACCGGCGCGCCTTACGGCCTCCTGAATGGCAATCGCGCCTAACTTCGTGGCGGAAATCGGAGCCAGCCCGCCCTGGAAGCGGCCGACCGGAGTACGGACGGCGGAAACGATTACGGCTTCGGAGGAACTTGTCATCAATTCGATGGTAGAACAGCAAAATGACAAAAGGCCGGACCCGTTCGCCGGGCCCGGCCTTTTGTGATGGACTGCGTTTCAGTACCGCGTTCGTTAGAACGTGACGCGGGCTGTGAACGCCATGATGCGAGAGTTCACAGCGGCGTTCATGTAGCCGATGGTCTGCGCATTGGTGAGCTGATTGGTTGTGAAGCTATACTGCGCACCGGTGTTCAGGCCGCTGATTTCCGTGTGGTTAAACACGTTGTAGGCCTGAGCTTCCAGCTTCAGGATGCGCTTTTCGGTGCCGAGCGGGATGTTCTTCGTCAGGGTCATGTCGAAGTTCGTCACGTGCGGAAGAGAGAGATCGCCGGAGCCGCCGCCCAGGTTACCAAGGACGGGACCGCCGACCAGCGAATGGTTCGGGCCGGTGAAGTTAATCGTCGGCATCGCGATCGCATTGGCGTTGAAGTACACCTGACCGTTTCCGTTTGTGCCGATGCCGGAGTACGGATCACCGACCACGTTGCAGCGCTGACCGAGATCAGCCGTGCCGGTATAGGCATTGCCGCCACCGGTGAGTGACGGAGCATTCACGAAGCTGCAGCCGATGTTGTAGGGCGCGCCGCTCTGAACACTGGTGATACCGGAGAGCGCCCAGTTATCGGTGACGTAGCCGAGAGCCTTGAGGCCCAGCGCCTTACCGATACGCGGGAGGTCATAGTTGTAGCTGATGACCAGGTTGTGCGTGCGGTCGCCGGCCTGGCGTCCGTAGTTCCACTGCTCATTCGTGGGAATACCATTCTGACCGGTGCAGGCGATGCAATACGTGCCGTTGCCGGTAATCGTGCCCACATCACCCATCGACTTCGAGTAGATGTAGTTGATACCCATGGTGAGTCCGCGTGAAATACGGCGGTTCAGAAGGAAGTTCAGACCGTTGTAGTTGGTGTGGCCGTTGAAGATGAAAGCCGTCACACCAGACATGCCGGGATAGATCGTGCGGTAGAAATTGTTGCCAATATCCGCACTCGTGCTGCCGGCGGTTGTCGGATTCAGGTGAGACGTGTTGAACGGCCATCCTGAGCCCACCGGTTGCCAGTTTGCGTCATACGTGAGCGGCTGATTGAACGCATAGTTGAACTGGTAGCCGATATCGACCGTTGTACCTCTGCCGAAGTTGTGCTGGATATCGAGACTGAAATTCTGCACACCGTCAGCTGGGATCTGGTTCGGGTAGCCCGGGAACGATTGCCCCACGCCGTACGGCCCGAGAATCAGGGACGAAGCCGTGGGAGCCGACGATGCCGTTTGAGCCCGAATCTGGTTAAAGGTCAGGTTGCCAACCGACTCGTTGTAAGACAGCGGCGCATTGCCCGCCATACTGTACACGTCGTTACCCTGGAGGCGGTCGTAGAACATGCCCCAGCCACCGCGCACGGCGGTCTTGCCATCGCCAAAGAGGTCATAGGCGAAGCCGAAGCGCGGCGCGACGAGGATCGGGGAGGTTTTGTACGGATCCTGATCGACACCGTTCGTACCAAGCACACGGATACCGTTCAGGTAATCGCCCGAACCGGGAACAACCTGACCGACGAAGCCCGGGCTCACAGTGGCGCCCGTCAAAGGATCGCGGCCAACGAGGGTATTTGCAGACGTACACGTTGCCGCGCCATTGCTGCAATACGGCTGGTAAAGACGCGGTACCGCGGACGAACTCCAGTCGGAGGCGATGAAGTTGACGAACGTGTGGTTCAGATCGTACTGCGGCGTGTCGTGATAGAAGCGAACGCCCAGATCGAGCGTCAGCTTCCGGCTCACCTTCCAGTTATCCTGGACGTAGAACTCGAAGTTGTAGTACTGCGTGTTGAACGTTGTGGTCGCCGTTGCCTGCTGGTAGTTCGAAGTCTGGCCGAGCAGCGCGAGCACGTAACCCGAATTCGTATTCAGAACCGGATTGCTTGAGCTGGCATTGAAGTTGAACTGGCCGTTGTACTGCTTGCTCGCGGGCTGGATCTTGTTGTTGAGTTCCAGATACGCGCCAGCCTTGAAGGCATGGTGGCCAACAACTTTACTGATGTTGTCCTGATAGCTGTGAATCGGGTTGAAGTTTTCATACGTACCCGAGTTGGTTCCGACCGAGCGGGAGTAGTTCGAACCGCCGGGCAAGTTGACGCTGCTGAAGTCCAGCTGCGGCAGAATGTTCTCGTAACCGTTCACCGGCCCCTGCGGACCGCTCTGGTCTTTGGTGGGAATCGGGAACAGCGTCGGCAGATTCGGGATCAGACCACGATCTTCGCTGGCATAGTTGTCGGTCGTGTAGTAGGACCACGTATTCCAGCTTTCCGAGACAGTGATTTCGTTAATCAGCGTCGGGGTGATCGTGTAGGTCAGAGTACCGGAATAGCTGTGACCCGGGTTCGGGTGATCGATGTTCGAGATCGGCGGCAGGTTGCCGCGGCCGGCCTGGTCTTTCGGGCCAAAGTTGATGCCCGAGTACAGAACGCTCATATCGTCCGCGTCATGAATCCAGCGGGCATAAGCGCTGATCTTCGAGGTGATGTTGGTATCGATGCGGGCCACGTCGTTGCGCCGGGTGTGCGGCGCGCTGTCGACTGCCTGGAAGTTATCGATGTAGGTCTGGTTGACCGGCAGAACCGGGTTATTCGGCAGCGGGAAGAAGTTGAGCATGCTCACACCCAGGGGATCGAGGCGGCTCTGCGGAATCTTGTTCCCGGGGAACTGCTGGTTGTTATTCGAGGGATCGAGAATCGCGGTCGCCAGCGGATTGCCGTTGTTATTGCCGAAGGTCTGTGAGAAGTCGCCGGTGCGTTCGAGAGCCGTGGGCATGTAGGTGGTCTGCTGGGAAGCCGGTACGAACTGACCGGTATATTCCTGCGACCAGAAAAAGAACAGGTGGTTCTTGTTTTTGTTCGCAACCTTCGGAATGAAGATGGGGCCGCCGATGCTGTAGGTTTCGATGTTGTAGCGATAGGGCGAACGCGGCGTCGCCACGTTCAGACCGTTGATGTTCTTCAGGTTGTGGTTGTTAGACCAGCTGTTTGCGTTGAATTCTTCGTGGCGGTGGCTCCAGTTGCCGGTGCCATGGAATTCCTGCGTGCCGTTCTTCGTCACAACCGTGATCGTTCCGCCCGAGTTCCGGCCGAATTCCGCCTGGTAGTTCGAGGTCAGAACCTTGAGTTCCTGAATCGAGTCCATGTTCGGCTCGTAATGGAGGGTGCTGTTCGAGCCGGTATCCATGTCCGTAACGCCGTCCACCGTGAAGTTCATGGTGAGCGTCGAGTTGCCCTGAATCGTGAAGCCACGAAGCTGGTTCGGGCTCGTCACGTCGCGGCCCTGAGCGCCGGTGTCAATGACGCCGGGAACGAGGCGCATATAGCCGAAAAGATCGCGGCCCTTGAGCGTCAGATCTTCCAGATCGGCCGAGCCGATCGTCTGGCTTTTCTCCGCGCTCTGCAACTGGATCTGCGCGATTTCGGCGGTGACCGAAATCGTATCGGCCACGCTGCCAAGCTGCAGAATCATCTTGCCGCCGTTGTGCGTTTCCTGAGCGGCAACCACAATGCCGGATTCCACGCCCGTCTTGAAGCCGTTCGCCTTTACTTCCAGGTTGTAGGTACCGGGAGCCAACTGCTGGAAGCGGTATGTACCTGTGTTATCGGTTGTTGCCGTTCGAGTCGCTTTCGTTGCCGGGTCCGTGAGGGTCACAGGCGCGTTTGCCACTGCCGCGTCCTGCTGGTCCACTACGGTGCCGATGAGCGAGCTCGAAACTGTTTGACCATACATGCCGGCGCAGCAGAGCGCCAGTGCAAAGAACATGCGCGTATAGTTCTTCAATTTCTTTCTTACCTCTTAAAAGTATTCGACCCCTCACTTTTCGTGTACCGGGTGAAATCAAACGCACCAGGACGACGATAAAGTGGCTCCGGCCACACTATCATTCGCGCGCTCCCGGTGTCAAGAGGGTTACAAGCTCGCCCCGGACGGAAATTCTTTCTAATCTACTGATTACACTGCATTTACAAATATTTAAGAAGGCCGGAATGTTGGCTGAACCAACCGATTTATGCCGGAGAAAGATTCGATCAAAATAAAGAAATGTTCAAAGACGCAAAAAGACCGGAGCCACAGCCGTGACCCCGGTCTTCGCTATTGCAGGACTGGCGGAGTTCAGAATTGAACTCTGGCTGTAAACGCCAGAATTCGGGCCGGTTGAGTGGCGCTGAAATAGCCGAGCTGCGCCGGATTGGTCACCGCGTTCGTCGTGTAGTTGAAGTTGATCCCTGTATAAATATTGCTTGGCTCCGTATGGTTAAAGACGTTGTAAGCCTGCGCCTGCAACCGAAGGACACGCTTTTCGCTGCCGAGCGGGATGTTCTTCGTCAAGGTCATGTCGAAGTTCGTCCAGTGGGGGAGCGAGAGATCACCTGAGCCCCCTCCCATATTTCCCAGTACGGGTCCGCCAACCAGCGAGTTGTTCGGCCCGGTGAAGTTGACCGACGGCATCGCGAAGGCTGCCGCATTGAAGTAGACCTGACCGTTTCCGTTGGTTGGCAGGTTTGCATAAGGGTTCCCAATCACGTTGCAGCGCTGGCTGAGGTCCGGCGTGCCGGTCCAGGCGTTGCCGCCGCCGTTCGGCGTGGGCGATCCCGAAACGAATCCACAAGTTGGCCAGAACGGGGCGCCGCTCTGCACCGATGTGATCCCGGAGAGTTCCCAGTGATCAGTGATATAGCCAATTCCTTTCCAGCCGAGCGCCTTCCCTACCCCGGGAATCTCATAGTTGTAGCTGATGACGAGATTATGAGTGCGGTCAGAGGATTGGCGGCCATAGTAATAGGAGTCATTGCTCGGGATGCCGTTCTGTCCCGTCAGCACGGGGTTATAGTTCAGCATCTGCATCGACTTTGAGTAGGTGTAGGTGAGACTCCACGCCAAACCATGCGAGATCCGGCGATTGAGCGAGAAATTCAGAGCATTGTAGTTCGTGTAGCCCTTCCACTGCCAGCCCGTCACGGAGCCGAGGCCGGGAAAAATGGTGCGTTCGAAATTGGCCCCGATATCCGCACTGGACGAGCCGGTTGTAGTGGGGTTCAGGTTCGCAGCGGTGAACGGCCAGCCGGTCCCGATCGGCACGTAGTTCAGGTCATAGCTGGTGGGCTGATTGAACGAGTAGTCGAACGTGTAACCGACATCAACCACGGTTGCCTGCCCGATATTGGTCTGGATATCGAAGCTCGCGGTCTGAGTACCGTCGTGCGGAACGTTCCCCTGGAACGGATAGGACTGGCCTGGAGCATTGGGCGCGAGGCTCAGGCTGTTTATTCCTGGGGCGGTGCCGGTGTTCAGGGCGCGGATCTGGTCGAACGTCAGATTGGTGACAGTCTCGCGGAACGATGTCGGGGCCTGACCTGAGAGAGCATAAACGTCATTTCCCTGAAGCCTGTCATAAAAAAGTCCCCATCCGCCGCGAATGGCCGTCTTGCCGTTGCCGAATAAGTCGTATGCGAACCCCAGGCGCGGCGCTGCCACGATCGGCAACTGCGAGTAGGGGTTGCGCGAAACGCCGTTTACGCCCAACACGGCGCTGCCGTCTGTGTAATCGCCGGACCCTGGCACGGTATCACCGATGAAGCCCGCACTGGCGATCGAATGAGTCAGAGGATCGACCGCGATCAGACCGTTTGTGGCTGAAGTACAGGTATTCAGACCGGTTGCGGGATTGACGGGGCCCGTTGCGATGGCCTGGTTGCAGGCGGGGACATAGAGGCGCGGGGCCGTCGCCGGGTTGTAGCGGCTCACCATGAAGTTCACGAAAGTGTTGTTGAGGTCATATTGCGGCGTCTGGTGATAGAAGCGGACGCCGAGATCCAGAGTCAGACGCCGGCTCGCCTTCCAGTTGTCCTGCGCGTAGAACTCGAAGTTCCAATACTGGGTGTTGAACGTTACAGTAGTAGTGTTCTGGTAATAGGTCGAGGTCTGGCCTAACAGCGCCAGCGCGTAACCGTTATTGGTGTTCAGTGCCGGCGTTGCTGTGGAAGCATTGAACTGGAATGTACCGGGGAACTGGTCGCTTGCCGGCTGAACCTTGTTGTTCTTTTCCAGGTAAGCGCCGGCCTTGAAGGCGTGGTGGCCGACCACCTTGCTGACGTTGTCCTGATAGCTCCAGATCGGGTTGAAGTTTTCGTATGTCCCGGAACTCGTCCCCTTCGTGCGGTTGTAGTTCATCGCCTGCGACGAAATTGGCAGCGTTCCGGAGAAAGTAAACGTGGGCAGAATATTCTGATAGCCGTTCACCGGGCCCTGGGGACCGCTGTCGGCAGGTTGCGGGATCGGGAACAGAGTCGGAATATTCGGGATCAGGTCACGCGATTCGCTTGCGTAGTTGTCCGTCGTGTAGTATGACCACGTATTCCAGCTTTCCGCCACCGTGACTTCATTGATCAGTGTCGGGGTGATCGTGTAAGTGAGGGTGCCGGAGTAGCTGTGACCGGGATTCGGGTGATCGATGGGCGAAATGGGAGGCGGCGTACCGCCCGGCTCCACGCGGCCCGCCTGAGCGAACTGGTCGAAGCTCACGCCCGAGTAGAGGACGCCCATATCGTCATAGTCATGAATCCAGCGCGCGTACGCGCTCAGCTTGGACGTGACCTGCGCGTCGATGCGGGCCACATCATTGCGCCGGGGATGCGTCGAACTCCCCTGCTCCGTGAAGTTATCGACAAACAGCTGGCTCGAAATGGCCGGCGTGTAATTCGGCAGCGGGAAGAAGTTCAGCATGTTCTGCCCAAGCGGATCGATGCGTGACGCCGGAATCTTGTTGCCGGAGAACGGCACGTTGTTGTTGAATGGGTCGAGAATATTCACCACTACGGGATTTCCGTTGTTGTTTCCGAATGTCTGAGAGAAGTCGCCAACCCGTTCGAGCGCTGTGGGCGTGTAGACCACAGGAGGCGTTCCGCCGCTCACGAACTGCCCCGTGTATTCCTGCGACCAGAAAAAGAAGAGGTGGTTCTTGTTCTTATTAGCGACTTTCGGAATGTAGAGCGGACCGCCGAGGCTGTAGGTCTCGATGTTGTAACGGTAGAGCTGGCGGGGTGTCGCGGCGCCGTTCTTGATCGTCTGGTTGTTGATCCAGCTGTTGGCGTTGAATTCCTCATGCCGGTGGCTCCAGTTGAACGTGCCGTGGAAATCTTTGGTGCCGCTCTTCGTCACCACTGTAATGGTTCCCCCGGAGTTGCGGCCAAATTCCGCCTGGTAATTGGAGGTAAGAACACGAAGCTCCTGCACGGCGTCCATGTTCGGTTCGTAGTGCAGCGTGCTGTTCGAGCCGGTATCCATATCGGTTACGCCATCCACCGTGAAGTTCATGGTGTTGGTCTGGTTGCCCTGGATCGTGAAGCCTCGGATCTGATTCGGGCTTGTCACGTCCCGGCCCTGCGAGTTCGTGTCGATGACGCCCGGGACCAGTTTCATATAGCCAAAAAGATCGCGGCCCTTGAGCGTCAGATTTTCGAGATCGGCCGAGTCCACCGTTTTGGACTTCTCGGAGCTTTCGAGCTGAACCTGCGCGGCTTCCGCCGTGACCGACACCGATTCCTGAACGCTGCCGATCTGCAGAACGAGGCGGCCGCCGTTGTGCGTTTCGTTGGCGGCAACTGTGATGTCGGTCTGAGTGGTGGCTTTGAAGCCCGGCGCTTTGACCGTGAGGGTATAAGTCGCCGGTTCGATGTTGAGGAAGCGGTACGTACCCGTGTTATCCGTTGTGCCGGTGCGGACCGCGCCCGTTGCCGTGTTGGTCAGAGTGACCGGAGCGTTTGCAACCGCCGCATCGGCCGGATCGACGACGGTCCCAATAAGAGAACTCGCCACCGTCTGACCGAACATGCAGGCGCAACTCAGCGCAAACGCAAAAACGATGCGCATACTGGTTTTCCTTGTCATGAAGTACCCCTTAACTTTTCTTGAAAGGACCCGTTAGTTCGACCACTGAATAGAACGTTTCTTACAGCTTGCAAACTAACATCGATGCAGACAGGCGTCAATGTGCGAGTAACCACAGGCCTATGCTTAGTTAGTCGCGACACAGAAATATTTTGTAAATTTCAATAACTCATAGGGAAGAAGAGGGGCAGTTACAACCCTATGCGCAGTCAGCTGGCGGTGTGAAACGTCACCGATACACCATGACGCGCCGCGAGCGAATCAACAATCTGTATGGCCCGCCTGCCGTCAATGTGAATGGAATAACGAGGAGCCATCCCCGAAATGCAGAGGTGCCGGGGAAACAATATGATTTTTGGTGAGGTGCGGAACGAGACTCTTCGTCTTCGAATTCGTTCCGCTCAGAGAAATCTTTACGTAGCAGCTATGTTGAACTCACTCGCCTGGTGTTTCTCGCGAGTCTTCCTGCTCCAGTGGAGGCACCTGACTAATTACGTGAAATCCCCAGTTTGGCCAGCACATCGCGCGCCGGCTGGAAGTTCGGGTTGGCTATCGCCGCCGCGCGGAAGTGCTCAACCGCTTCGGAGCGGGTCCGCGGCGAATCGACGAGCGCCAATCCCCATGCATATTGCGCTTCCGCGAGGTGCGGGTCGGCTTTCACCGCTGCTCTGAAATCCTCGATCGCTTCAGGCATCCGGCCTGAAATATCCTCAAGCGCGATACCGAGATTGCAGAGTGCCTCTGCATAGTCCGGCTTTTCCTTCAGCGCCGCCTGGTATTCCGCGATCGCTTCATTCGCCCGCCCGGGCATACCGGAAAGAAGCAGCCCAAGGTTATAGTGGGCCTGCGCATAATGCGGCTTCAGCCGTATAGCCGTCCGGTATTCCTCAATGGCCGCATTCGCTCCATCTCGCGATTGCGCCAGCACCGCCCCGATGTTCAGGTGCGCTTCAGCCAGGTCCGGCTTTAGCTCAGTCACCTTGCGGTATTCCGCCATCGCACCCGTGGTGTCCCCCGCCCGTGTCAATGCTTCACCGAGATCGAGGTGAGAACTATAGTCATCGGGATCCAGCGCCACCGCGGCGCGGAAATTCGCGATCGCATCCTGCAACCGTCCCGGCGTCCGTTCGTATATCCGTCCAAGACCGGTGTAAATGCGGTCATCCTCCGGCTTGAGCTTCTTTGCCGTCTCGAATTCCCGGATGGCGTCCTGCTGCCGGCCTGGCATCGCCGCCAGACCATTCGCCAGCCCCCAATGCGCTGTCTCGAGAGTCGGCGAGAGTTCCACGGCCTTGCGGTATTCGGCCATGCTTTCCCCGTGCCGGTTCAGTTCCTCCAGAAACATCCCGAGATTATTCACCGCTTCCGCCGAATTCGGCTTCACCTCGAGGGCTTTGTTCGTGAGCCCGATCGCCTCCTGCTCATGGCCGGGCACACGATCGACAACGAGCGCGAGATTCAGCCACGCCATGAATGCCCTGGGGTTCTTCGCCAGTGTCTTCCGGTAGAGCGTTGCTTCATCGAGATAAATCCCGGACTGCGTCCAGGTCAGCGCACCAAAGACGGCGAGGATAACACCGGCAATCGCGGGAGCGAATCGCGCCCGCTCCTGGGGTAACCTCTTCGCGAGCGATGCCAGCCATGCGGCCGCCGCAACGAAGACCGCGATCATCGCCTGATACTGGAAGTGATCGGCAACGTAGGAAAAGATAAATGGATAAACGTTGAGAAAGCCAAGAACAGGCGCCAGTGCCACGATGAAGCAGAGAAACACGGTAAAAGGAGCGCGTGCCTGAGGTCCGGTGTGTTTTCGCGAATAAATCCACAGCGCGGCTGCCGCCGCTATCGTTAACAGCGGGAACAAATACTGCCACAACTGCCCGGCATCGATCATCCAACGGGGATAAACGAACAGAAGATTGGCCGGCCAGATCAGTTTCAGCAGATAGAACCAGATCACGCGCCCGGCAAGAAGGCAGCGTTCCACGATGCCGAGACTGAAGTCCGTTCCCTGAGCGCCGATGTAAGTCTTCTCCACCCAGGCAGTCAGCGCGCCCGAGGCAGCCCCGATCGCAAGCCACGGCACCAGCGGCTTCACATCGCGATCGATTTTTACCGACCCTCTTTCCCACCAGAAAATCAGCAGCAGCGTCACCGGCAGCGTTGCCGCCACGGATTTCGAGAGCAGCGCCATCACGTAAAACAGCAGAGCAAGCGCATGGCTTGTCCGGCGGCGTTCTTTATCGAAACGGAGATAACAGAACGCCGAACTCAGGTAAAACACCGTGGAGAGCGTGTTCTTCTGTTCTGAAATCCATGCGACCGATTCCACACTCACGGGATGCAGCGCAAAGATAAAAGCCGCCAGCCAGCCGCCCGGCAGGGAGAGCCTGCGCATGATCGCGACGATCAGATACGCGGCGATTGCATGGAACAGCAGCGTGATGACGTGATAACCGACAACCCAGTCGCCCCAGATCCTGTGTTCAATCCAGAAGGCACTGTGCAGAAGCGGATAGTATTGCTGCGAGGCTCCGAACTGAAACCAGATGCGATATAAGCCGCCCAGGGAACGGAGCCTGGCGGGGGTAACGTGGCCGGCGTCGTCCCATACCAGCGCCCCGTGGAGCGCCGGAAAATACACGATCAGCAGCGCGAAGAGCAGCAGCGCGCCATTCCGGATATCGGCGGTGGAAATCCGGAGCCGTGGCGCAACAACTGGCGGCGGCGCGATTTCGATCGTTTTAACCGGCTGGCCTTTCAGGGCCGTCGCTTTGTTCCGCTTCGCCATGCGCTAACGGGCCGCCCTGGCGAAGGTGTCCGTCCGGACGATGCCCGCGCCTTCGCGAATCACCACCAGCCGGTCCGCTTCCACATTCGGCACCGCGAGTTTCTTGCCATCCGGCCAGGTGATTTCGAGATCAGCCTTTGTCTCGGAGCCTAGTCCGAAATGCAGCCGCCGGTCGTTCACCGATAAATATGACGATTGCGCCAGCACCGCCTTCGCCTGTTTTTTTCCGCCGTACGAAGCCAGCACCGTGGCACCAATCGCGCTGCGGTTCGAGGTCACACCTTCCAGCAGCACCTTCAGCCAGTGATCGCCGCCGGTCCGGTCGTTTCTCAGCAAAGACGGCGGCTCATTCATGTTCATGATCAGGATGTCGAGATCGCCATCGTTATCGAAATCCCCGAAGGCGAGCCCCCGGCTCGAATGCATTTCGTTCATCGCAGGACCGGCCTGATCGAGCAGTTCCTCGAACTTCCCGTTCCCCAGGTTCCTGAACAGCACACTCGGTGTTTTATAAGGCGCGTCCGGTATTTTCGCGCCCGCTTCGGGAAACACCATGCCGCTCGTGTAAAACAGATCGGGCAATCCGTTGTTGTCAAGATCTTCAATGCCCGCGCCCCAGCCAACGAACCGCGTCTCGACGCCAAGCCCGGCGCGAATCGTCACATCCTGAAATACGCCTTTGCCGTTATTCCGGTAGAGCACGTTTGTGTCGTCACTGAAATGCGTCTTGAAGATATCGAGGTACCCATCGGTGTTGTAATCGCCGATGCCCAGCCCCATGCCTTCCTGTTCGCGTCCGTCCTCATTCACCGCCACGCCATTGTCCAGCGCGCATTCGGTGAAAGTGCCGTCACGATTGTTATGAAACAGAAGGCTGTCGGTCGTATCGCACGCGACGTAAATATCGGGCCAGCCATCGCCGTCGAAATCCGCAGCCACAGCGGTAAGCCCATACGACGCGCCTCGCTTCTGCCCCGCGAGTGAGATGCCCGATTTATCGCTCACATCGGTGAACGTACCGTCTCCGTTGTTGCGGTAAAGCCGCGAACTTTCATATGGCAGCCCCAGCGGCCCGCAGTAGACAGGCACTTCCTTCCATGTACACGCCGCCGTCATTCCTCGCGCGGGGATTTTCGCCGGATCGAAAACAACGTAATGTGTGACGAAGAGATCCAGCAGTCCGTTGCGATCGTAGTCGATCCACGTGCAGCCGGTCGAGAGGCGATCCCCCTGATGCAGCAAACCCGCCTTTTCCGTGACGTCTGTGAACGTGCCCTTGCCGTTGTT
Organism: Bryobacteraceae bacterium; assembly: GCA_035546955.1. Lineage (GTDB taxonomy): Bacteria > Acidobacteriota > Terriglobia > Bryobacterales > Bryobacteraceae > BOG-234. Next base: position 21,220 of record DASZVV010000468.1, read on the forward strand.
GTGGAACAGGATGTTCTGGCCGTAGCAGGTGACAAAGATATCGTCGAATCCATCGTTATCGTAATCCGCGATCGTCACGCCGAGCGCCCAGATGTCGTTGCGGCCCAGCCCCGATTGCGCCGTCACATCGCGAAACGTGCCGTCGCGATTGTTGTGATACAGCCGGATGGTCGCATCGGCAGGGTTCGGCGCATGACGCCGGCGTCCGGTGAGGAGCAGAATATCCTGCCAGCCGTCGCCATCGTAGTCGAAAAACGCCACACCGCAGCCGAGCGAATCGAGAATGTAATCGGCGTGGCCCTCATCGCCGAAAATCACCGGTGCAGTCAACCCGGCTGCCTTCGCGACATTCGTGAATTTGGCGTTAAACGGCAGCCCCGACGCCGCGCCACGCTTCTGGGGCTTCACTCCCTGCGGGACAATGGCCCGAAACTGTGCGGAGGCGCTCGAACTGGCTCCGGGAAGCGCCAGGGCAGACAGAGAAAGAGCTTGCCGGCGCGTCATCAACTGAGGATATCATCGGTACATCGCATGTATTTCCGCCGTCTGTTACCGGTTCTGCTCGCAATGACGGCCGCCTCCGCCGTTGCACCAGCGAGGCGTTTCCACGGCACCGGAATGGCAGTTTCTGTCGATTCCGGGAAGCAGACGGTCACGATTTCCCATCAGGCGATCCCCGGCTATATGGATGCCATGGTGATGGCGTTCCATGTGAAAGATGCGACCGAACTGAAGGGCATCGCGCCCGGCGCGAAGGTCGAATTCACGCTCGTGATCGATGACGGCTCCACGTGGATCGAGCAATTGCGCACGGTCGATTACTGGAGCGCGGAGCGCGACCCCGAGCAGGCTCACCGCCTCGGCCTGATTGAATCGATCCTCAACAAGAGCGCCGCGCAGGAATTGAAGCAGGGCGAGGCCGTGCCGGATTTCACCCTGACTGACGAGCAGAACCATCCGATCCGTCTCTCGCAGTTCCGGGGCAAAGTCATTGCAATGAATTTTGTCTACACGCGCTGCCCGCTGCCGGATTACTGCTTTCGGCTCTCGAACAATCTCGCGCAACTGCAGAAGCGCTTCACCGCCGACCTTGGCCGTAACCTGATCCTCCTCACTATCACGTTCGATCCCGTTCGCGACACACCCGCTGTGATGGCGAAATATGCCCGTATCTGGAATGCGGATCTCCGGGCCTGGCATTTCCTGACAGGTCCGCTGTCAGAGGTGCAGCATGTATGCGGATTATTCGGCGTCGCCGCCTGGCAGGATGAGGGCATTCTGACTCACTCCCTCCACACAGCCGTCATTGACCGGCAAGGTAAGTTGGCCGCTAACATCGAAGGCAATACTTACACAGTTAAACAGCTCGGCGACTTAGTCCAGGAAGTTATTTCCCGAGCCGGAATGCATGGCGCTCCAGCACGGTAAAAGTTCTGGCGTCTTCTCTGATTTCGAGCACCCGATTCTTCCCGGTATTCGTAAGCACCTGCGGCGCGCTGCCAGACGGCCACTGAATCTCCACCGACAGCACCGTCGCGTTCTTACCCAATCCAATGTGCTGTTCGAACGGACCCGCGCCGAATGAACCGCCGCTGCCGACCGTCGCGTACACATCGCGCGGTTTCTCAGCCCCATTTCGCACCGTCACTTTTATCCGCGCCCCGATTCCCGGCCGGTTGGATTTCACTCCATCCAGATGAATGCCGATCCAGTCATTCCCATTTCCGGGATTTTCGAACAGCCGCGCGTTGTGCTCATCGCCCGGATCCGGGCCTCCCATCACCACCGTCAGATCTTCATCGCCATCGTTATCCAGATCTGCAAAGGCAATTCCATGTCCCTTGGGCAGGATACCTGTACCCGATGACGCGGTGACATCCGTGAAGTGCCTGCCGCCGTCGTTGTGGTACAGAACGTTGGGGAACAACTGCGCGAACGATGGATTGCCGGTTCCCAGATAAAAATCCGGATAGCCATCATTATCGATGTCGCCAAAGTTCATCCCCATCGGCAGGAAAACACGATCGAGTCCCACGTCGGCGGTCACATCCTGAAACCTGCCGTTCCCGACGTTATGAAACAATCGCAGCGGCTCACCCTTCTGCGGCAGCCCCATATAGCCCGCCGCGATATCGCTCAAGGACGAATAATATCCCCCGACAAACAAATCCAGCCGCCCGTCATTGTCGTAATCGAAGAACCACGCGCCGAACGTCGGACCCTGCTGGCCGAGCCCCGCCTGCTGCGTCACATCCGTAAACGTGCGGTCGTGATTATTGTGGAACAGATAGTGTTCTCCGCGAAAATTCGAAACGTATAGATCCGGATAGCCGTCGCCGTCGTAATCGCCCGCGACAACGGCCTTCACGAAGCCCGTTTTATCGACTCCCGCGGCCGCGGCGATGTCCGTGAACGTCCCATTGCCGTTGTTGTGAAACAACTGCAGCGGCGCATTTTCATTGCCGATAAACAGGTCGAGCCTGCCATCGCGATCGATATCCGTCCACACCGCTGTTTGAGTGGCCCGCGGAGGATCCAGCAGGCCTGCCTCGCGCGTCACATCGGTGAACGTGCCGTCGCAGTTATTCCGCAGCAGAGATTTGCGCCGCGCCCATTCCCACCCGCCGCGCAGCACGAGCACATCGCGGCAGCCGTCATTGTTGTAGTCGGTCTGTATCATGTTCAGGCCGCCGGTTACTCCGCTCAGCCCCGCGCGCACCGCGCGGTCCGTAAAAGTGCCATCGCCGTTGTTGTGGAAAAAACGCAGCGGCACGCAATCGTTCTGGCTCGAAATCATTGCGTCGAGCAGACCGTCGTTGTCAAAATCGTCGACAATCAGGCCGCCCGCCATCCCGCGCCTCACCAGACCAGCGGCCGCGGCCACATCGCGGAACTGAACAACGTTTTCCTTCGACCGAAGCAGCGCCGGGTCGATCCTGTACTTTGCCGGCACGCTCGCGGGGTAACCGCCCGCCAGCATTTCCGTCAGATTCAGCAGCCACCGCACATCCAGACTCTCCGGCGAGTGCTCCAGATAATCCGTGAAGTAGCCTGCCGCCTTCGCGAGATCCGACTTCTCGCCCGCGGTGAGCCTGGCCGGATCCAGCGGGGCCGGGAAGGCGAAACGATCGTAGAGCGTCATACCCGCGCGATGCAGATACGCCACCCCCAGGCCCTCCACCAGCAGTGGGACCTTTGCCGGCGTTTCCTTCTGCGCGATCTGCAACGCGGCCTCCCGAAATGCGATGGCTTTGTCCATTTCGCCGCGGAACGAATGCAGGTTCGACAGAATTGAATTCACGTCGCCGAACGTGGACGGGTCCGATCCCGGCGCCTTCAGATACGCTTCGAACTGCGTGGTGAAGTCATTCACCGAATTCACGCGCGCCGAACATCCGGCCGCAAGATCGTCCTCCCATCCCGCCGGCTTGGGATATTTGCTGAACGCGAGATTCGCCTCCGAATACCCTACAAAGTCAGGCGTGGGCAGAATCGCCGACTCGCCCGCAAGATCCAGCGCACGAGCGGCCTGCGGCGTACTTCCCGCGGGTGGCGACTTTAATACCTTGAGAATCGCGTAGCCAGTAGGAATCTGCGCAATCCCGCTGATCTGACCCGGAGCCACGCCGTGCAGCGCGTCGCGCAGTTCCGGACGCAGGTTGGCCGGATCGAGAACTCCCATGTAACCCGAATCGTTCGCCGTCGGATCGGTGGATTGCTTCTTTGCCAGTGCACCGAAATCCGCCCCTGCCTTCAGCTGCGCGGCCACCTGATTCGCCTCGGCTTCCGATGCCACCACGATGATGCTGAGCGGTTCTTCGCGCCCGTTCGACTGGGCCAAAGCCAGCTCTGCGACGCGCCAGCATCCCACCGCGGCCAGAATGACTGCCAGCCAGCGAAGAATTCGGGATGGTCGGCTCACGGTGTGATTATCGCAGCCGATATCATGAGAAAGTGAGCCGCGGCCCTTGTTTTATCGCCTGTTTGCTGTGCGCGTGGGCCTCGGCGCGTCTGAACGCCGCTCCGGGAGCGGACTTCCAGGCCGCCGTCGCAGCCCTGCAGCACGGCGATGCCGCCACCGCGGAGCAGAAAGCTCGCGCGGAGCTCGCCACGCATCCCGATGAACCTGAAGCGACAACGGTGCTCGGCGTCGCGCTCA
>DASZVV010000469.1:0-3470 GCA_035546955.1 Bryobacteraceae bacterium
CCGACTTCAGGCGTACATACGCCTTCTTCCAGTCAGGACGAAACCCGGCAAACTTACCCCGGCGGCGCTCTTTTCCAAGAACATTGGCCGTGCGCACCGCGGAAACCTTCACCTTGAAGAGAGCCTCAACTGCCTGCTTCACTTCGGTCTTGGTTGCTTTCGCCGCTACCTCAAATACCAGCGTGTTCTCGGTTTCCTTGACGCCCAATCCCTTTTCGGTGATCAGCGGGCGGCGAATGACTGTATACGTTGTCGGCATTAGGCCACCTCCGCCTTTTTACGTTTTGAAACGGTCTTCTTCAGCGCATCCTGGAGCTGCTCGAGCGCAGGCCGCGAAAAAATCGCGCGCTCGTAGCGCAGCAGATCATACGGATGCACTTCGTTGTTCAGCACCAGCTCTACGCCTTTCAGGTTGCGGGCGCCCAGAACCACATTCGGGCTGAGCTCCTTGCCGTTCTCAACCAGCAGAGCCGTCTTCTTGACTTCGAGCTTGTTGAGCGCCTGACGATACAGCTTCGTCTTCGCTTCCTTGAGCTCAAAGCTCTCAACCACCGTCAGCTTGCCGTCTTGCAGCTTCGCAGCAAGAGCGGAGCGCAGCGCGCCCAAAAGCTTCTTCTTGGGGAAGGCATAGTCATAAGAGCGGGGCTGCGGTCCATGAACCGTGCCGCCATGCCGCCACAGAGGCGAACGCACCGAGCCGATACGCGCGCGGCCCGTGCCCTTCTGCTTCCACAGCTTCTTACCCGAACCGGAAACTAGCTTGCGATTCTTGGTCGCTGCCGTTCCCTGGCGCAGCGCCGCACGATAGTGCTTCACCGCTTCCCACAGAAGCGCCTCGTTTACCTCGCTCGGCGCAAAGACTTCGTCGGCCAGCTCAAGCGAGCCTACCTTCTGTCCACCGAGATCGAATACGTCAATGTTTGCCATCGTTTTCTCTTTCAGCTAGTCAGCCAGCCAGCCCTTCGAGTCAGCGAGTCAGCGATGGATTTCCGCTCGACTTTACCGACTTGCTGACTTGCTGACGGCGCGTAGCGCCAGCTAACTTGCTACTTCTTTTTACCTGAAGCCTTCTTCGAAGCCTTCAGAGGATCGACTGTGCCCGAACCCGCAAATCCACGGCGTTCACGCGGCGGAGCCTTTGCCTTTGAGATCAGCACATATCCATCGCGAGGACCCGGAACCGCGCCCTCAACCATAATGAGGTTCTCGTCAAGATCAATCCCGCGAATGCGCAGGTTGCGAACCGTCACCCGATCCACACCCATGTGACCCGGCATGCGCTGCCCGGGAAATACACGTGAAGGAAATGACGACGCGCCGATCGAGCCCTGCACCTGGAACATATGTCCGTGCGACTTGGGACCACCGCCGAAAGAGTGGCGGCGAACAACGCCGGCAAATCCACGGCCCTTGCTGGTGCCAACCACGTCGACATATTTCTCGTCGGCGAAAATGTCCACCAGAACCTTATCGCCGGCCTTCACTGAGTCATTCGACTCTTCGCCGTCTTCGGACTTCTTCGCTGCCAGCTCTACCGGAACTTCCTTGACCAGCTTCACCGGAGGTACGTTGTTTTTGGCAAAGTGCCCAGCCTGCGGCTTGGTCACCTTGGAAGCCTTGACGAACTCGACCAAGCCAATCTGGGCGGCATCGTAGCCGTCCTTCGCAGCGGTCTTGAGCTGCGTAATCACGCAAGGACCGGCCTGCAGAACGGTGATCGGGTGCACTTCGCCCTTCTCATCGAATACCTGCGTCATGCCGATCTTCTTGCCTAAAATTCCTGTAACTGCCATTGTCTTCTCTCCCCATCATGTCTGCGCTGTTTCCGCAGCCACTGAAGGCGTTTTCTATTTACTTCTCAAATGCCTTGATCTCGACATCCACGCCGGCGGGAAGATCGAGCTTCATCAGAGCATCGACCGTCTGCTGGGTCGGCTCAAGAATGTCGATCAGGCGCTTGTGGGTGCGAATTTCAAACTGCTCACGCGATTTCTTGTCGACGTGCGGCGAACGCAGCACGCAATATTTGTTCTTAATCGTCGGCAACGGAATCGGCCCTGCCACCTGCGCGCCCGTACGCTTCGCGGTGTCTACAATCTCGCCCGTCGAAGTGTCGAGCACCCGGTAGTCATAAGCCTTGAGCCGAATGCGAATTCTCTGTCCAACCATAGCTTTAATCTTTCTGTAGTCAGCGGAGTTGTTAACTCCGCTGACTCACTAAACTTCATTCCCGCCTCATGCCTGTCGCGCAAAGCGCGTCAGCCCGACGCGGCCAGCGTCTACTGCAAAATCTCGGTAATCGTCCCGGCGCCGACAGTGCGTCCGCCTTCACGAATCGCAAAACGCAGGCCCTTCTCCATCGCCACCGGCGTGTGCAGTTCGATCTCGAGCGCGATATTGTCGCCCGGCATCACCATCTCCGTGCCTTCCGGCAGCTTCGCCGTGCCCGTCACATCCGTCGTGCGGAAGTAGAACTGCGGACGGTAGCCGTTGAAGAACGGAGTGTGACGTCCACCCTCTTCCTTCGACAGTACATAAATCTCGCCCTTGAACTTCGTGTGCGGCGTGATCGATCCAGGCTTCGCCAACACCATCCCGCGCTCCACGTCTTCCTTGGCAATGCCGCGCAGCAAGAGACCCGCGTTGTCGCCCGCCAGACCTTCGTCCAGCTGCTTCTTGAACATTTCCACGCCCGTCACGACCGTCTTGCGCGTCTCCCGGAAGCCCACAATCTCGGCTTCCTCGCCCACCTTGATCTTGCCGCGCTCAATACGGCCCGTTACCACCGTGCCGCGGCCCGAGATCGAGAAGATGTCTTCCATCGGCATCAGGAAGGGCTGGTCCACCGCGCGCGCCGGCAGCGGCACGTTGTCGTCCACCGCCTGCATCAGCTCGTCGATCTTCGCTTCCCACTGCGCTTCGCCATTCAACGCGCCCAGCGCCGAGCCGCGAATCACCGGCACATCGTCGCCGGGGAAGTTGTACTTCGACAACAGCTCGCGCACTTCCATCTCCACCAGGTCGATCAGCTCAGGATCCTCTACCGCATCGCACTTGTTCAGGAAGACCACGATGTACGGCACGCCTACCTGGCGGGCCAAGAGCACGTGCTCCTTGGTCTGCGGCATCGGTCCGTCAGTCGCCGCGACTACGAGAATCGCGCCGTCCATCTGCGCCGCGCCTGTGATCATGTTCTTGATGTAGTCGGCGTGACCCGGGCAATCCACGTGCGCGTAGTGACGGTTCGCCGTCTCATATTCCACGTGCGCCGTCGCAATCGTAATACCGCGCTCCCGCTCCTCAGGCGCGTTGTCAATCGTGTCAAACGAGCGGAACTTGTTGTTCGGATTATGCTTCGACAACACCTTCGTGATCGCCGCCGTCAACGTCGTCTTACCGTGATCGATATGTCCGATCGTCCCCACATTTACGTGCGGCTTCGACCGGTCAAATTTCTCCTTCGCCATTGC
>DASZVV010000470.1:0-5017 GCA_035546955.1 Bryobacteraceae bacterium
ATACCTGCAGCTCATCGGGCGCCTCCGCATGCTGTCCTCCGATGTGGTGGATCGCAAAGCGAACGATCTCCTCAGCCTGCTCGCCATGCATCCGCATCGCCACGCCTCGATTTCGGCCTATTCCAAAGGAATGAAGCAGCGCATCCTGATCGCGGCTGCGCTGCTCCATGATCCGGACCTCCTGATTCTCGATGAGCCGCTGACCGGTATCGATGTGACATCCGCTCTGCTCTTTACGCATCTCCTGAACGAACTGGCCGCAGCGGGCAAAATGATCCTCTATATCTCCCACGTTCTCGAAGCTGTGGAGAAATCCTGCGCCCAGATCGTCATCATCTACAAGGGACGCATACAGGCCGCCGATTCCGTCGAAAATCTCCGGAACCTGATGCAACTCCCGTCCCTCACCGAAATCTTCTCTCAACTCGCCGAGCAGCGCGATCTGGAAAAAGCCGCACGGGATATCGTCGCGGTGATGAGGGGTTAGTTATATGAAGAAGTCCGTTTTTCTCTTCATTTTGTTCGCCGTGGCTGCGGCCGCGCAGAGTCCGTCCTTCGAAGCGGCTTCTATCAAGCCCAATAACTCCGGTGAGAATTTTTTATCCGTTCGCCTCGTGCCCGGTGGAAGTGTGCGAGCGATCAATGCGACGCTTGAGAGCCTGATCACCACCGCCTGGCAGATTCCCGATTTCGAACTCGCCGATGCCCCCGGTTGGGTGAAAAGCGAGCGCTGGGATATCGAAGCCAAAGGTTCCGGCAATGCTGCGCCGCCGGAGATTCTGGGCAGGCTGCAATCCCTCCTCGCCGATCGCTTTCACCTGCGCGTCCACACCGAAACCCGGGAGATGCCGGTGTATGCTCTGCTGATCGCGAAAGGCGGCGCGAAACTCCGGCCTGCGCGTGAAGAATGTTTTGATCCGACGGCCGGTATACCACCTCCATCGCTGACTGCGCGTCCCTGTGGAGGATTCAATAGAGGTTCCAATCAACTACTCGGCGCTCGGGACACCACCGCAAATCTCGCGCAGGTGCTTGCCAAAACCCTCGGCCGTTCCGTTATCGACAAAACCGGACTCCCCGGAACATGGGACGTCACGCTGAAATGGACGCCCGATGAACTTCTGAATGCTGCATACGCCGATAGCCAGTTGGGCAGCATCTTTACCGCCTTACAGGAACAGTTGGGACTGCGCCTCGAATCTCAAAAAGGACCCGTGAGCGTGCTCGTCATCGACAGCGTCGAAAAGCCCTCAGCCAACTGAGTCTGCGCTACTGCCCCAGACGCCGCAGCAAATCCGATGCCGCCGCTTTCACTTCCGGATCGCTCCCGCCCGCCGCAATCTTCAGGTGCTCCTGCGCCCCGGCGAAATCGCGGCTCTTCCCCAGCGCCACACCCAGCTCAAACTGCGCTGACCACAAATCCGGCCGCAGCTTCACCGCCGCTCCAAACTCCCGCACCGCGCCCGGCAAATCGTTCTTATCCCCCAGCAGCAATCCCCAAAGTTCATGCGCTTCGGGCACGCCCGCATTTGTCGCCACCGACGCCGCCACCTGCTTTTCCGCCTCATCCATCTCACGCAGCGAATAGAGTAGCCGCGCATAGTTCAGCCGCGCTTCCGCGTAATCCGGCTTCAGTTGAATGCTGCGCTCGAAATGGAACTTCGCCTCGGCCGCGAACACGCTCCCGCGCGATGCCAGCACGCTCGCGAGATTCATATGCGCCTGCGGCAGATTCGGCTGAATCCTTAGCGCCTCCCGATATTCTTTCTCCGCGCCTGCGCCATCTCCGCCCGCCAGCAACAGCGACCCCATCGAAATGTGGATCTCCGGCACCTCCGGATCAATCGCGATGGAGCGCTCGAACATCTGTTTCGCTTCCGCCGCACGTCCTTCGCGCAGTACGACCTGGGCCAGCATTCCCCAGGCCCCCCCATCGTTCGGCGCAAGCGTAGTCACGCGCCGCAGGGTCGCTTCCGCGCGCGGCAACTGACCCGCATCCATCTGGGCGCTTCCCAGCCGCCGCAGAATCAGCTCCGAATCCGGCGCATGCTGCGCGGCCTCTTCGTAATACTGGAGCCCCTTCGCGGTATTCCCCACGGCCGTCAGGCCGTCCGCCAGGTCCGCATAAAAGTCCGCGTCCGCCGGCTTATACTTCTCCACCAGATTCTCGAGCAGTGGCACGCCGCCGGACATATTGCTGTGCTCCACAATCTGCGAAACCGCGCCATACAACTCCGCCTCTTCCGGCTTCCGCGCTGCCGGCGTCGTGCTGGACGCCATGTTTTTCGGGTAGTACGGCACCACCTCTCCGCGATACGGTGGCGTCTCCGACTCCGGCGTCTCCCGTTTCGGCGCCGTCAGATCGCGCGCTGGCTGCCGCGCGCGGATGAAGTGATCCGTCATCACGATGTACACCGCGTCATCCGTTCGCCGCTTCGGCATATGGCACGAAACGCAGTTAGCGGTCGCGCTGTGGGGCGGGGAAGCGGGCATCGCCTCGAACGCGGCAGGCTTCGCCGCTGTTCCGTGACAAGTCTGGCAAACCTGGTTGTAATGCGCCGTCGCCTGTTCGCCGCGGGGAATGTTGTGCGGATCGTGGCATGTGGTGCAGCGCAGCTTGCCTTCGCTTTTCAGGAAGCACTGCGATTCGCGCATTCGATACGCCCCATGCGCCACTTCGAACCGATCGCCCATGCCGCCCGCGCGGTCGAACGTCAGCCGGAAATCGCCCAGCGGCTGGCCCGGCTGGTAGGAAAAGGGCCCGCGATCGAACTTGCGCAGATCATGCGGCAGCGTCTGCGTCGATGTTTCCAGATGGCATTGCATGCAGACTTCGAGTTCCCGGGCGCCGCTCAGTTTTTTCGGATTGATAATCGACGCCCGAATCTCCGCCGCGGCCGCGCCCGGCTTTGACGCGGCTTCCACATGCTGCCCGCCCGGTCCGTGGCAACGCTGGCAATCAATGCCCTCCGGCAGCGGCTGCGAAAACACCGGTGTGGCGCCCACCTCGTCATGCCCCTTCGGAATTGTGGGATAGCCGTCGTGGCAAAACACGCACTCGTAAGTGATGACGCGCGTCGAGCCGGGATAATCCGGACGGTCGAAACCCGGCGTCATCGCCCAGTAACCGCCATTGTCCGCATACCAACCCAACGGCAACTGCTCCATTGTGCCGCGGCTCGTCACGTGAAGATAGGTCCGCCCATGATTGCCGGACCCCATCACGTAGTCCACCTGCTTCTCGTCGATATTCGTTTCGCGCCCGTTGAAGTCCTTCGTCCAGCGCCGCTGGAAAAACTTCCCGTTGCGTTCGATCATCTCGATGTACGTGTCGGACGTCGCGTGATAGTAAGGATGCGCCGTCGTATCGGCCGCGGTCGCCGCCGTGGGCTTATAAAAGGACCGCCCCATGCCGGTCTTCGCGTACGTGGCCGCGATATCGGCATGGCACTGGGCGCACAGTGCCGGATCCACATAGCGGTTGGGCGCGGGCGTCACCCGGCGGGTCTGCGCCATCAGCGCCGCAACCACGACTAACGCCGCCGCGGCCGCCGCGGGCCATCTCAACCGCATGGGCCTCCGGACATCACTTTGAATTTTCTCACGCCCCCGCGCCGAAGCCTCTACTCCGGCGCCGTATCCGCGTGGAGGAAATGTTCGCTGAGTTCGTCGATCTTTTTCCCGACGGGCGTGTACGAAACCGCCACGGAGAAGAGGAACGCACCCACGGCCGTCATTGCGGCCTCCGTGTACTCGCCCGGATAGTGCGATGCGTGTATGGAGGCGTCCGCCGCGAAGGTGCAGACGGCGAAAAAGGCCGAGGACGTCCAGCGGTTCGCCAGATGCCGCGCATACCGGGTGAACGTGAGCGCCACCGCCGGAAAAACCGCCAGCAGTCCCGTTTTGGTTGCAATTTCCACGTGCACCAGCGTGACCGCGGCCAACTGGCCCTGCACCATCAGAAGCAAACAAGCGGCTCCCGCCTCTACGGCCTTATGCCCGCAAAGCGCCGCGCGAAACTGCTGCTTCCCATGCCAGAAACTGCTGAGCTTCAATCATTTCACTCTAACTCAGCCGGCTCAGCGCAGTGTCTGTTCATACATCGCGAAATCCTCGCGATGCAGCGACTCGAACGCCGTGTTTCCTGGCTTCCACGCCGGCGCCCTCACCGCGCGATCGTCTTCCCTTCGAGGAACCCGCTATCCCCAGCCGCGGTGCTTCAATGGAATTGTGAAGCGTTCCGGAGTTGCGGATTTGCCTCTCCACGGCGGCCACGTGCCGCCCTGGCTGGCCGCGCGCATGACCGCCCTCGGAACCGCCATCACCGAAAGCATCGTTCTCCACTACGGCCACAACGAATTCCTCACCCGCCTTAGCGATCCTTTCTGGTTCCAGGCCTTCGGCAGCGTGATGGGCATGGATTGGCATTCCTCCGGCATCACCACTTCCGTGATGGGCGCGCTCAAGCGCGGCTTAAATCCGCGCGCTGCCGAACTCGGTATTCACATCTGCGGCGGCCGCGGCAACGCAGGCCGTGCAACGCCTCGCGAACTCGCTCAAATCGCCGACGCGCGCGGGCTCGACGGCAACGCCCTGCAGCGCACCAGCCGCCTCACCGCAAAGATCGACAATAACTGCATCGCCGATGGCTTCCAGATCTACCTGCACTCGTTCGTTTTGACTGCCGCCGGCGAATGGGCTGTCGTCCAGCAGGGGATGAAGCCGGCCTCGGGTGCGGCGCGCCGCTACCACTGGCACTCAGCCAACGTGCGTGATTTCGTCGAAGCCCCGCATTCCGGCATCGCCGGCGAAAGTCAGGGCCTGCTGATGAATCTGGTGGACGCTCAGGCGAATCCTGCCCGCGGCGCGCTGCTTGAGATCGCCCGCGGCGGCCCCGACGCAGCTCTCTCTGCGATTCGCCACCTGAAGATGCCCGGCCATCACAATCTTCGCGCCGAAGACATGGATCTCAGGCGTCTCGGCGCCGTTCTTGCCACCGCCTATGACCGCGACCTGA
>DASZVV010000471.1:0-13792 GCA_035546955.1 Bryobacteraceae bacterium
TCATCTTCTTCAGGAGCTCCGCGATAAGCTGGTCGATCACTCTACCTACATTCGCGAACACGGCGAAGACATGCCGGAAGTCGCGCAATGGAAGTGGAGCAACGACTGACCATCGCATGAAAATTCTCGTCCTGAACGCCGGCAGTTCATCGCTCAAGTACGCCCTTTATGAAATGTCGCCCGATGCCGAGCAACTGCTCGGCGAAGGGCTGATCGAGCGCGTCACCAGCATGAGCGATGCGCTTCGCTCCGCGTTTGACGCGCTCGGAGAAAAAGACATCGCCGGCGTGGGACATCGGGTCGTCCACGGCGGCACATTCCCCGGGTCGCTGGTCATCGATCCCAAAGTCGAGAAGGCAATCGAGGACCTGAGCAGTCTCGCGCCGCTCCACAATCCGCATAATCTTGCGGCTTACCGCGCGGCGAAGCAGCATCTGCCGAACGCCGTGCACGTCGCCGTTTTCGACACGGCATTCCACCAGACCCTGCCGCGCCATGCCTACGCGTACGCGATGCCGCAGGATTATCTCGAATCGAGAAAAATCCGCCGCTATGGCTTCCACGGCATCTCACACCGTTCCGTCGCCCTGCGCTTCGCAAAGCTGCACAACCAGCCGCCCGAAAAATTCCGGCTCGTTATCTGCCATCTCGGCAACGGCTGCTCGGCGTGCGCCGTGGATCGCGGCAAATCCGTCGACACCTCAATGGGTTTCACCCCCCTCGAAGGTCTCGTGATGGGCACGCGCAGCGGGGACGTGGATGCCAGCGCGCTGCTCCACCTGATCACGCGTGAGGGCGAAGATCCCGCCGAGCTGCTCAAAATGCTGAACCAGGGCAGCGGATTGAAAGCGATTTCGGGCGTGTCAAACGACATGCGCGACATCCTCGATGCCGCCGACGGGGGCAATGACCACGCCCGCTTCGCGCTCGACATGTTTTGTTACCGCGCGAAGAAATTCATCGGCGCCTATATCGCCGCCATGAACGGCGCCGACGCTTTAATTTTCACGGCCGGCATCGGCGAGCACTCCGCGCCTGTCCGCGCGGGTATCTGCGATGGCCTCGACAATCTCGGCATCGCGATCGATCCCGCTCTCAACAATGCCCCTTCGAAAACCGCCCGCTGCATCGGCCAGTCACGCGTCGCTGTGTGGGTCATCCCTACGGAAGAGCAACTCCTCATCGCCCGGGACACACTGGAGAAGGTCGGATAAACTCGCAGCATGAAAGTTTTGTGGATCGTGCTCCTGACCGCCAGCGCCTGCTTCGCACAGGGACAGCTCGTCTGGAGCGACGAATTCAACGGCGCCGCCAACACCGCACCCGATCCCGCGAAATGGACTTACGACCTTGGCAACAACAACGGCTGGGGCAACCGCGAACTCGAAAACTACACCAAAGATCCGGAAAACGCCCATCTCGATGGCAAGGGCAATCTGGTGATCCGCGCCGAACCGGCCAAAGACGGCCCCGCCAGCGGCGCGGGCTCCTACACCTCGGCCCGCATCAAAACCCAGGGACTCTTCGCCGCCTCACCCAACGGCCGCGTGGAAGCCCGCATCAAGGTACCCGCGGGCGCCGGACTCTGGCCCGCTTTCTGGATGCTCGGCAACTCCTTCACCGGCCGCAACTGGCCGGCCTGCGGCGAAATCGACATCATGGAAAGCCTCGGCCGCGAGCCTTCCATCAATCACGGCAGCCTTCATGGGCCCGGCTATTCCGGCGGTAAACCGATGACCGCGATCTACACGCTGCCGAACGGCCGCAAATTCTCTGACGATTACCACATCTTCGCGATCGACTGGAAGCCGACGGAGATCACGTTCTACGTGGATGACACCGCCTACGAAACCGTGCACGACACGGACATCCCCGCCGGCACGAAATGGGTCTTCGATCAGCCGTTCTTCATCCTGCTGAATGTCGCGGTCGGTGGCAATTTCGGCGGAGCTGTCAGCCCCGAAACGAAGTTCCCTCAGGAAATGCTGGTCGATTATGTGCGCGTCTACAAACGGCCCTAAGCGGTCGCAGCCGCCGGCACTGGCTGCGCAGTCCGCCGCGTGAGCAGCCACGCACCGGCCACCGCAACGGCGAGCGAGATCCACTGCTCCAGCACAAACGGGCCGCCGAACGGATTCGACTCATCGTGCTCCCGCAGGAACTCCACCGCGAAGCGAACCATCCCGTAAAGCAGGAAATACATCCCGATCACCTGCCCCGTGCGATGGCTTCGACTCAGCATGCGGACCAGAATCAGACAGATGATCCCTTCCGCGAATGCCTCATAAAGCTGAGTCGGATGCAGCGGCACGCCGAGCGGAACACCGGTCGTCGTGTCCTTGCTGGTAAACGTCACCGCCCATGGCAGCGAGGTTGGCTTGCCCCAGCAGCATCCCGCCGAAAAACATCCGAGCCGCCCAATCCCGTGCCCGATCGCCACGCCCGGCGCGAACAAATCGGCCGTACCGAGGATCGGCATGTGCTGCGCCCGCATGTAGAGGAACGCAAACACCAGCGCCGCGATAAACCCACCGTAGAAAATCCCCGCGCTTTGCAGCGTTTCGCGGGTGAAAATTTCCGCCGGATGCTGGCGGTACATCGGATCCATAGCGATCATCAGCAGCTTCGCGCCCAGCATGCCGACGAGCGCGCAATATACGCCGAGATTAACCACTTTCTCCGAACTCACGCCCCGCTGCTTCGCGAAGCGGGACGTCATCCACAGGCCGACAAGAAACGCGGTCGCCACCAGCGCGCCGTAGGTGGGCAGCGAGAAGCCGCCGATTGTGAACAGATGGGGTAACATCTCAGGCCCTGGCCTCCTGATGGTTGCGCGTCAGAAACATGCTGAGCAAAAGCAATCCGGCTCCGGTGCAGATCGCCGAATCGGCAAGATTAAAGGTATACCAATGATACGAGCCGAAGTAGAAATCGAGAAAGTCCGTAACAGCCCCCGCATACACCCGGTCCCACACATTACCGACGGCCCCGCCGAAAATCAGCGACAGCGCCACTGCCGACATCCGGTCCAGCCGTTCAATTTTCCACAGCATAAACGCCAGCACCAAAATCGCGCCCAAGGAGAGCGTCACCAGGCCGATCGTATGGAAGCGCCCGCCGCCTTCGGCAAACATGCTGAAAGCCACCCCTGTATTCTCCGACCGGATCACATTGAAAAACCCGGGAATCACAGTCTTCACCGAGTCAAATGTCAGGTGTGTTTCCACCATCCACTTCGACCAGCGGTCCAGCGCGAACACGCCCAGCGCGATCAATGCCGCCGCCGGTCTGGGAAGAGTGTTCACGCGTCGATACTCTCGCGCACCGCGGCCGCACACGCCGCACACACCGATGGAATTCCGTCATCGGAACCCACATCATTGGTGTATTTCCAGCAGCGCTCACATTTCGTGCCGCCCACCCGGTCGATCTCCGCCTTTACGCCAGCTTCGGCCTGACGACTCAGCTTGACTTCCGACACGATGAACAGCCCCGGCAATTCCTTCCCGTACTCTTCGAGAAGCGGATAGAGCGAATCGTCCACAGACAGCCGGACCGACGCCTCCAGCGGCGCCCCAATGACCTTCTCCTGGCGCGCCGCCTCAAGCGCCTTCAGCACCTCATCGCGCAGCGGCAGCAATCGATTCCAGTTCGCCACACGTTCGTACTGCGCCTTGCCGATTCCTTCCACCAGATCGGCCGGCTCCGGGAACATCGCTGTGTGAACGCTTCCCGCATTCCCCAGATGCCCCCAGACTTCTTCCGTCGTAAAGCTGAGAATCGGAGCCAGCAGCCGCACCAGCGCCTGTCCCAGCCGGTAGAGAGCCGTTTGCGCGCTGCGCCGCGCCTTCGATTTTTTGGCTGACGTGTACAGCCGGTCCTTCAGCACATCGAAATAGATGTTGCTGAGATCGGTGGTCGCAAAATCGTACACACTACGATAGACGCGGTGGAATGCCAGTTCGTCATATGCCAGCCGGCATTGCCCGGCGAGATCGCGTGCCTTCACCAACACCCACTGATCGATCTCCATCAGTTCCGCGCCCGGCACCGCATCCTTCACCGGATCGAAATCGTGGATGTTCCCCAGGATGTACCGGAATGTGTTGCGCAGCTTCCTGTACGCTTCTGACAATCGCGTCAGAATCGTCGGGGAGAGCCGCACATCTTCCGTAAACTCAACGGACCCCGACCACAGCCGGATGATTTCCGCGCCGGAATCTTTAATTACCTCTTCGGGCTCAATCGCGTTCCCCAGCGATTTGTGCATTGCCTTACCGTCGCCATCGAGAGCCCAGCCGTGCGTCGCGCACCCCCGGAAAGGCGCCGCGCCACGCAGCCCCACGCCGATCAGCAGCGAGCTCTGGAACCATCCCCGGTACTGATCGCCGCCTTCCATATAGAAATCGGCAGGCCAGCGCAACCCGTATTCTTCGTTCAGCACCGCGAGATGGCTCGAACCCGAATCGAACCACACATCCAGAATGTCGTTCTCTTTCGTGAATTCCGTCGCCCCGCACTTCCCGCATGCGGTTCCCGCCGGCACCAGTTCCGCCGCGGTTTTCTCAAACCAGATATCCGCCGAATGCACCGCGAACTGATCCACCACGCTGTCCAGAATCTTCTTATCCGTCAGCGGATGCCGGCATTTTCCGCAATAAAACACCACAATCGGGACGCCCCACACTCGCTGCCGCGAGATGCACCAATCCGGCCGGCTGCTCACCATGTTGGAGATGCGCTGCTCGCCCCAGAGCGGCATCCAGGAGACGTGTTTGATCGCCTCCAGCGCGTTCGTCCGCAGCGCGTTGTTGTCCATCCCGATGAACCACTGCTCCGTCGCGCGGAAAATCGTCGCATTGTGGCAGCGCCAGCAGTGCGGATACGAATGGCTGATGTTCTCCCGCCCCATCAGCGCGCCCTTCTCCGTCAGAATCGAAATCACGATCGGATTCGCTTCCCAGACCGTCTTCCCGATCAGTTCGGGCGGTACCGTGGCATTCGTTCCCGGATCGAACATCCGTCCGCTGCCGTCCACCGGGCAGTAAACTTCGAGGCCATACTGCTGCCCGACCACATAGTCTTCCTGACCATGTCCCGGCGCGGTATGAACCGCACCCGTGCCCTGCTCGAGCGTCACATGATCGCCCAGGATTCCGATCGAAATCCGGTCCATGAACGGATGCCGGAATTTCGCGCCTTCCAGCTTCTCACCGGGAAATCGCGCGATCACCTTCGGCGCATCCCAGCCGCACTTCTCCGCGGTCTGCGCCAGCAGATCCTCCGCCACAATGTAAACCGCGTCACCAACCTCCGCCGCGACGTACTGATACTTCGGATGAAACGCGATGGCCAGGTTCGCCGGCAGCGTCCAGGGAGTCGTCGTCCAGATCAGCCCAAAAACATTCTTCCCGGCCAGTGCCGCGTCAATCGCCGCCGCTTCCGACTCGAGCGCGAACCGCACCCAGACTGACGGGCTCTTGTGATCCGCGTACTCCACCTCCGCCTCCGCCAGCGCCGTGCGATCGTGCATGCACCAGTTCACCGGCTTCAGCCCCTTGTACACGTAGCCTTTGTCGAGAAAATCCACGAACGCGCGCGCAATCACCGACTGATACTTCGGCGCCATCGTGAGATAAGGCTCGTCCCAACGCCCCAACACGCCCAGACGCTTAAAATCCTCGCGCTGCAGATTGACGAACTTCTCTGCGTACTTCCGGCACGCCTTGCGTACGCTCGCAGGCGACATCTGCGCCTTCTTCCCGCCCAGTTCCTGATCCACCTTATGCTCGATCGGCAGCCCGTGGCAATCCCATCCCGGCACGTAAGGCGAATCGAATCCCGCCATGGTCTTCGACTTGACAATGAAATCCTTGATGATCTTGTTGAACGCCGTCCCCAGATGGATGCGGCCATTCGCATACGGCGGCCCGTCATGCAGAATCCAGACGGGTTTGCCCTCACGCGACTTCCGAATCTGGCCATAAAGATCTTCGGCCGCCCACCGCGCGAGCATTTTCGGCTCCGCCTGGGGCAGATTGGCCTTCATAGAGAAATTCGTGCGAGGCAGATTAATCGTCTGCTTCAGGTCCACGTTGAGAGGATTCATTTCGGGAACCCTCATTATAGCGGGGAGCGGCTATCTGCCCTGTTTCAGCGGGTTGCGGAACTTATCATGAAAATATGTCCTCCGCCCCGCGGCTTTCCCCCGCCACGCGGCTGTCCGAAGTCCAGGAACGAATTCGGGATACCAGCAGCCGGATTTCCAACGCCGAATCCGCCAACCGTATCAGCCTTCAGGCCCTGATCGCCTCTCTCGCCGTCATGGCGTGGCTCGTTTATGCGGGATTCCAGCGGCAGGTCCCCCTCTGGGCCTTTCTGCTCCCCATTCCGGCAGCAATCGCCGCCGGACGGTGGCATGGCCGGAACCGCGACCGCTGGCTCCGCCTCACCCGCCTGCGCAAATTTCACGAAAGCCGCGAAGCGCGTCTCGAAGACCGCTGGCACGGGGAAGGCTTCACCGGCGAAGAATTCCGGATCCCGGATCACGTTTACAGCCAGGACCTCCACATTCTCGGCTCCGGGTCCATGTTTGAATTGATGGCCACCGCCCGCACCGGCATCGGCCGCCGCTATCTGGCGGCCTATCTTCTGGAGCCCGTGGATCGCGAACAGATCGAACTCCGCCAGCAGTCCGTGCGCGAGCTCATCCCTCAAACCGAGCTGCGCGAAAAGGTCAATCTCCTCGGCAAATTCAGCTTCCAGGAATCCGATTGGAGCGTCTTTGCGGAATGGCTGGCCGTCCGGCCAGCGCCTGTACCGGCAGCTCTCCGGATCCTCGCCGCCGTCGTATCGCTTCTGCTCGCCGGCGTCGTCATTGCGGGCTTTTCCTCCAGCCTTCCCGTGCGACAGGTAATCACGGCAGTGGTGCCGTTATTCGCCATACTGATGACCATCGCCTGGATTCACCGGCAGCATACGAAAGTGGTCAACGGCGCCGCCGCGCGTGTTGGCGTGGATATCGGCGTCGTCCGCGAAGGCATGGAACTGATGGGCACGCAGAGCTTTCAATCCACCAAGCTGGCGCAAATTCAGCAGTTTCTCAATAACGCGGACGCGGCGCGCGCGCTGCACCGCCTCGAGCGGCTGACCAACCTGCTCGCTCAATGCGAAAAGCCGCAATTCGATCTCTTCGCACAGGCGGTGATCCTGCGGACGCAGCTTTCATTCGCCATCGAGCGATGGAAAGAGAAGCACGGCCCGCAACTGAAAGGCTGGCTCGCCGCGTGGGGCGAATTCGAAGTCCTCACCGCGATTTCCGGCTATGCCTGGGAACATCCGGGTGACGCTTTTCCGGAATTCCTCGACGGCCCTCCGCGTTTCGAGGCAACGGACCTCGGTCATCCACTCATCGCCGACTCCACCTGCGTCCGCAACAATGTCACGCTCGATGCCGCCAATCGCTTCTACATCATCAGCGGCTCCAATATGGCCGGTAAAAGTACGCTGCTCCGCTCCATCGGCCTGAACGCCGTTCTGGCCGCCGCCGGAGCCCCGGTCCGCGCATCGTCGCTCCGTCTCACCGGGTTCAGGGTCATCGCCTCCCTCTCCATCGTGGATTCCATCCTCGAAGGCAAATCGAAATTCCTCGCGGAAGTCGATCGCGTCCGCAGCATGCTGGAACACGCGCGCCGGGCTCCCGTGCTGTTCCTGATCGATGAAATTCTGAGCGGAACCAATTCGCGCGACCGCCGTTTCGCCTCGGAAGCCGTCATCCGCTCGCTCATCGAGAGCGGCGCCATCGGCGCACTTTCCACGCACGATCTCGCACTTACGGAAATCGCTCTGATCCCTGCACTCGCGGGCTCCAACGTTCACATGGGGTCCGCGCCGGGCGGAGGCCCCATGGATTTCGATTACCGGATGAAACCCGGGGTTACGACGGAGACGAATGCTCTGGCGATTGCGGCGATGATGGGCGTGCTCGCTTCCTGACAAACCCGTCGACAAGCCACACCGCGCCGCCGAGCGCGACAATCGCCATAGCCCAGCGCAGCGCGCCGGCGATGAATTCCGGTCCCAACTCCGGCCAGGTGAATGGGAACTTCCGCATTGCGTCGAACCGGTCCATCATCCAGTGCCACGCCGTGTGCGCCACCAGCGCCGAAAGAATGATCGTCCCCATCCGCTCTTTCACCACGTAACGGAAAAGCAGTATCAGCAGCGGAATCACCAACAGGAGCACCAGCAACTGCCCGAGTTCCACTCCGACATTGAACGCCAGCAAAGACGACAGCATGTGCGCTCCGGCGAACTGCATCGCCTGCCGCAGCGCAAACGAAAAACCGAACCCATGCACCAGCCCGAACCCAAACGCCAGAATCCACCGCCGGTGCACGGTTGCTCCGCCCGCAATATTTTCGAGCGCCATATACAAAATCGAGAGCGCAATCAGGACTTCGATGAGCGGCGGAAACCATCCGAAGTCGGGGGCAAGCCCATAGGCGGAAGCAATCAGCGTAATCGAATGCGCCGCCGTAAACGCCGTGACGATCGGAATCAGCCCGCGAAAACGGCGGAACGGAATCACCAGGCAAAGCAGAAATAGCAGATGATCCGTTCCATCCAGAATGTGCTCGAAACCCATCCGGATAAACGACAGCGCCGCCTGAAACCAGCTCGGATCGAGCCGAATCAGCCCCGGATTACCCGAAAATTCATAAGCCCGGACCGCCCCGCCAGGCGGCAGAAATCGCAACACCGTATTCACACGAGCCGCCAGCCCATCCACCGCCGCGTCCATCGAGAAATCATCGCGGTCGGACTGGATCGGATAGTCAAACTCCGCATCGAGCAGCATCTGATTCCAGACCGCATTCACTTCATTCCCGAGCGGCGCCCCATGCAGATGCGCCACAGCCTGATCGAACGTCGCAAACGATTTGTCGGACGGCAGCGAAATCTGCGTGGCCACCACACGGGGCCGCGGCAGCGGGTTATCGTCCTCATACATCCGCACGAAATTCCCGATCCACAGCGTCGCCGCATCCGGCATCTGCGGCCGCAGCGCGTTCAGGTCCAGGAATCCGCGCGCATCCACCGGCACATCGACGTCCCGCATGGTCTGGAGCGGGACCCGCACCACGAAATGCAGCAGATTCCCCTCCGGTTTCACGAAAGCCTGAACCGTCGCATCCACCGGAATATCGTGCGCGAAAGCCGCCACCGCGGCGATCAAAAAGATCGCAACACGGCGCGCTCCGCGGCTGATAGACTCGACGGGAAGGTGAACGATCATGAGCCGGAACCACTATAGCCGGGCCGCCGCAGTGACTGCAATGGTCCTGGTGCTCTGGGGCGCCTCCACGCTCCTGCACAATCGCGCCGAAGCCGCCGGCGTTCAGGCTCCGCGCTTTGAGGTCGATCCAATGTGGCCCAAACCGCTTCCCAATCACTGGGTCATCGGTTCCGTCATCGGCGTCTCCGTCGATTCGAACGACCACATCTGGATCATCCACCGCCAGGGCGCGCTCGAGGCAAAAGAGCAATACGCCACCATGAACCCGAAGGCGGCCGACTGCTGCGCGGCCGCCCCGCCCGTCCTCGAATTCAATGAAGACGGCGATCTTATCGGGCACTGGGGCGGACCCGGCGAAGGTTACGACTGGCCGTCTTCCAACCACGGCATCACCGTTGACTACAAAGGCAACGTCTGGATTGGCGGCAATGGCCGCGATTCCGTCGGCAAACCGCTTCCCGCCGACGAAAGCGCTATGGGCGCGGCGGGCGCGGTCAACGACAGCTTTCTCCTGAAGTTCACGCAGTCCGGGAAGTTTCTGATGCAGATCGGCAAGCCCGGCCGCAGCCGCGGTAGCAACGATATCGAGAACCTCCGTCTTCCGGCGAAGACTCTGGTCGATCCCAAAACCAACGAACTGTACGTTGCCGACGGGTACGGCAACCACCGCGTGATCGTCTTCGACGCGGACACCGGAAAGTACAAGCGCCACTGGGGCGCCTACGGCAACAAGCCGGACGATGCGAATCCGGGCCCCTACAATCCCTCGGCTCCGCCGGCGAAGCAATTCCGCAACCCGGTGCATTGCGTGGCCCTTTCGAACGACCGCCTGCTCTACGTCTGCGACCGCACTGCCGACCGCATCCAGATTTTCAAAACCGACGGCACATTCGTGAAAGAAGTTTTCGTCGCAACGCAAACCCTGGGCGACGGCTCCGCCTTCGATATCGCGTTCTCAAAGGATCCACAGCAGAAATATCTTTACCTCGCCGACGGCTCCAACATGAAAATCCGCGTCTTCGACCGCGCCAGCATGACCGAACTCACCACCTTCGGCGACGGCGGCCGGCAGCCGGGCGAGTTTTACGCCGTTCACAGTATCGACACGGATTCCAAAGGCAACCTCTTTACCACCGAAACGTATCGCGGGCAGCGGGTCCAGAAGTTTTTGTATAAGGGCCTCGCGGCGGTGACAAAACACGATCAGGGCGTTGTGTGGCCGAAGGCGCGGAATTAGCCTTCAGAAGGCAGTATGGTCAGGGATATGGCGCAGATTCACATGACCGAGGCGGAAGTGTCAGGTGATTTTTTCCGGCGCGTTGAAGAAGCGTGGCCCCCGGGTCCGTAGGAATAGCTGTGGACACCAGCGTCCTGGTTACCGCCGAACGCCGAAGACACAGCGGCGCGGAAGGCTTTGCACAGTTGCAGGGGAGAGATCCCCGGGCTATCAGTCAGGACGCTTTGACGGTCCCGGCCGCCGGGGTGTCGTCTGGCCGAAGCCGGGCCCATAACTGCAAAGGGCGGCGGACGGCACATTAGTTATTCAATTTTCAAAGAGCTCGTTAAAATTGGGTTCGTTTGTTTTTTTCGAATCTCCGGACCCGAATTTACAAAACAAACCCAATTTCCGGGGGTTCGTCAGAACGCGTGCGGATGACTGTCCGCACCGATTCCTCACCGCAACACTATACACCCCCGACAAAGAGCCTGGACGCCAATTTATTGAATTGATTCAGTAAAAGTCGTGAAAATTCGTGTGATGTGAAAGTGGCATCGGATTTGTTAAGAGGAAATGCCGGGAATCAGCCTCACGGAATGTCGCACCCTGGCTGGGGCCTCAAAACGTCGCGATCGGATTCACCGGCCCACCGGTACTTCCCGTTGCCCGCACGGGCGCGGCGGTAAACAGGAACGTCCAGCGATTCCGCGCCCGCGCCGCTTTCGCCAGTTCTTCGAGGTCGCACTGATCGAACAACGGCATCCCCATCGCCACAATCAACAACTGATGCACCGGAAACGTCACCCCAGGAATTCCTGACGGGGCCGCATCGTGCGACGCGTCGCTTCCCAGCACCGCCACGTCCCTCTGCCGCAACCAGCGCGCACACAGCGCCGAAAGCCCCGCCGCGTGCGCTCCCATATCCCACGGTCCTTTCGCCGCCTGGTAAGCCCAGCGCCCTGTCCGCACGAACACCGCATCGCCCGAATGAATTTTCACGCCGGTCTTCTTCTCCCACGCGTCGAAATCCCCGGGATAGATCACAGCCGAAGGTTCCAGATACGGCAGGCCGCGCAGCCACGGAACGTCGACCAGCACACCGCGCGTGAACAATCCATCGCCATACGCCGTCACCGCCAGCTTCTCCGCGCCCGACGCCTTCACCGACGATTCCGGAAATCCGTTATACATCTTCCCGCCGTAAAACACATGCGAGAGCGCATCGAAGTGCGTATGTGCCGTGCCATGGAAGAACACGCTCTGTTCGTCCATATTGAACTGCCCATCGACCGGCGGACTCATCTTCACGCGGTATGTCGCGTCCGTATTGTGGGAGAGCGAAACCGAAACGCCATCCTTCACGAGCGCCGCCGCGGCGCGCCGCACCTCCGGCGTGATCAGGTTGACCGTACCCTTCTGATCGTCCTTGCCCCATCGCCCCCAGTTCGAGAGCTCCTTCATCATGCTTTCGATATCGGCCTTCGTGAGTTGCCGATGCGGCACCTGCGCCACGGCGACCGCCGCCACAAGCGCAATCAGCGCGATTGCCTTCATTCCTGCACCGTCAGCGCCACCAGTGACGCCGGCGTCGTCTGCGTCGCCACCGCCACCACGATATACTGCCTGCCATTCGCCATGTAAGTCATCGGGATGCCCGTCGTCATCGCCGGCAGTTCCATCTCGTGCACGAGTTTCCCCGTCTTCTTGTCGTACGCGCGGAACTTGTTTCCGCCCATCCCGGGCGGCCCGCTCCACAAATTATTCCCATCCGACCCGAACAACAGCGTCTTCGTCACCATCAGGAGCGCGCGCGAGGGATGCCCCACGTTGCTGAGATCCATCCCCTTCATCGCCGGATGATTCCTCACGAACTCCGGCGCATCGCCATTGGCGATTGTCCATGCGATCTCACCCTTGTTCAGATCGATCGCCGTGATTCGCCCCCATGGCGGCTTCACCAGCGGCAAACCCTGCGGACCCGTATCCAGCCCGCCCGCACCGGAAAAGACCACCGGCGCCGGCTCGTTTCCCACCGTCAGAGGGCGTCCGCGCTTCGGCCCCGAGCCGCTGCCCGAAATATAGGGCATATCCGAATACTGGGGATCGGGCTTCGAAAGCGCCAGAAAATCCGCCGCCGTCGTCGACGCCACATAGAAAATCCCGGTCTCCGGATCCGCCGCGCCGCCCGGCCAGTTCACTCCGCCCAGATGATTCGGCAGCATGAACAGCGCTTTCTTCCCTTGTGTGTCCGCGACAATCGGTGGCGTGAACAGCGGCCCCATTTTGTATGCCGAGGCGATTTTGATCGCTTCTTCCCGCATAGCCGGCGTGAAGTCGATCAGATCGTCAATCGTGGTTCCCTGCCGGTCGAACGCCGGCGGCTTGGTCGGAAACGGCTGCGTCGCCGAAGTCTTCTCGCCCGGCACATCGGACTGCGGCACCGGCTTTTCCACAATCGGCCACACGGGCTTCCCCGTCACGCGGTCGAACACGTAGGTGAACGATTGCTTCGTAGCCTGCGCGACCGCCTTGATTTTCCGTCCATCCACTGTGATATCGATCAGGGTCGGCGCGGTTGCAATATCCCAATCCCAGATATCGTGATGGACAAGCTGGTAATACCAGACCATCTTCCCGGTACGCGCCTCAAGGCACACCAGGCTGTCGGAATAAAGATTGTCGCCGGTGCGCGTGCCGCCGTAAAAGTCGCCCGTCGGCATTTCGACCGGCAGATACACATAGCCGAGCTCGAGATCGGCGCTCAGCGGGGCCCACGCGCCCGTATTCCCCGTGTACTTCCATGACCCGTTGTCCCAGGTCTCGTTTCCCTTTTCGCCCGGCTGCGCGATGGTGTGGAACGTCCACAGCTTCTTGCCCGTCCTCACATCGAACCCGCGAATGTAACCCGGCACGTTCTCTCTCGAAGGCGGCGCGGCGCCTGCCAGCAGCGAAGCCCCCACCACCACGGTGTCGCTCACCACGATCGCCGGTGAGCTCGCCCCGATGTAGCCCGGCTTCACCACGGCGCGATCGAGCCCCTGCGTGAGATCCACAATCCCGTTGTTCCCGAACGAAGGAATCGCGCGCCCCGTCTTCGCATCGATCGCCACAAGCTGATAGCCCGGTGAGATCAGCAGAATGCGATTGTCGCCCTTCCCGTCCGACCAGTACGCCAGCCCGCGATTATTCGTGCGCGCCACCAGATTGCCGCGCGCGCCTTCATCGAGCCGGTACATCCACAGCGTTTCGCCCGTCGCGCCATCCACCGCCACCAC
>DASZVV010000472.1:0-17743 GCA_035546955.1 Bryobacteraceae bacterium
CTCCGGCCGCATAGTCGCGCCGGATCTCTTCGAATAACTCCACTTTGTGCCTCCTGTCCATCCCGGAATCTTGTCATCCGGGGTTCTCCAGGGGGGCCAAATTAAAAGCTCAAAGTGGGCCAAATTAGAGTAGCGAACTCAAAAACATAAAAGGGACGATTCCCGAAGGGACCGAGCTCAGATTCAAAGGCATCGTGGAAGCTTACACGAAGGACCCCAATTACGTTCTGACGATCAATATTCAGGAACCGAAAACCGATCTGACCGGGTTACCGGAAGACGTAAAATTCGCCCCGGCAACACAGCATCCTGCCGGCCCCGCGCGTAAGCCTGGCGCTAAAGCGCCGGCAAAATCCCGCTGAGCCGGGGGTAGCCCTTGACTTGACGAACAAGTTCGTCATAATGTGAGCCATGGCATCGGAACGTCCCCGTCCCACGGAAGCCGAACTCAGCATTCTCCGCGTCCTGTGGGATCATGGCCCGCTCTCGGTTCGCGCCGTGATGAAGAAGCTGAGCGAGGAAAAGCCGATCGGCTACACCAACGTCCTCAAGATCATGCAGATTATGACGGATAAGGGTCTGGTCGAACGCGACGAATCCGTTCGGCCTCAGATCTACCGTCCCCGCGACCCCCGCGCGAAAACGCAGCGTCAACTGCTGCGTCACATGCTGGACCGTGTCTTCGGCGGCTCTACGCGCGCCATGGTTCTGCAGGCGCTTTCCGAAAAGAGAACGTCGCCGCAGGACCTGAAACAGATCGAAAAGCTGCTCGACCGGATTGAAGGCGAAAGCAGATGACTCCGCTCGCGCAGGCCGTCACCGGAGCTCTGATCCAGTTCGTCTGGCAGGGTTTTCTTGCGGCGTTCGCCGTGTCGGCGGCGATGTTTGTCCTGCGCAACCGGAGCCCGCGGACACGTTACGCGGTTTACTGCATCGCCCTGTTCGTGCTCGGCGTCGTTCCGGCGATCACCGCTATCGCGCTGTACGATCCGCTTGCATCGAACCATCCCGCGCCGGCGGCGATCACCCTGACTATTCGCGCCGTCTGGAACGGCCACGCTGCATCGGCGGGCGCGCTGCAGAGATGGCTCACCACCGCGCAGCCGTGGATTCTGCAAGCCTGGCTGGCCGGCGTGTCATTTCTCTCTGTGCGTCTTGCGTGGACGAGCCGTCGCGTCTCCACGTTGCGCCGCTCCGGCAGCGAACCCGGCACCCTGATAATCGCGATCGCAAATGCGCTCTCACGCCGCATGGCAATGACCCGCGCGGTGCGGATCCTGATCTCCTCCATTCCTGACGGACCCGCTGTGATCGGCTGGATTCGCCCTGTCGTCCTCCTCCCGGCGGCCGCCATTCTCAACCTCACGCCCGATCAGCTCGAAGCGATTCTCGCTCATGAGCTCGCGCATCTGCGGCGCTATGACGACGTTGTGAACATCGCGCAGTCCGTGATGGAGACGTTGTTCTTCTACCATCCGGCCGTCTGGTGGATCTCCGGCCGCATCCGTCATGAGCGCGAACTCTGCTGTGACGATCTCGCCGTACGCGCATCGGGGAACCCCCTCTGTTATGCCCGCGCGCTCGCCTCCCTCGAGCGAATGCGCATCGGCCGTTCCGGTCTGGCGGTGGCCGCACTCGGCACTTCCGCGTCTTCTCTCGAATACCGGATTCAACGCATCGTGGAAGCCGGCAGGCGCGATGCCCGGCCCTCCGCTCTGCCGGGGATTGCGGCACTCGCGCTGGCCGCCGTCTGCATGGCCATCTATTCGGTTCCGGTCCATGGTTCGGCTCCCATCCCGCCAGGTGCCGGCTATCCCGAATTGGCGCGTGCGTACGGCATACAGGGGCTGGTGCCGGTGCAGTTACAGATTGACAATCTCGGTGATGTGAGCCAGGCCCGCGCCATTGGCGGCCCGAAAGAGCTCCGGCAAGCTGCTGTAGCCCGTGCTTCGGCACAGCATTTCCCGGCGGGTTCCTCCGCATCGAGCGAGAGAGTGGATGTCCAGTTCGAGCTCGTTCCACCGCCGCCTACGCAGGTAGCCGCAGTGCAGCCGCCGCCACCCGCTCCGCCGTTGCGCTCGTCGATCTTCCGTTCTCTTCTTGCCACGCTTGAAACGAATGCCGGCCGGACCGACCCGCTGTCGCTCGACGCCGCGCGCCGCGCCGGTCAGCAAATGCTGGATCGCTACAGCGATTTTCTGGACACCGCGACGGAGATCCTGATCCACAGGACGCTGGCGGCAATCGCGCAGAACAGCGGCGATGATGATATCGCCGAATCGGAGCTCTCGGAAGTCCTCGCGCTCGATCCCGGCCAGGCCAGCGCTTCCTACTCTCTTGCCGCGATCTACATGCGCGAGATGTCACTGAACAACGATCTGAACCGTTATTCCGAAGCCATCTATGAATTCATCCGCTCGCTGAAAGTGACCGGCGCCGGGGCTCTGCCGCCCGACATGAGGGCGGAGGCCGAAACCGCATTGCGCGAAAGCTATGCCAGCTATCACGGCAGCATGGAGGGACTTGATGAACTGATGGCTCGCGTAGGTGATGCGCCGCTGCCCCCGGGCGATTTCCACGTCGTGAGCATGAGCGAGATGACCGTTCCGCTCCCGCAGCCCTATGCGGTCACGCCTGCGAATGACGACGACGTTGCGCACGTCAAACCGGCCAGCCGGAACGTCATTGCGCGAGCCTTCAAAGGAGTGTTCCACGCGCTCGGGCGTGTGGCCCGTTTCACCGGTCTACGGGGTCGGAAGCCGGTGGCTCACCAGGCGTCCGCTCTCGAACATCGTGGAGCGGAGCTTGTGCCGGGCGGCCAGAGCGCTCAGATCGGCGGAGTCGAGCCAGACGGATTCATCGAGCGTGAAGAAGTACATGACCGATGATCCGCTCGGGTTGTGGGGCAGTCCGAGCAGGTGGCCGATTTCATGGACCGAGATCACAAACATCTGTTGTTCGGTCAGCTTCGAAGCGGGATTGAACGCGACCCACCCTTCGAAATCGGCGCGATCCGGATACTGCGAGCGGGCCGCGACGCCGGGCGTTTCGAACAGGCTCTTCGCGCCATCCACAAGTTCAACGGCGCAGTCGCTGGAGTCGGCCTCATGCCAGGTCATGTCGAGGACGCCGGCCCAAAAATCCATCGCGTGGAGGAAGGCCCGATCCAGCAACGGATTCGCGCTGGTGGCACGCACGCCGAGATCGATGTGATCGTGACTCAGCAACTGATTGTGCCGGTCGCAGGGCGCATATTCTCCGGTCCAGTTGGCGGGCGTAGCGAGCGCCGCGCTGAGACTGACGGCGAAAAGCGCCAGCAGCCGTAGGCACAATTTCTTCATGAACCTGAATAAGCGATTATGGGGGTTCGGTTACAGTTCCGTCAATCGGGTAAACACCTTAGAGGCGTTAGTCATGATGAAGTTCGGCGGTATTGCTGCGGGGGGGGTGTTTGCCGGATTGACGCTCGTTGCGCTCGCGAAGGCCCGTCGGGAGTTGGGTCACGCGCGAGCCATACCTCAGGACGTATATTTTAGAGTGCGGTTCTCCACAAGCGGAGCGCCGCACCTATGACCGAATCCCAAGCCTCCACGCTCACGCCACCCACGGAAACCGCGTCACGGCGCGTGCCCGCCTTTCTGTTCGGCATCACGATCCTGCTGAGCGCGTTCCTCCTGTTTCAGGTGCAGCCGCTCATCGCAAAGCTGATTCTGCCGTGGTTCGGCGGCTCCGCGGCGGTGTGGACGAGTTGCATGCTCTTCTTTCAACTCGCGCTTTTGGGAGGTTATGCCTGGGCGCACTGGCTGAGTGAGCGGCCGACGAGTCAGCAGGTCATTCTTCATGGAGCACTGCTGCTCGTGAGCCTTGCGGTACTCCCCATCATCCCCTCGGTTCGCTGGAAGCCGGTGGGTGGTGAAGATCCGCTGCTCGGCATCCTCGGCCTGCTTGCGGCTACCGTCGGACTGCCCTACTTTCTGCTCTCCGCCACCAGCCCGTTGCTCCAGTCCTGGTATTCGCGCGCGAACGGCGGCGCTATGCCGTATCGGTTCTTTGCGCTCTCGAACGCCGGATCGATGGCGGGCCTTCTCACGTATCCGATTCTCGTCGAGCCTTACGTCACCAACCGCAATCAGGCCTGGATGTGGTCGATCGGCTTCGTCGCCTTCATGGCATGCTTCCTCGTCGTCGCCTTTCTGGCGCGGAACGCGCATGAGGCCGCTCCTCCGATCAACGAAAGAGCGGATACCGCGCCGGCTCCCACCCTGACCGATAAGCTTCTCTGGATCGCGCTCGCCGCCTGCGCATCGGCATTGCTGCTCGCGGTGACCAACCACCTGACCCAGAACGTGGCCGCGATTCCGTTCCTCTGGGTGCTGCCGCTCAGTCTCTACCTTCTGAGTTTCATCCTTTGTTTTGACAGCGACCGCTGGTATCGGCGCCGCTTCTTTGTTCCGCTAGCGGTGGTGGAACTGCCGGCTACGGCTCACGCCATTGCGAACGGCGGCACCTTCGACAATCTCATTGTCGCCATCACGATCTTCAGCGCCGCATTATTCGTGTTCTTCATGGTGTGCCACGGCGAACTGGCTAAGCGGCGTCCGTCGTCGCGCTACCTCACGTCGTTCTATCTGATGGTGGCGATCGGGGGCGCTATCGGCGGCCTTCTCGTGGGATTTGTCTTTCCCTACGTGCTCCCGGCGCTCATCGACCTGCCCATCATCCTGGCACTCACTGCGTTTCTCTTTGCCTGGCTGTTGTGGCGTGACTACTCGGCCGCAAGTCCTGACGGTCTGGTCGACGAGAATTTCCTCAACGCTCCCGGGGACAAATACGCGATTGGGGTGCTTCTTACCCTCGCCTTCGGCTTCATCCTGGCCCGTATCCTCGGTGCCAGATTCGCTGACTGGCCCGCGTTCCTCGCTGCTCCCTGGGATGGCCCTGTTCTTCTGACGATCGGCGGTCTGTTTATCTTCTATATCCTCTGGCGCAGCCGCGGCGCGGTGGAGGCTTCCGATGAAAAGCGCGACCGCATCGTGATGGCCGCGCTCCTCGGATCGCTCGCGCTGTTCACCGCGGGGCGGCTTGTGATGGCGCGGTTCGCCGGGGCGGAGGGATTCCCGAACGATTCCTGGGATCTCGAGATTGTCGGCGCGCTGGCCGGCCTGGCGCTGCTTTTCCTGTTCTGGCGTTGCCGCGACACGCTCGATAATAATGTGATCGTCTGTGGCGCTGCGGTCGCACTCGCCTTCGGGCTCACAGGCTATATGGCGCATGACGTGTGGAATTACACCGGCGGCGCGCGCCTCATGATGCGGAATTTTTATGGTGCGCTCGTGGTCTATGACCATGAGGCCGAAAACGACTGGGGCCCGTACCGTGAACTGCGCCACGGCACCATCGAACACGGCGAACAGTTCCTCTGGCCGCAGAACCTCCGGCACGCCACAACGTACTACGCCGAACAGTCGGGACTCGGGCTGGCGCTTCGCAGTCTTCGAGTCGAAGGACCGATCAACGTTGGATCGATCGGTCTTGGGGCGGGCACTACAGCAGTCTATGCCCGCCCGAGCGATCATTATTTCTTCTATGACATCAACCCGATCGTCCCCTTCATCGCCAATACCCAGTTCTCATTTCTGCTGCATTGTTATGGAAAGCACGAAATTATTCTGGGAGACGCCAGGCTATCGCTCGAAAACGAGCTGAAGGACGGGATGAATCGCCACTTCGATCTGCTCTCGGTGGACGCATTCTCGGGCGATGCCATTCCGGTCCATCTCCTGACGCGTGAAGCGTTCAAAATCTACTGGCAGCACCTCCAGCCGAACGGAGTTCTGGCTGTCCACGTCTCCAATCGTTATTTATCGCTTGCGCCGGTGGTGGCCCTTGCCGCGAAAGAGTTCGGCAAAGAGGCGCGGGACATCAACTATGACGGCAATGACGACGAGCAGGAAACCTCCTCCGAGTGGGTGCTTGTCACTTCGCGCCCCGGCTTTTTTGACCGCGACACGATCAAGCCCGTCGCGAAGAAAATCGAGCCGATTCCGGGTCTGCGCGAGTGGACGGATGACTACAGCAATCTTTACAAAATACTGCGCTGACCGATACCGGCAACGCCGGGAATGCGATATGCTAGCCAAGATATGAGCGCACCTGCAACGGCCACGGTTACCGACCGCCACGCCCAATACAACAAATCCAGGATTTTCCTCGTCAGTGTCCTGGCCCTCGTCGCCGCCGGTATGGCGGCTTCCCTGCGCGCCGATGCGGCCTCCGAGATCCAAAGCATTTTTCTCGATCCGATCGATAAAACGCGCGGCGCCGAAATGATTGCCAACATCCTGGCGGTTCCTTTCATCGGCTTCGCCCTCACGATCGCCATCGGAAGTCCGCTGCTGGACATCATCGGTATGGGGCTGCTTCTGCCGCTCGCCGGCATCATGTTTATCGCGGGTACGCTCACCCTGGTTTTCGCGGGCAGCATCTCTTCCGGCGCCGGGGTCTACGACATTCTGTATATCGGCGCCATCATTTCGGGGATCGGCTGGGGATTGGTCGAAACCGTTGTCAATCCGCTGATCGCGACTCTCTATCCGGAAGAAAAAACCGCCAAGCTGAACCACCTGCATGCCTGGTGGCCGGGCGGTCTGATTATTGGCGGACTGCTGGGCGTCGGCATGACAAGCATCGGGATGAGCTGGCAGTTGAAGCTTGCCGCTGTAATGGTTCCGGCTGTGGCTGTGCTGATCCTCTGTATTGGAATGAAGTTTCCGCCCACCGAGCGGGCGGCTGCCGGCATCTCGACGGGCGAGATGTTCCGGGAACTGATGCAGCCCATGTTCCTCGTGCTGTTTCTGGCCATGTTCGGCACCGCGGCGTCGGAACTTGCCCCGGGGCAGTGGGTCGATCTTGCGCTCTCCCGCACCGTTCATATGCCCGGCATTCTGCTTCTGGTTTATGTCAGCGGCATCATGTTTGTGGCGCGGCATTTCGCCGGCCCCCTGGTCCACAAGTTGTCGCCCATCGGTCTCCTCTGGATCTCCTGCCTGCTGGCTTCTCTCGGTCTGCTTTCGCTCTCTGTCGCCAACTCTCCGATGACTGGCGTGCTGGCAGCGACGGTCTGGGGCTGCGGAGTTTGCTTCATGTGGCCGACCATGCTTGCAACGGCTTCCGAACGGTTCCCCCGCGGCGGCGCGCTGCTGATGGGCCTGATGGGAACGGCCGGTACCGCGTCTATCTACTTCGTTCTCCCCCAGATGGGCAAGATTTTTGACAACGAAGCGATTCGCCTCGCCGGGGGCGCCGAAGCCTATAAGAATATGGCCGCCGGTGCCGAACTCGACCGTATCAAGGGTCTCGCCGCGCAGCTCTCCTTCAAGGAAGTCGCGATGGTTCCCGCATTCCTGCTGCTCGTATTCGGCGCGATCTGGTTTTATGACCGCTCAAAGGGCGGCTTCAAGCCGAAGAGCGTCCACCACTAAAGCGGCGGTTCCATCGGAAGCGCCAGCGGTAGTTCGCGCAGGAAATCGAGCTTGCTCATCTGCGCAACGGCATCCTGAATGGCCTGCTCTTCCGTCATCTCCACGGTGATGACGAAGGGCAGGTCATTTTTTGTGTCGCAGGGCAGTTGCAGCACGGCCTCGAGGCCAATCTTCTTCGATGCCAGAATTCCCGCCAGCTCGGCGATAATACCCGGTCGGTCGTCCACCCGGAACCGCAGATAATAGGGGCGCTGCTGCCGGGCGATGGACACAGGCTCATACTCGCCCAGCCGCTCATGCGCGAATGGCGAAACACGATCCGGACTGCCGCTGTTGATTTCGCGCGCCACCCGCATCATGTCGCTCACCACGGCCACGCCAGTCGGGCTGGATCCTGCGCCGCGGCCGTAATAGAAGGTGTCGGAGCCATACTGACCTTTGACCCAGATCGCGTTGTAAGCGCCCTTTACTCCCGCCAGAATCGTGTTCTGATCGATCAGCGCGGGCCGCACCGAAAGCACCAGTCCGCGCTCAGTGAGCTGACCGGAGCAGACCAGCCGGATTGTGTGCCCCAACTGGTGCGCGTAGTCGAAATCCTGCGCGGTAATCCGCCGGATACCCTCCACGAAAATATCGCTCGGCGTAATACGCTCGCCGAAAGCCAGCGCCGAAAGAATCGCCAGCTTGGACCGCGCATCGAACCCATCCACGTCCGCGCTCGGATTGGCCTCGGCATAGCCGAGCGCCTGCGCTTCCGCCAGAATCGTCTCATACGATTCCCCGCGGCGCTCCATCTCGGTCAGGATGTAATTGCTGGTGCCGTTCAGAATGCCGGCGATCGCCACGATGCGGTCGCCTGAGATACCTTCGCGCAGCACCGTGTGGATGGGAATGCCGCCAGCAACGCTCGCCTCCATCGCGAGATTCACGCCCGCCTTGATCGCCTGATCCCAGATTTCGGCCCCCGCGAGCGCCATCAGCTCCTTGTTCGCGGTAATCACCGATTTTCCGTTGGCGATCGCGGTCTCGATGATCTGGCGCGCCGCGGTCGTTCCACCGATCAGCTCCGCCACAATCTGTACATCCGGGTTCGAGACAACCTCGCGCCAGTCCGTCGTACGCTTCACGTTGCCGAGCCCGGGCGGCAGTTCCTTTTCGAGCGCATCGAGACTGCAGACGGCGGCCACCCGCAGGTTGAAGCCGAGCTTCTGAGAAATCTGCGCGGCGTTGCCGGCGAGAATCGAGATCGTGCCCGAGCCGACGTTGCCGAGGCCCACGACACCAACATGAACGTCTTTCATTTTCATCTATGATAGCGGTATGAGGACATCAGGAAGGCGGGCAATGCTGGGCGTTCTTGCGGCCGGCTTGATCCGGGCGCAAACCATAACGCCCGAGATTATTCAGGGCGATGAAGACACGCCGAAGCGCCTGCCCGACGGCAAGCTCCAGAGTGACGCCATCCTCAAAGCGGAATACGATCAGAACGTCAGGGATGCCCGCGAATTAACGTCCCTCGCGAAATCGATTGAGCTCGATCTCGATAAGAATGACCAGAACGTGCTGTCGCTGGGCATGCTGAAGAAACTGGAAGACATCGATAAGATTTCCAAACGAATGCAAACCCGCATCCGCCACTAAGTACAGCGGGAGCTGTGCCCGTCACATCAAAGCAGCGTCAATGGATCCACGTCAATCACCAGGGCCGTCGCATTCCATTTCCGTGACCGTGCGAATTCCTGCGCACGTTTCAGCAGCGCATTCAGCTCCTTCCGGCTCGCGGATTTAATCAGCAACTGATACCGAAATTCCGCCTTCAGCCGTGGCACGGGCGCCTCCGCCGGACCCATGATCTTCATCTCGGCGGGCGCGGGCGTCAGATGGTGCCCCAGTTCCGTGCTCATGCGAAGCGCATCCTCCTGTTTCGGAGCGCGCACCAGAACATTCGCCATCGCGCTGAATGGCGGATACTTCATGAATCTCCGGAACTGCAGTTCCTTCTCAAAGAACGCGTGATAATCCTGCTGCGCCGCCAACTGCACCGCATAATGATCCGGATTCAGAGTCTGCAGATAAACTTCGCCCGGCAGTTCTCCGCGGCCCGCCCGCCCTGCCACCTGCGTAAGCAACTGAAACGTGCGCTCGGCGGCCCGGAAATCCGGCATCCCCAACCCCACATCCGCTGAGACGATCCCCACCAGCGTCACGTTTGGAATGTCGTGGCCCTTCGCGATCATCTGCGTCCCCACCAGCATGTCGTAATTGCGCTCGCGGAAATTCTGCAGAATATCTTCGAACTGCCGCTTGCCCGTCACTGTGTCGCGATCGAGCCTCGCGATCCGTGCCGTGGGGAACGCGTCATGCAGTTCGTCCTCCACGCGCTCGCTGCCAATTCCCAGGAAGTGCACATGCTCACTGCCGCATTTCGCGCAGACGGACGGCACTTTTTCCGCATAGCCGCAATAGTGACAGAGCAGGCGCCGGTCGCGCCGGTGATAAGTGAGCGTCACCGCGCAGTTGATGCATTCCACGCGTGCCCCGCAGGACCGGCACGCTACGTGGCTCGAAAATCCCCGCCGGTTCAGCAGCACGATCACCTGCTCGTTGTTCCCGAGACGCCCCTGAATCGCATCGACCAGCGCGCGAGAGAACGTGGCGTGCTTTCGCGTTTCCAGAAACTCCTGCCGCATGTCAATCATGTGGACCTTCGGCATCGGCCGCGCGGCGACACGATCCGGTAGTTCGAGCAGCGTATACTTCCCCTGGCTCGCGTTGAAGCGGCTTTCGAGGCTCGGCGTCGCGGATCCCAGTACGACGCACGCGCCCGCCTTCTGTGCCCGCACAATCGCCACGTCGCGGCCGTTGTATCGCGGGTTTTCTTCCTGCTTGTAGCTGCCGTCGTGCTCTTCATCGACGACAATCAGCCCCAGATTGCGCACCGGTGCGAACACCCCGCTGCGGGTCCCGACCACCACGCTCGCCCCGCCTGTGCGGATTCTCCGCCATTGCTGCGCGCGCTCCGAATCGGTGAACGCGCTGTGCAGAATCGCCACGCGATCTCCGAATCGCGCGTAAAACTGGCCCGCCATCGCGGGAGTCAGCGCGATTTCCGGCACCAGCAGCAGGGCGCTTCGGCCCTGCGCGAGCGCCGCGTCGATCGCATTCAGATAGATCTCGGTCTTTCCCGAACCCGTGACGCCATAGAGCAGAAACGTGCAGAACTTCCCGCTGGCGATTCCCGCCTCGATCAGATCGAATGCGGCGCGCTGTGCCGGGTTCAGCTCATGAGGCGCGCGCGGCGGCGCCGCGGTAACCGGCATCGGCTCTTCGACGAGTTCCACCAGTTTCTTCCGGGCCAGCGACCGGGCTGCGGTACTGGCGTTGTGAACCTGCTCCTCCACTTCGCTGAGATTGTGCGATCCGGGATGCAGCGAAAGATAGGCCAGGAGTTCGCGCTCGGCTTTCGGCAGCTTGCTCCCGGATTGAGCGCCAGTCATTGAAATCCGCAGCTTCGCCGACGGCGCGCGCAGCGGGTCGCGCTCGCGCTGCGTGTGCTCCACCGCAATCCAGCCTTTCCGTTCGAGCGATTTCAGCACCTTATCTGCAAGCGGCACTTTCCGGACGATGCTCGCAGCCGCCATGGGCCGGGCAGCCAGCATCGACAGGACTTTATGGAACGCATCATCTTCGCCGGCGCCGATAGAAAGCTGTCGCGACGCATCGCGTCCCGCGTCTGTCAGCGAATACACCTTGCCGCTGCGAATCTCGGACGCCAGCGGCAGCATACTTCGCAGCACTTCGCCCAGCGGCGAGCAGTAATAGCCGGAAATCCACCGCCCGAGAGCAATCAGTCCGTCGTCCAGTACGGGCTCGGGATCGATCAGCCGCAGAGCATCTTTGACTGCGATCTCCGGCTTTGTGTCGTGAACTGCGAGCACCACGCCCGTGAGCTTCCTGGTGCCGAAAGGAACGATGACCCGCGCCCCTGCCTGCACACGATGCTGGAGCGTCAGTGGCAGAGAGTAAGTAAACGCCTGATCCAGTGGGACCGGCAGACTGACGTCACAGAAACGGGGCAAGACTCAGGCTACCGGATTGCTCAGCGTGCCAACGCCTTCAATCTCCACTTCCACCACGTCGCCTGTTTTCATGCGCTTCGTTTCGCCCGGCGTA
Source organism: Bryobacteraceae bacterium (assembly GCA_035546955.1). GTDB lineage: Bacteria > Acidobacteriota > Terriglobia > Bryobacterales > Bryobacteraceae > BOG-234. Next base: position 11,655 of record DASZVV010000472.1, read on the forward strand.
CCGGTGTAAATCAGGTCACCCGGAACCAGCGTTACCCACTGGCTGATGAACCGCACGACCTCCGGGATATCGAAGATCAGATCGCTTGTGCGCTGCGATTGCACAACCTGGCCGTTCAGCTTCGTCTGGAGCGCCAGATCACCGTAGATCGCGCCGGTCACGATATAAGGCCCGAATGGCGAGAAAGTATCGCATCCCTTTGCACGCCACCACTGCAGATCCTTCGCGTCTCCGCGTTGCCAGTTGCGTTCGCTCACGTCGTTCCCGCAGGTCACCCCGAAGATCGCGGCCGCCGCCTGCTCGCGCGTTGCCCTGGTGATCTTCTTTCCGATCACCACAACGAGTTCCCCTTCGTAGTGAACGTCCGTTGCTTCCTCCGGAATCACGATCGGATCGCCCGGATTCTGAATCGATGAAACCGGCTTGTAGAAAATTCCGGGAATATGCGGAACGGGGCGCGAGCCAAGATGGCTCCGGTAATTGAGACCCACCGCGAGAATCTTCGGCGGCTCGCACGGAGCGAGCAGTTTCACCTGGTTCAGCGCCACTTCGCGCCCTGTGGCCGAGGGCGCTTCGAAGAGCCCGCCCCGCAGTTCGCGGATCGTTTCTCCGTCTACTAATCCGTAGTGCTTTTCACCCTCAAACGCGTAGCGCGCGATTACCGGCATGTACAGACTATATCCAATCGCCTCGGGAGATCTCTTCAGCAAGCGAACGAAGACTCACCCGAACGCGATCGGCTTCGGTTTCCGCAATCTCGCTGCCGCCGGTTCCAGGCGCCGGAATTTCGACATCGATCTTCAGCCGTTTCGCTCCCGCCGGCGTGGAACGCACCCGCGAGATCAACGCGCCGAGCGCTTCGTCCACCGACTCCGCGAAGACTGGCAGCCACCCCGGCGTGGGGTCGCGCCGCGTCCGGTAAAGATGCGATTCCATCGCCATCACCGCGTGCACAAAGCTGTGCGAATGAACCAGGATGGCGTTCAGCGAAACAGCCTGCCGCTCGGTGACTCCGGGCTCTCCCATCATCCGGTCTACCGAAGCCTGCGCGTTCGATCGCGCCCGCCGGCCTTTCAGCCGCGCGCCGTTGATCGCAGCGCGGCTGCCGCCCTGCCAGGCGATCAGAACCGCGCTCGTATATTCGCGATACGCCTCCAGCATCTCAGCCAAAGCAGCCCGCGTCTGCGTTTTCTCCCAGGTCGGCCAGACGGCATACGCGGCCAGGGCCAGCATGCCGCCGATCATTGTGTTCAGCGCTCGCGCCGCGATGACGCCCCCGGGCGCGACACCCGTCATCGCGATCAGCAGCACCACCAGCCCGCTGACGGCGAAGACGAAGATCCCGTAATTCGCCGGCCCGGCCCACCGCAGCAGCAGCGTAAAGGCGGCCATCAGCGCAATCTCCGTGCCAACCCCCGAGTGGATTGTGTGGAACAGCAGCGTCGCGAAGACCAGCCCCACCATCGTTCCCCCAATGCGAAGCACGCCGCGTGTAAACGTGCCGGCGAAGTCCGGTTTCAATACGATCGCGATTGTCATCGGAATCCAGTAGGTTCGCTGCAGCACGATGCCGCGGCCGATGATATCTCCGATCGCGAGGCAGATCGACATCCGCAGCGCATGACGGAACACCGCGGATTCGATCGACAGATTCGCCAGCAGCCTCGCTCGATATCCCCGAAAGCGCAGCCGCCAGCCGGGCGGGGAGCCGGCGAGTCGTTCGCCGGATTCCGCAGCCCCGCGATAGTCGTCTTTCGCGGCTGCGGCCGACGCAGCGGCGCGAATCTGGCTCCTCAGTGCAACTGACTGCCGCCGCGCATCACGCAACAAAGCCGCAAAAAACGAACTAACCTCTGGCGTCCGCAGCGCATCGAATTCCACCAGACAGCCCGTGAGCCTGGCGATTGCCCCATCGGTGTCGTCCGCGGCCTTATCATCCGCAATGCGGTCACCGATCAGCCGGATCGCCCGGGCCGCGCAACTCAGGATTTGCTGCATCGCCACAGCTGCCTCGGCGCCGCCGTCATGCCGCGCGAGGCGGCGCTGCTGCCGGAAGGCATTCAACACGGATAGCCGGATCCGCTCCGCCTGTACCAGCAGAAACACGCTGCGCTCGGCTTCCGCGCCGTGATCCCGGGCGAGCGGCGCCAGAGCGTCCTGCGCGTCTGAAATTTGTGCCGTCATCGGCGGCGCGTTGCCCCGCGCAGGCGGAGCCTCCGCCACCTCCGCCAGCGATTCATAGATCTGTGCGAGGATCCGGCGCTCCGGCTCATAGCGCCGCAGCGGCCAGAGGAAAGTCGAGAGCAGTGTCTGGATCAGCCCGCCGAACGTGGCAACCACACCAGCCTGCAGCGCTTCCGCCCACGGCAGCGGCTTTGCGGCGAAGACGACGACCGTCACGACCGTGACCACGCCCAGATCCGCGGCCGTGGCGCCCAGCGCAACCGTCATCCCCGCCGCGAACGCCCAGGCTGCCGCCACAATCACCGCGGATGTATTGCCGTGAGCGGAGAGCGCTCCCGTCACCACCGCTACACCGGTCAGCAGTGACGAAAGCACCATCCGGTGCGCGCGCAGGCGGTAGGGGTCGAGCCCGTCTGAGTAGGAAACGTTGAGGGCGCCCAGCCCGGCCACAACGCCCGTGGAGGGGGAAACGAGGAGTGAACCGAGAATCACCGCCAGACTGAATCCGGCGGTGTTCCGGATCGCGATCTGCGGGAAAATCTTCTGCGAATCGAACCGGATCAGCGCGCGCCACAGCGTACGGAGCGGCACTCGATGCGGCATCCGTTTCGGCCTCGGCTATTTCGGTACGTTGGGGCTCTTCGCGTCTTCCGAATACTGCGCCTGCGGCGGATTGAGCTTGATGTTGATCGTCTGCTCCGCCTGATCCGTCGTGAAATCGCCGCCGAACGTCTGATAGTAGTTCGCGATCACCTGAACCATGATCTTGCCCTGCGGCATCTCGGGAAGCGTGACATTGCCTTCCTGGTTCGTCTTGGTTTCCCACGACGTCTGAATCTTCTTCAGGTTGACGCCAATACCGGACTTGAACCGCACGATCACACTGGCGCGGTCAATCGGTCTGCCACTGATCGCCGAGGCCACATGTACCGTGAGCTTCACCGGGTCTGACGCCGTCAGCGTCATCGCGAGACACGTCAAGGTCAGCAAAACTATCCTGAGCATCTTCATAGGTTCATTATGCGATATCCGGTATCAGAAAGTGGCGCGGTTTGCCGGCTGCCCGTGCCGCCGCTTCCGCCGCAATGTAGCCGCTTCGCACTGCGCCTTCCATGGTAGCGGGCCAGCCGGAGCGAGTCCAGTCGCCGGCGAGAAAGAAATTACGGAATGGCGTGATCGGCCGGGGACGCTTCTCTTCGAGGCCGGGCGCGGCCGAGAACGTTGCGCGCACTTCCTTGATCACATGCGCCTTCTCGAGAGTTGCCGTCTTCACCAGTGGAAAAAATTCGGCGAGTTCGCGCAGCGCCAGATCGATGATTTCGCCGCGCGGCATCGGCGTGAGCGAACGCGAGGCGCTCACCACGAGTTGCAGATAGCGCCCTCCGCCTTTGTTGAACATCCATTGAATCGTCCGGTCGAGCAGCGTGGCGTGCGGGAGATCCGTAACGGAGCGGTCGAACCAAAGATGGATGCCAGTGATCGGCGAGTGCGTAAACGCGCCCCATTCGATCGGCAGCTCCGGCATCAGCGGCTGCAGGCGCTCAAACGGCAGGCAGGAGACGAAATAGTCGGCTTCCACCCGCTCTCCTGCGGCGTGGATGGCAGCCACACGGTTCTCCGCCGCTTCAATCTCCGTGACGGGCGCGCGATGCCGGATCCGAACTTCCCCGGTCGCAGCCAGCGCCTCATCACTGTACAACTCGCGCAGCGGTACATCCGGAAGCCCCATTTCATACGAATCCGGTTTCGCCAGCATCCCCAGCCAGAAGACCTGAAGCCCGTGGACCGCGGCCATCCGCTCCAGTTCTTCGTTCACCGCGCTCACCAGCACCTGACGCCAGTACCGCTCAATCGCGTTCTCCGTCTGCTCTTTCTCGATCAGCCAGTCGAGCATCGTCATCCGCTCGAGCTCCGCCCTCCTGCCGTACTCGCGCGGAATGGCCCGCATCGCGCGGGCGATCGCGAACTTATCGGAAAGGTCCAGAAACGAGAGCGAGAGGAAAGATCCCGCGAAATGCGCAGGGGCGGGAAGCACGCCCCGCCGCAAAATCGAAACACTGCCGCCCGGCTCAACAAAGTAATATTCGCGTTCGAATCGAATCCGGTCCGCCACGCCGAGCCGCCGGTAGAGGTCGAGCAGATTCACGCAGCAGCGCAGCAGAACGTGCTGGCAATTGTCGATCACTTCGCCGAATTCGTCCGCGCCGGGAACCGGCCAGGAAGTCGCGCGGCCGCCGGGAAACGGACGCGATTCGAAAAGCTCCACCTCGAATCCGGCGCTCCCAAGCGCGGCCGAAGCGGCTATTCCGGCAAGGCCCGCGCCGAGAATCGCGACTTTGGGAGTGGCGCTAATCGTGTGCACCGGCCGCATGGCCTAACGACGCCTCGGCGCGCGCAAGTACGTGAGCGCTCGGCGTGTAGTCCGGAATCGCTTTCTTGAGCGCGAGCACTACAGTGGCGGCATCGCGCGCCTCGCAGCCTTCCCGCAGAGCCGTAAGACACGCCTTGATGTCAGGCTGCCGGATGGCATGCGCCGCGAACACCCGAACCTTTTCGTGCGGCGTCGCCACCGTGCCTTCTTCCAGATGGCACAGCTCCTCGTACAGCTTTTCGCCCGGCCGCATGCCGGTGAATTCAATCCGGATATCCTCATTCGGCCGCAATCCCGAAAGCAGGATCAGATTGCGCGCCAGGTCCACAATCCGCACCGGATCGCCCATATCGAGCACAAACACCTCGCCGCCGCGCCCCATCCCCGAAGCCTGCAGCACCAGTTGGCTCGCTTCCGGAATGGTCATGAAAAAACGCTGCATCTCCGGGTGCGTCACGGTGACCGGACCGCCCGCCAGAATCTGCTGCTTGAATCGCGGCACCACGCTGCCGTTGCTGCCCAGCACGTTTCCGAAACGCACCGCGACAAACCTCGTATCGCTCCGCGCGAGCGACAGAATGATGAACTCCGCGATGCGCTTCGTCGCCCCCATGATGTTCGTCGGCCGCACCGCCTTGTCGGAGGAAATCAGAACGAACTCCCCCACCCCGAGCCGCACCGCCGCGCTGGCGACATTATACGTGCCGAAAACGTTGTTTTCCACCGCCTCGAAGACATGCGCTTCCATCATCGGCACATGCTTGTACGCGGCCGCGTGAAAGACCATCGCCGGCGAATGGTGCCGGATCACTTCCTCCACGCGCTGCAGGTTCTGAATACTGCCGATCTCGGGATAAAACGCAACCTCCGGAAACGAAGTGCGCAGCTCGTTTTCCAGATGAAACAGCCCGGTCTCGGAATTCTCAAATCCGATGATCGCGGCCGGTGCGAAGCGCGCGATCTGCCGGCAAAGTTCCGATCCGATCGATCCCGCCGCGCCCGTCACCATCACGGTTCGCCCCGAAATCCGCGCCTCAATCAGTTCCTGCTGCAGAACCACGGGCGAACGCCCCAGCAAATCTTCCACGGCGACGTCGCGAATCTGCGAGGTGAGATTGACGTTCGCCAACAGCCGCGAAAGGCTCGGAATGGTCTTGAACGAAACCCCCGCTTCATGGCACGCCTGCAGGATTTCCGTCATCTTCTGTCCGCTGGCGTTCGGCATCGCCACCAGCACCGTGTGCGCCATGTACTTCCGCGCCATCGCCGTCAGATCGTTGCCCGTCCCGAGCACCTTCACGCCGTGAATCGAAGATCCCAGCTTCGCCGGATCGTCATCCAGGAATCCGACCGCGTGGTAGGGCAGGGAAGCGTTCTGCCGGATCTCGCGCAGAATGGCGGCGCCCGCGTCGCCCGCGCCGTAAATGATCGTGCGGCCTTCCGTGGTGCTGCGCGAACGCGATTGCGAAAGTTCCCAGTGAACGCGGCGGCTGATGCGCGTCGCGGCCGTGAGCAGCAGACAAACCAGGAAATC
>DASZVV010000473.1:0-7290 GCA_035546955.1 Bryobacteraceae bacterium
AAAGCTGTTCGGGATGATGACCGTGTCGCCATCGGATGTCCGGATTGAGGTATGTCGCAGGCGAACGTGTTCCACCCACCCGGCGCCCTCGGCAGAGCGAATGTAGTCCCCCACATTGATGCTGTCTTCGAGTTGCAGGGTGACGCCGCCCGCCAGGTTGTTCAGCATGTCCTGCAGGGCGAGTCCGAGAACCGCGGTGGCCACGGCGGACGTGGCGAAAAGGCCGGTTGCATCCACGCCGAGCCGGTTCAGCATGTGGAAGAGCGCAATGCCATACGCCACCACAATCGCCATTTCGCTCGCCAGCTTCGGCAGCCGCACGCGCCGCAGCGCGAGATCGAAAAGGATGAGACAGCCGGTCTGAATGGCGGTCAGAATCAGCAGAGTCTGGCCGACCTGGTTCACGACCTTCACCGGAATTCCCCAGTGCGAAGCTCCGGCGGAAATCAGAGCGGCAACCGCCCAGAGGACGAGAAAGCCGAACGCTGTACGAATGCGGGAGCGGTCCCCCGGCAGGACGCGCCACAGAATGAAGGCGAGGGCGAATAAGCCGGTTGCGACCCAGAAATAGTACAGAGGCACGGGAGGTACTTATTCTAACCGAGGTCAGGCGAGCGCGAGTTCGAAACTTTCGCGCGCGGCCTGGACGGTGCGGGCGATGTCTTCGCCGGAATGAACCGCTGAGACGAACTGGGCCTCGAACTGGGAAGGCGGGAGATAGATGCCGCGTTCGATCATTGCATGAAAAAATTGCCTGAAACGGCTGGTTTCGCTGTGCTTAGCCGTGTCATAGTCGGTCACCGGAGCGGGCGTGAAGAACCACGTCATCATCGAGCCGACGCGGTTTACCGTCACGCCTTTCGGGGCTGCTGCGGCAAGTGCATCCGTCATGGCGTCAAACCGGCCGTACAGCCCCGGATTGGCCTGAATGTAGCGCAGCATCGCCAGGCCCGCGCCTACCGCCAGTGGGTTTCCGGAAAGCGTGCCCGCCTGGTAGATCGGGCCGCTGGGCGCGACGTGCTCCATAATGTCGCGGCGTCCGCCATAAGCCGCGATCGGCAGACCCCCGCCGATGACTTTACCGAGTGTAGTCAGATCCGGCCGAATTCCGTAGAGTTCCTGCGCTCCGCCGGGAGCGACGCGGAAACCGGTCATCACTTCGTCGAAAATCAGCAGCGCCTCGTGTTTCTCCGTGACCGAGCGCAGCGCTTCCAGAAATCCGGGCAACGGAGGAATGCAGCCCATATTCCCGCAAACCGGCTCCACAATCACCGCCGCGATTTTCGCTCCATGCGCCTCGAAAGCGCGCTCCAGAGCTTCCACATTGTTGAAGGGCAGGGAAATCGTCGTGTCGCTGAACCCTTTGGGCACGCCCGGCGAATCGGGTAAGCCCAACGTCGCCACGCCCGACCCGGCCTTCACCAGCAGCGAGTCGACGTGGCCGTGGTAGCAGCCTTCGAACTTAACCGTGATGTCGCGTCCCGTGAATCCGCGTGCCACTCGAAGCGAGCTCATGGTGGCTTCGGTCCCGGAGTTCACCAGCCGGACGAGTTCCATGGAAGGAACCATCGTCCGAATCGTTTCCGCCAGCTCGATTTCCTGTTCCGTCGGCGCGCCGAAACTGGTGCCGCGCGTCAGAGCTTCTTCAATCGCCGCCAGAATCGCCGGATGCCGGTGTCCCAGCAGCAGCGGACCCCACGAGCCGACGTAATCGATGAATTCGTTCCCATCGGCATCGAACAGATGCGAGCCCTCACCGCGCGTCACAAACGCGGGAGTGCCCCCTACGCCGCGCCAGGCCCGCACCGGCGAATTCACGCCGCCCGGAATCGCCTTGCGGGCGCGTTCGAAAAGCTGCTGCGATTTCGAAAAGTTCATGCTGCCCGGCACTGATTGTAGATCCGCTCCACGATCTCCAGCGCCTGCAGCCCTTCCTCGCCGCTCACGAGTGGCTTCGTGTGGTTCCGGCAGGCCTTTTCGAAATCACGGAACTGGCGCTCGAACGGCGTGAGGGAAATCGCCATAGGGTCCGACGCGCCCGACGCCACTCCGCTCGAAATCGGCGGTGGATCGGTCTTCGCGAATTCCTCATCGCCCTGCACATCCCACGCCGTGAGCTGATCGCCCGTAATGATGGCGCTGCCTTTGGTGCCGTGCAGTTCCACGCGTTCGGAATAGCCCGGCCACAGCGCCGTGGAAGCCTGAATCACACCCGTGGCGCCGTTTTCGTATCGGAGCAGGGCATTCACCACATCCTCCGACTCGATCTTGTGCAGCGCTCCGAGCTGCCACATGGCCTTGATGTCCTTCACAGGGCCGGCCAGCCATCGCAGCACATCGATCTGATGGATCGCCTGGTTGATCAATGCGCCGCCGCCTTCCACGGCCCAGCTTCCCTTGATCGGCCGCGAATAATACTCCGCCGAGCGGTACCACTTCACATACGCATCGCACTGGATCAGGCGGCCCAGCCGGCCCGCATCGATCGCGCGGCGCAGAAACAGGCACGAATCGTCAAACCGGTGCTGGCTCACTACTCCGAGCACGATCCCCGCCGACTTCGCCACCTCGATCATCTTCCGGCACACCTCGGTTGAGATCGCCATCGGCTTCTGCACCTGGACGTGCTTCCTGTACTTCGCGGCCAGTTCGAGCGGCTCCAGCCGGTAGTCCGGGAAGGTGCAGACGTCGATGAAATCGACCTCCGCGATCCGGCACATCTCTTCCACACTGCCGGCCGCCACGCCGCCGTATTTTTCAGCGAACGCCTTTGCGTTGGCCGGGTTGATATCGAAGCATGCGGCTACGCGAAAGCCAATATTTTTGTACGCCTGGGCGTGCTTATGGGAAATGGCTCCGGTTCCGACGATTCCTGCGTTCATAGAGTAAGGGCCATTATAATGAAGGCTCATCGATGAAAGACCGGCGAGCCACTCTTTTCGCCGCGCCGCGAGCCCTGCCGTTGAGTTCGGCGCTGCTCGTTCTGGGTGCGTCGTTCGTGCTGACCATGTGCAGCAAATCCGTGCCGGAGGGCGTTGCCGCCACCGTAAACGGCCGGCCCATTTACTACAGCGAAGTCGATTCCACCTATCGCTCGCAGTTTCCCGAAAAGGGAGAAGGCGAAAACGAAGACGAGATCCAGTTGCGCCGCATGGAAATTCTGGGCTCGCTCGTCGACAACGAGATCATGTTCCAGCGCGCCGAAAAGGCGAGCCTGGTTGCTACCGACGCCGATGTGACCGCCCGCCTCACCGAAATGAAGGCGCCCTACACCACCGAGGAATTCGATAAGCAACTGAAGGACTGGGGCATCACGCTCGATCAGCTCAAGGAGCACATCCGGAAAGACGAAAGCGTCAAGAAGCTCTTCAACAAGGAGATTTCCTCCCGCATCAACATCTCCGACGCCGACGTGACCAACTTCTACAACGCCAACCGCGGCAGCTTCAATCTTCCCGAGCCGCAGGTGCATCTGGCCCAAATTCTGGTGACGCCGAATATCGACCCCAACGTCCACAATCTGAAAAACGACAAGGCCAAGAACGATGCCGAGGCGAAGCAGAAGATCAAGGCCATCGAAGCGCGGCTGAAGCAGGGCGAGGATTTCGCCATGGTGGCGCAGAATTATTCGGAAGATCCCCAATCCACCCCCAACGGCGGGGATTTGGGCTTCATTGCGGAATCCGCGCTCGATAAGTCCAGCCCCGAGCTGAAGCGCCTGATCCTCGCCATGCGGCCTGGCGAAATTTCGCCGATTCTGCCCAGCCCGGAGGGATATCGCATCCTGAAGCTCATCTCGCACGAGCCGGCCGGGCAGCGCGAACTGAACGATCCGCGCGTGCAGCAGACCATCCGCGATACGCTGCTGAGCCGCAAGGACCAGCTCCTTAAACAGGCCTACTACGCAGTCGCCCGCAACGAGGCGAAGGTCGTCGATTACATGGCCATTAAAATCTTCGGTAGCGAAGCGAAGTAGTAACAATTTTTGGCTATTCTGGTCGGATGCCTTGCGAACCAGAAATCCTGAAAAACGTTTCGCTTTTTGCCCTGCTCGATGAAGAGGAGACCTCTGTCCTCTGCGCTCAGGTCGAAGTCCGGAAGTTTGCCGCGAGGCAACGGATCTACAAACTTGGAGATCCGGGCGACCGCGCTTACGTTGTCGTCTCCGGCGCCGTGGAAGTCCGGACCGTCGATGACGACAAGCAGGAAGTGCTTGTCGATACGCCAGGCCCGGGCGATTTCTTCGGATTCGCCTCCATGGTGGCGCAGACGGCGCATGAGACCGGCGCGATTGCGCGGGAGCCCACGGTCTGCATCGAGATTGACCGCCACGACATTCTGACGCTGCTCCAGGTCAAGCCGCATGCGGGTATGGACATGATGGCGGTGCTGGGCCGGCAGTTTCACGCCGCGCAGCAGCTCGTGCGGGGCCGCGCGGCGCGCAATGCGAACGAGATCATCGAGGAACTGGAAACACGCGGCGACCGTGTGGCAGATAATGTTGCGCGCTTCGGCGGCTCGTGGTCATTCATCATCACATTCGGTGTGTTTCTGGTCGGATACACGATCGCCCAGATTGTGCTGGGGAAGCGCGCGTGGGACCCCTACCCGTTTATTCTGCTGAATTTGTTTTTATCGATGCTCGCCGCGGTGCAGGCGCCCATCATCATGATGAGCCAGAACCGGCAGGATAAAAAGGACCGGCTGCGCAGCGAGCTGGACTACGATGTCAACCGCCGCGCGGAGGCAGAAATCCAGATGCTCGCCGATAAAATCCGCCGCATGGACGACAAAATCGACGACGTCACAGATCTTCTGCGCACGCCGCGCGGGTAAGTTGCTTTCTATCTGTAAATCAGCTTCTCAATGAAGAAGAGTAAGCCGAGTACAGCGGTCGGAATCACCGCAACACCCGTGATGATATTCACGATCGAAAACTTCTGGTGCCGCATGGCAAGAGTCATGAACGGACCTCCTTTTTCCGATTTCAGCCTAGTCCTTTGAGTTGCCGGAAGCAAGGGGGCTTGACAGGCGTTTGTGAATGTTATAAATACTAACACTAGAATGTTTAACACTCGCAAAGGTCCAACGCCTCTCGAACAGTTCATTCTCGATTACGTCTGGACCCACCCGGCGTGCACAGCGGAGCAGTGCCGCGAAAATCTGGCGGAAGAGCGGGATCTCAAGGATTCCACGATTCGTACGGTTCTTCGCAATCTGGAAGAAAAAGGCTACGTCACCCACACCGTGCAGGGACGCACATTCCTTTACTCAGCGGCAGAATCGAAACGCAGGGTGGCGGTGGAAGCGGCGAAGCAGTTGATCGACCGGTTCTGCAATGGATCGGTGGAAGACCTTCTGGTCGGACTCGTAGATAACCAGGTGCTGGACCCGCGGCAACTCCAGCGGCTGGCGGAGAAGATTGCAGCGCGAAAGGGGAAGAAGTCATGAGCGCGATACAGTTTCTCGGAGAATGGGCGCTGCGGTCGTCGATTCTGATTTTCGGCGGCGCACTGCTGATCTGGATTGTTCGCATCAAAGATCCTGCGCTGCGCCTCGCGGCGTGGATTGCGCTACTCCTTGGATCGCTGCTGATTCCGGCGATATCGATGATGTTGCCTGTTCTTCCCCTTCGCATCCTTCGTTCGCCAGTGCCGTCGCCAACCCAGGTTCTGGCTGCGCCGGCTGGCTTTACTACGAGCGCGCCCGCCGCCCTGAGGCCTGCGGCGCTCGTGCCGGAACAGTTCAACTGGTATCGTGCCGGCCTGATGCTCTACGCGATCGTCACCGCAGCAATGCTCCTTCGTCTCTGTGTCGGCCTCGTTCTGAGTTGGCGTATCCTCCGCCGTGGCCGGCGCACCGATCGCGATTTCATTGCGTCGCCGGATATCCCGTCGCCTGCCACGATCGGCATCCTTCGCCCCATTGTCGTGCTGCCGGAAGATTGGCGGGATTGGGACCGGGACAAACTGGAGTCGGTCCTCGCGCACGAACGGTCTCACGTGGAGCGTGGCGACCCGGCCGTCCAGTTCGTCTCGGCGATTCATCGCGCATTGCTGTGGTTTAGTCCGGCGGCCTGGTTCCTGCATTCGAAAATCGTGCGGGCGGGGGAAGAACTCAGTGACGATGCAGCCGTCGGCGTGACCGCCGATCGTGCGGTCTACGCGGGCGTCCTCCTGGATTTCATGAAGCGCCGCGCGCTTCCGCGTCATTATCTCGGCGTTCCGATGTCGCGATACGGGAGCACAGACCGCCGCATCCAGCGAATCCTCGAGTCGTCGGTGCTCTCACGCGGCATGAGCTGGATCGGTCTGGCGGCGATGCTCGCGATCACAGCCCCTCTTGCCTGGTTCATCGCCGCCGCGTCGCCCGCGATCGCTGCAGCGCCGGCTCCCGAGCTAACTGCGCCCGTGAAAGCAGCGGCCGCCCCACCAGCTGTCCATCACGGGCCCGGCCGTAATGGCGGTCTGCACCCCGCTCCAGTCGACGGCGCGTTTCTGGGACTGGGCTCGGTGCAGGCCGGCGTTGTCGTCATCCATGCGTCGGTGGCAGGTTCACTCAAGTCCATAGATTTCCAGGAAGGCGAGCCGGTTCATGCCGGCGACGTCGTTGCAGTGATCGGCCGTAAAGGGCCTGCGGACGCACTGGCGAGCGATGAACGCCAGGTGGATATCGTGCGTCAACGCCTGGACAAGATCACAGGCGCAACTCAGGCTGAACGCGATCTTGCTCAACAACAGATTCAGGCGCTGCAAGAGCAGATTGAAGACCTGCGAGCCGAAGCTGCCGATGTTCAAATCAAAGCCCCGGTCTCCGGCATCGCCGGCCTTCGCCTTATCGAACCAGGAAATATGGTCCAGCCATCAGATCCTATCGTCACGATCGCAGAGGTTGAGCCAATCTCCGTCTTATTCACACTTCCGGAAAGCACCGTACCGAAAATCCGCGAGTTATTCGATTCCGGCAAGCGTCCCACTGCCGAAGCATGGAATAACAACTCATCGGTATTACTTGCCACGGGGGTTCTGAGTGGAATGGATAACCAAATCGACGAGAAAACCGGCACCATCAAACTCAAAGCCACGTTCGAAAACAAAGACCGGAAGCTCTATCCGAATCAATTCGTCAACGTGAAACTGCTCACGAAATAACACAAACGCTGCGCATTTGTTTTAACATGGTCTTGTATGCGCATCGTGAACGTTGTTTGTGCCGCGGCCGTCTTTTCCGGGATGATTTTCGCGCAGGGTTTTCCCGATCTCCCCGGCAAAGATGTCACTCTCAGAGCCT
>DASZVV010000474.1:0-1523 GCA_035546955.1 Bryobacteraceae bacterium
TCGAAGCAGGCGTTATTTTTGACCGTGTTTGCCGCCATCACGCCCTGGGGCCCGTCCACGCAGTGCTGGGCCATTCCGTAGCCACGGATTTCGTTGCCCGTCACGGTGTTGCCGGATGAGCCGCCGGCCAGATAGATTCCGGTGCGCAGTGATTCCGGCTGATCTCGCCGGGCCGTATTCACGCCGGTGAACCGGTTGCCGGTGATGCGGTTGGAGGAGCCGCGGACGAGCATCGCGTTGAAGAGGCCGTCGCCACAGACGTTGGTTGCGACCCCGCTGTTGCTGAGGCCGTCGAGCGACAGGCAGCGTCCGGCAATTTCATTGAACGTATTGCCCTGGATGGTGGCGCGGTCAACCGAGCCGTTCGTGACGATCGCGGCCGGCAGCACGGTGCCGGCGATCATGACTTCTTCGCCGGGAAAGCCGATCATGTGTCCGGTGTTGCCGGAGATCGTGATGTCGGAGGCGTGATTCATTTCGATCGCCGACCGCGCGAGAACTTCGAATTCATTGCCCGCGATGCGGCCTTTCGAAACAGTGGCGCCGGTGGAGCGGATCCAGATACCGCTGCCCCGCACCTTGCCGAATACGGCATTGGAAACTTCGAAGTCGGACGCGCCTTCTTCGAATGCCAGACCGCCGGTTCCGTTGTTGTGACCCGCGATATCGAGCGAGCCGGAGTCTGTCAGGCGGACATCATGAATGCGGGCGCGGCTGCCACCCGCGATCAGGATGGGGAAGCCGGCGAATTCTTTCGCATCGAGACGAAAAATTTCGAGTCCCGCCACGTTTTCCGCCACAATGCCGTTGTTTGCAATCACGCGGGAGAGCATGGCTGATGCCTGCGGCGCCGGTACACGCTGCGGGAAGGCGGCGCGATTCCCGTCGAGGATCAGGTCATGAATCCTGATGTTTTTTCCCGCGGCGAGGGAGAGCAGGGAGCGGCCGCGGAAGGCGGAGGACGCTTTCAGGATCGTGTTCGAGCCTTTGATCTCGAGATCGTGAGCTTCCGGCGAGAGAACGATTTCACGCGAGATTTCGATGGTTCCGGAGGGCAGCGTGACGATTCCCGTTTTCGCCTGAAGGAGTGCGCGCAGATGGGCTTCCGAATTGGGTTCCTGTGCGAACAAAGGAAACGCGAGGAGCAGAAGCGAGATGGGTTTCATCGAACGACCTCTATTCCCATTTTCGCCAGAATGCGGCGTCCGAGGCGGATTTCGAGCTCATGACCGCCGGCAGGGATGGACTCGGGAACGTGGAAATTGACTTCCCAGCGTTCGGTCAGCGGGTCCGCGCGGAAGGTTTCCACTTCGGTAACCGGCACGCCGCCCACCGTGGCGGCAAAGCCCCGGATATGGTCGACCTCCTCAATCGATGCTTTCATCAGACCGCTGTCGATCCTGGTGGGAGACATCAGGTTAATGGCATCGGTGAGCGCGTTCAGGCGGGGGACGGCGGGTCCGGGGGGGATGACGCGAAGGTAAGCGGGCTCGGCAAGGCGGTGTCCCCGGTATTCGAGCGTG
>DASZVV010000475.1:0-3390 GCA_035546955.1 Bryobacteraceae bacterium
TGCGCGTAAGTTGCAACGCCTGCGATTGCCAGCGCGCCCGCCAGCAAGAGCGAGAGAAACCGCATAGCTCTGATTGAATTCTAGCGCGGCAACGGATCGTCCCATAAGCGAATGCGCGTGGCGCGGCAGGAACAGCTGTGCGGGGCCGGCACTGCGGAGTCCGTGAAGACTCCTGAATATAGGGGGCTTCCTGTGGTCTGGCGGAGTAGGCGTTTTGACTGGCGCCCTCTAACGAGACTTGCCAGTCGATTCAAAAGCGCGGATAGCAAGACAGACCGCAAGTTCCCGCCGGTCAGCCGGATTCAGCTGGCTCAGCGGAAATACAACTGTCTCGCCCGGAAACAGGTTCTCGATGGTCAGAGTTTTCTCCGGCAGCGGCACGTTCAGCGTGGACATCGCCAGACCGGTAGTCACCGCGGCGCCGTTGCCCATTTTCTCTTCCCTGCCTTCCAGCACGTGCGGGATTCCGGCGTTTCCATCAACAGATGCGAAGAATGTCCGGCCAGTTTGTGGCACCGGCGCCCAGGTCAGTTCGATGTCTCCCTGGCGGCTGGCGAGATCGCACGCGAGCGTTAGCCGATAGACCGGTGCGCCAACAGCCGGCGCCCGCAACGCCACATCCCGTACGGTACTGGCCGTGACAACCGATCCCGTACGAATCACAGTCCATTTCGCCGCTCCCACGGCCTGAGCCGTCGTTGCGGCCACCCACGCATCCCGTGTGGGCTTATCCGGAAGACCTAATCCGGCCGCGCCCATCGCGTTGTTCTGCAGTTTGCTGAGCAGCATCGCGGCCAGTGCCGGATTCGCCTGCGCTGCGTCGTAATGGGCCAGCGAGAGGCCGCCATTCCTCGTCTCGTCGGTATGGCAGACGGCGCAGTACTTCTGAACGAGTGCATTCTGCTGAGCCGGAGGCATGCTTTGCGCAGCGGAACCCGAAGCTGCAAACCAGGCGATCCATACCGCCCGTACAACCGGTCGCCGTGCCATTGACGCTATCGTATACGATTCGCGGGGGGTGACGGGAGCGGTCCGATTTACAGGAATTCGTAACCGGTCGATGAAACGCCGGAGGAGATGACCTCCGTGGTGCAGCCGCTCATGGCAAAAGTCTGGCGGACAAGGTCGCAGACGTTCTCGCAGCCCCGTTCGTAAAAAACCAGAACGCCGGGACCGGCGCCGCTGAGGGTGCAGCCGAGCAGGCCGGGCGCGCGGAGCCGCAGAATTTCCGCAAGGCCGGGAACGAGCGCAGCGCGGAAAGGCTGGTGGAGGCGGTCATCGAGCGCGGCGGGAAAAGCGGAGACGTCGCCGGTCGCGAGGGCGGCGGTCAAAAGGGCGGCACGCTGGATGTTGAACGTGGCATCGGCGCGGGAGTAGGAATCCGGCAGCACGGCGCGGGCTTCTTTTGTCGGCAGCGCGAAATTCGGCACTACAACGGCGACGCAAAAATTCGGCGGCATTTCGAGTCGAATGGCGCGCGTGAGACCGCCGGGCTCGACGGCGCTGGCCACGACAGAACCGAGAACACAGGCGGCGACGTTATCGGGATGGCCTTCGATGCGGGCGGCTTCGTCGAGAATCCGCTCTGCTTTCCAGCCGAGGTCGAGCAGATGGGAACCGATGATGACACCCGCGGTGATGGCGGCTGCGCTCGAACCGAGTCCTTTGCCGAGCGGAATTTCGTTGGTGATTTCGAGTTCGGCGGGAGGAAGGGTACGGCGGGCGCGCTGCGCGACCGAGAGCGCGGTCTGCCAGATCAGATTGTCTTCCGCGCTCGAAATGAGGGAGACGTCGCGGCCTTCGCACCGGATGCTGAGACGCGAATCAGCCGAAAAGCGGCAGGTGAGATACAGCTGCAGCGCAATGCCGAGAGAATCGAAGCCCGGTCCCAGATTGGCGCTGGAAGCGGGGACGCGTAGAGTGGTCGCGGATGTCAATCTGACATTATCCAATCCCCGGTTTCACGGCGGATTGCTGCGCATCATTTTTGCGTTTACAAGGTCCGCATTTGCGTTGTACCCTGAGAAAGGCGGCACGTCCTGTGCCACTAATTCAGGGAAAAGGAGCTACGATGACCGACTGCGACAGTAGTACGCGCGAAGATACGTCCGCGCCGGCCGAGCCTCCTGGCTCCTGGATTTCCGGCGCTTCCCGATAGTCTTCCGCAATCGATGACAGGCTGCCTGGCGGACTAACCGCCGCGGGCGGAGCCCTGTCTCTCAACGTCTGTTCGCTTCAAAGGCTCATCGCCACAAAACCGATGAGAACACAAATGGAACCGCGCGTCCGTTCGAAGACGGCGCACTCGACGATGCGGCTGCTCTCATTTCGCGCGGCGGCCTTTCTGGCCGTGCTGGGGCCCGGCTTCGTGACGGCGAACGTCGATAACGACCCCGGCGGGATTCTGACTTACTCGCAGGCCGGCGCGCAATACGGCTATGCGCTGCTGTGGACTCTTATTCCCACGACGATCGCGTTGATCGTGGTGCAGGAGATGGCGGCGCGGATGGGCGCAATCACCGGCAAGGGGCTTTCAGATCTGATCCGTGAGGAGTTCGGCCTCCGCATGACGTTCTTCACGATGTTCGTGCTGGGCCTTGCGGATCTGGGCAATATCGCGGCTGAGTTCGCGGGCCTGGCTTCCGGCCTCGGGATGTTCGGCGTGACGAAATACATCGCGGTGCCGGCGGGGGCGGCGCTGGTGTGGTTTGCCGTGGTGCGGGGATCATACAAGCACGTGGAGCGCGTGCTGCTGGCGCTCTCACTCGTCTATTTCACTTATCCGTTTTCCGCATTTCTCGCGCATCCGGACTGGAAGCAGGCGCTGCACAGTACGCTGATTCCCCAGGTCCGCAGCGATCCGGGTTACGTCGTCATGATCGTGGGGCTGATCGGCACCACGATTACGCCCTGGATGCAGTTTTACCTGCAGGCGTCCGTGGTGGAAAAAGGCGTTTCGGCGAGAACCCTGAATCTTTGCCGCGTAGATGTGATTCTCGGCTGCATCGTGACAGACGTGATTGCGTTCTTCATCGTGGTGGCATGCGCAGCGACGATTTACGGCACGAGCCATCGGGAGATCGCGGATGTGGCGGAGGCGGCGAAAGCGCTCGCGCCGTTCGCCGGACAATTTGCAGCGCTCCTGTTTGGCGTCGGGCTCATCAATGCATCGCTGATGTCGGCGGCCATTCTGCCGCTGGCGACAACGTACAACATCTGTGAAGGTCTGGGCTTCGAATCCGGAATTGCCCGGCGGTTCGGGGAAGCGCGCATCTTCTATGGTCTTTATACGGCGCTGATTCTGTTCGGAGCGGGTTTTGTGCTGATCCCGAAGCTGCCGCTGCTGCGGGTCATTCTGATCTCGCAGGTGGCGAACGGCGTCCTGCTGCC
>DASZVV010000476.1:0-2761 GCA_035546955.1 Bryobacteraceae bacterium
TGAATTCGCCCGAAACCGGGATCTATAAGAAGTCGCAGGTTCTCTATAACCTGAACCGCGCGAAGAAGACCGCGATGCAGGCGGATCGTCTGGTGCTGGTGGAAGGCTACATGGATGTGGTCGGCGCGACGCAGGCGGGCGTTGTCGAAGCGGTGGCGACCTGCGGTACCGCGCTGACGACCGAGCAGATCCGATCGATGAAGCGCCACACCCAGAACCTGCATCTGAATTTCGATCCGGACGCGGCGGGATCAAATGCCGCGGAGCGTTCGATCAAGTTACTTCTCGACGAGAGCATGCGGGTGCGGATTGTGGAACTCGAAGGCGGCCTCGATCCGGATGAGTATGTGAAGCAGCACGGCCCAGGCGCCTATCAGGAACGTGTCAGTAAGGCGAAGTCTTACTTCTACTGGATGGCGGACCGTGCGCGGACTAAGTTCGACATGCGTGAGCCGCAGGGACGTATCGATGCATTCCAATCGCTGATTCCTTCGATCCAGGGACTGGCGAGTAGGCTGGAGCGCAGCGTGGTGGCCACGGATCTGGCAGCCTATCTTGGGGTGGAATCGGGGTTAGTGCTGGAACATTTCCGCAAGATGGCGGCGGATCGCGTGGAGCGCGGGCCGGTGCCGAAGGCGCAGCCGACTACACACGCGACGGACCGTATTCTGATGCCGCTGCTGCTTTCGGGCGAGGACGCACGCGGACCGCTGGTTGCGGCCCTGCGGGAAATACCTATGCCTGCTTCACGTTTTGGGGCTACCGCGCCGATTTATGAAAGTCTCATGACAATGCACGAAACCGGGGAGGCGATCAGTTTCGTCTCCGTGCATGAACGGCTCAACAAGCCACAGCAGGCGTTGTTTGAGGCAATTGTGCTCGAGGCGGCGAATAGCGAAAACACACTCGAAGACGGTCTGGCCTGTATTGAGGCGTGGAAACGGGAAAGTCAGCATGACGCCCAGCGCGATCTGAAGGCGCGGATCAAGCAGGCGGAACGGGAAGGGCGGTTCGAGGAAGCGCTCCGGTTAATGGCGCTTCTGAGTACTAATGGCACAAAATCCTGAATGGGGTATGCAACGGGGGAACGCCGGAAGTCACCAGGTTATCAGCCAATAGTTAACCCAAAACCGGTGTACAATTGAATCCTGATTGTCGCCAGGGGACGGTCATCTCGGGCTGAACGGGGGCCTGGGAACAAAAGGATCCAGCAGTGGCAGAAGACAACTTCGAAGCTGTCGATCCGCTTGCTCAGGTGAGCAAGGACGGGGCGCTTGCGCTCTTCGACGACGAACCCGATCTTCTTCCACAGGACACTGACGAAGTTGCTGTCGACAGTAGTCTTCTGATTTCCGGCATTGATGGCATCGACGGCAAGGGCGAGGATGCCGAGGACGTTTTCGAAACCGATCCGCTCGATAAGACACACGATCCGGTGCGGCTTTATCTGCGCGAAATGGGATCGGTGAAGCTGCTCAACCGCGAGGGCGAGATCGGAATTGCGCGGCGCATCGAGCGGGGACAGCGCAAGGTCCGGCGCACGCTGTCACGCTGCCCGGTCGTGATCAACGAACTGATCCGGATGGGGAACGACATCCAGACGGGCGTGCTGGATGCTCGCGCGGTTCTGCAGATTACCGATCCGGACGGGGTGGATGAGGACGACGAAGAAGCAGCGGTAGAAGTTCAGGATCCGAGCACGGTGGAGGCCATGATCTCCGATTGCCAGGAACTGGCGATTATGGGCCGCAAGTTCATGCAGCTTCGGCAGCGTCTGGTGGCGGTGCCGCGGCAAAGCAAACCCAAACAGAACCGGCGGCTGCGCTGGGAACTCGCGCGGCTCGCCGTGGCGATTTCACAGAAAGCCTGCGCGGTACCGCTTCGGCATTCGGCCGTGAAGACACTGATCGGCGCGCTGCGGAACGCGGTGGATGAAATCCGGCCGATCGAACAGCAGATTGCTCGCAATCATCGCGCTATCGAATCGGCGGGGCCGAAGTCGGCAAAGCTGCGCGATCTTCGCAAAGAGCAGCGCCAACTCGCCGACGCGATGAAGAATCTGGAAGACAAGTATGGCACGCCGGCCACGGAAATGCGGCGCGCGCTTGAACTCGTCAATCGCGCGGATCACGAGGCCGAATCGGCACGGCAGGAGTTAATCGAAGCCAATCTGCGGCTGGTGGTGAGTATCGCCAAGCGGTATAACAATCGGGGTCTGCAGTTTCTGGATCTGATCCAGGAAGGAAACATCGGTCTGATGAAAGCGGTGGAGAAATTCGAATACCGCCGCGGCTATAAATTTTCGACCTATGCGACGTGGTGGGTGCGGCAGGCAATCACCCGGGCGATCGCGGATCAGGCGCGTACGATCCGGATTCCGGTGCACATGATCGAAACGATCAACAGGCTGGTGCGAACCTCACGCGCGCTGGTGCAGGAACTCGGGCGCGAGGCCTCGAACGAAGAACTCGCCGAGAAGATGGGGATGCCGGTACAGAAAATCCGGAAGGTGATGCGGATTGCGCAGGAGCCCGTATCTCTCGAAACGCCGGTGGGCGAGGAAGACGAATCGCACCTCGGCGACTTCATTGTGGATCAGGCACATCAGTCGCCGGCCGAGCAGATGGTGAATGTGAATCTGCACGACCAGACGGCGGAAGTGCTGAAGAGTCTTTCGCCACGCGAGGAGAAGATCATCCGGCTGCGATTTGGCCTCGAAGACGGCAGCGAGCACACGCTCGAAGAAGTTGGCAGCAGCTTC
>DASZVV010000477.1:0-7364 GCA_035546955.1 Bryobacteraceae bacterium
CGGCGGAGATCGGTGGATTCCTTTTGTTCGGCGATTTCCTGAGGGCCGGCAGGGACGCCGTAGCCTACTTCCTCGACGGCATCGACGAGTTCCTCGACACCCAGCTTTTCAGGGTCATAACGGACAGAAGCGGTGCGGGTTGCGATGTTGACGCTGGCTTTGGCGACGCCGGGAGTGCTGGCGAGCTGGCCTTCCACGATGCGGGCGCACGAGGCGCACGTCATTCCGCTGATGGGGAGTTCGACTTCTTCAATGCGGGGCAATCAGCTCCGCGCCGCGTGATACCCGATCTGTTTGAGGGCGGCGATCAGATCGTCCACAGACGCGCGGGACTCATCGCGCTGTACGGTTGCTTTGCCGGCCGCAAGATCGACGGAGGCTGCGGACACGCCATCGACACCGGAGAGCTTACGCGAGACGCTGCGGGCGCAGGCTTCGCAGGTCATTCCATCGACTTTGAGCTCAACGCTGGTGTCCATAGTTTTGAGATGCAGTGGCTCTGCCTTTAGATTCGCACGGGCTTCGGTCTCTCGATGTTCGGCAGGAGCGCGGTGAGCAGGCCGATAGCGGGGAGAAACGCACAGACCTGATAGACGAAGTGGATGCTGGTCTTGTCGGCCAGTTCGCCGAGGACGGCGGCGCCGATGCCGCCGAGGCCGAACGCCAGGCCGAAGAAGAGCCCGGAAATCAGGCCGATGCGGCCGGGCAGAAGCTCCTGTGCGTACACAATGATTGCCGGAAAGGCGGATGCGAGGATGATGCCGATCGGGACGGTCAGCACGATGGTCCAGGCGAGGCTGGCGTGCGGCAGGATCAGCGAAAACGGCAGCACGCCGAGGATGGAGCACCAGATCACGAGCTTGCGTCCGAGACGATCGCCGACGGGGCCGCCGATGATGGTGCCGGCTGCAACTGAGGCCAGGAATACGAACAGCGAGTACTGGGAAAAACGCACGGAAACGTGAAATTTATCGATCAGATAAAACGTGTAGTAGCTCGTGAGGCTCGCGAGGTAGAAGAACTTCGAAAACATGAGGGCAAGCAGCACGCTGATCGAGAGGCGCACGCGGCCGGTGCTCAGGCCATGCGTGGCAGTTTCTTGATATTTCTGGCCGCGCGCACGGCCTGCGACGCGTTCCTTGTACCAGCCGCCGACGCGATACGTGATGATCATGCCGATCACCGCGACTGCCGTGAACCAAACCACGCTGTGCTGTCCATTGGGCAGAACGATGAAGGCGGCGAGCAGGGGACCGAGCGAGGAACCGAAGTTACCGCCAAGCTGGAAAATCGACTGTGCGAGGCCGTGTTGTCCGCCGGAGGCCATGCGGGCCACGCGCGAGGATTCCGGGTGGAAGATCGCGGAGCCGATACCGGTGAGGCTGGCGGCGAGGAGGATCATCCCGTAAAGGGGCGCGTAGGCGAGCAGGAAGAGCCCGGCAAACATACAGCACATCCCGGCGGTGAGCGAATAGGGCGCAGGGCGTTTATCCATCGCATGGCCCACCACCGGCTGCAGGATGGAGGCCGTGAGCTGATTGCAGAGCGTGATCATGCCGACCTCTCCGAAATCCAGGTGGTAGCTGCTCTTGAGGATCGGATAAATGGCGGGCAGCAGCGACTGAATCAGGTCATTCAGCAGGTGGCAGAAGCTGATCGAGATCAGAATCGGGTACACTGCGCCGGCGGCCGCCCAGGTGGGGGCGGAGGTATCGAGCGGTTTGTTCTCTGTGACGGCGCGTGACACTCATCACCAGTTTAAGCGCCGCGGTTTGCTTCATACTGTCAGGAGCGGGGATTCGCCATGTTGTTTCGCGCATTCAGTCTGCTGGTTCTGCTGTCTGGCGGCCTGCCGGCGCAGGACCTGATTCAGGAAGTCCGGCCGCAGGCGGGGAACGACGTACGCGCGACGCTCGTGGTCTCGGGCTCGGTGGAACGGGCGTCGGCTGACGGCGATACGACGCTGCCGCCGGAAATCCAGGTCACGGTGGAATGCCGCGGCGATCAGCCCGAGGGCGTAACGGTGAGTCCTTCCGGACAGTACCGGCTCACGATATCGCCCGATCCCAAGGCGATTGCCGCAGGGACGATCTGCACGGTGGAAGCGAAGGTATTCGGTTACGATTCCACGCTGGCGCGATTTCCGGCGCGATCGTCGACTGGAATGATCGCGCTTCCGGCGATCACGATTACGCGGAATTCAACCGGGGTGGCGGCGGATCAGGGAAGTAAGGTGGAAACCGGGCCGACGGTAAGCGCAACGTCACTGAAGGCGCCTCCGAAGGCGGTGAGGCTGTTCACGCAGGGGCAGAAGCAGGTGCGTCAGAAGAAGACGGCGAATGCGGCGAAGAGTTTTGAGGCGGCGATTCAGATCTATCCCGAATATGCGGATGCGTGGATGAATCTGGGGCTGCTGGCGGCAGAACGGAATGACCTCATGGCGGCGGTGCGGGATCTTGACGAGGCGCTGCGGCTGGATCCGGAAGCCTCATTTCAGGCTTGCTATTCGGATGCGCTGGTGAATCTGATGCTGAAGCGGTATGAGGTTGCTGAGAAGTCGGCCAGAGCCGCGCTGCGGTTTGGTGACGCGGGGGCAAATGCGCGCGTGGATTTCGTGCTGGGAATGGCGCTGATCGCGCGGGGGGCTGACAGGGAGGCGTGGCAGCGGTTGACGCGGTATCTGGATTTAGCGCCGGGCGCTCCCGAGCGAGAGCAGGTTCAGGACGAACTCGCGCGGCTCGCCCGGATTGCGGCGGCGAAGCACTAGAGTTTGCGCAGGTCGCGGCCGGTCATTTCCCGCGGCTGGCTTTCGCCGAGGACGCCCAAAAGTGTGGGCGCCACATCGCGCAGTGCCCCATTCGGGCGCAGTTTGTCGCCGGAATCGTCGACCAGGATGAAGGGCACCGGGTTCGTGGTGTGGTACGTGTGCGGGCCTTTCGTGATCGGGTCGATCATCGTCTCGGCGTTGCCGTGATCGGCAGTGATGATCCAGCGGCCGTTCTTTTCCTTGAGACGCTTCCAGATCTGGCCAAGGCAGGTGTCGATCGCTTCGACAGCGCGGATCGTCGGCTCCAGCTTGCCGGAGTGCCCGACCATATCCGCATTCGCGAGGTTCATGACGATGACGTCGAAATCGCGGCGGCCCATCGCGTCGAGAACGATATCGGTGATGCCCTGCGCGCTCATTTCGGGTTTGAGATCGTAAGTTGCGACCTTCGGCGACGCCACCATTTCGCGCTCTTCTCCGGGGAACGGCTTTTCGATGCCGCCGTTGAAAAAGTAAGTCACGTGCGCATACTTCTCGGTTTCGGCGACGCGGAGGTTTTTCCAGTTGAGCTCGCCGCAGACGTAGCCCAGGATGTTTTCCATCGGCTCACGCTGCAGCAGGAAAGGCACGCCCAGCGACTTATCGTACTGGGTCATCGTGAGGAACTTGAGGTTCTTCGGAACGAGGTTGCGGGCAGGCTGGGGCAGCGTTTCGCTGGTGAGCGCTTCTGTCATCTCGCGGCCGCGGTCGGCGCGGTAATTGAAGAAGAAGCAGGCATCGTTTTCGCGGATCAGCCCGATCGGCTCGTTGCGGGCATCGACGACGTTAAGCGGCTCGATAAATTCGTCCGTCACGCCCTTTTCGTAGGAGCGAAGGATAGCCGCTTCCACATCCTGTACGCGCTCGCCGTTGCCGAGGACCATCGCGCCGAAGCCGCGTTCGACGCGCTCCCAGCGCTTGTCGCGGTCCATGGAATAGTAGCGGCCGGCGACGGTGGAGATTTTGCCGACGCCGATTTCGCGCAGCTTCTGTTCGATCTGGCGGATATAGCCGAGTCCGCTTTCAGGCGGCGTGTCGCGGCCGTCCATGAAGCAGTGCAGGAAGACTTCTTTCACGTTTTCGCGCTTCGCCATTTCCAGCACGGCGTACAGATGGGTGAGGAGCGAGTGCACGCCGCCATCGCTGCAAAGCCCCATGATGTGCAGGCGCCGCCCTTCGCGGGCGTGCTTCATTAGGTCCAGCAGCTTCGGATCGCTGAAGATCGAGCCGGAAGAGATCATTTCGTCGATCCGGGTGACGTCCATCTGCACCACGCGGCCGGCGCCGATGTTGAGGTGGCCGACCTCGCTGTTCCCCATCTGCCCTTCGGGCAGGCCGACCGACGGACCTGACGTGTGCACCAGCGTGTTCGGGAAATCGCGCAGGAGCATGTCATAGGTGGGCTTGCGCGCCATCGCGATGGCGTTGCCTTCGGTGGCGGCGGAAAAGCCCCAGCCGTCCAGAATGGTGAGGATGAGTGGTTTGGTGCGGGACATGGATTGATTTCGTTTCGTGAAGCAGCGGTGCGGGACAGGCCCGCACCGCGGACGGACTGAGTTGCGGGCCTACTGCCGGAACGCTTTGCGGCCGGGGAACTTGGCGGCGACGCCGAGGCGCTCTTCGATGCGGAGAAGCTGGTTGTACTTGGCGATGCGGTCGGTGCGGCTGGCGGAACCGGTCTTGATCTGGCCAGCGTTGGTAGCGACAGCGAGATCGGCGATGAACGGATCTTCGGTTTCGCCCGAGCGGTGCGAAACGACGGCGGTGTAGCCGTTCTTCGAAGCGGTGAGCATGGCGTCCAGCGTTTCAGTGAGAGAGCCGATCTGGTTGACTTTCACGAGGATCGAATTTGCAGTCTTCGACTCGATACCGCGGGTGAGGCGGGCGGTGTTGGTGACGAAGAGATCGTCGCCGACGAGCTGGGTGTTCGCGCCAAGGGTATCGGTCAGGAGCTTCCAGCCGTCCCAATCGTCTTCGGCCATGCCGTCTTCGAGCGAAACGATCGGGTACTGGCGGCGCCAGTTGGCCCAGTATTCGACCATCTGTTCGCTGGTGCGCTGGCTGCCATCGGACTTCTTGAAGATGTACTTGCCGTCCTTATAGAACTCGCTCGATGCGGGATCGAGCGCGATGCCGATCTGTTCCCCGGGCTTGTAGCCGGCCTTGGTGATGGCTTCGAGCAGGACTTCGAGCGCTTCATCGTTTGACTTCAGGTTGGGAGCGAAGCCGCCCTCGTCGCCGACCGCTGTAGAGTAGCCTTTCTTCTTCAGCACGCCCTTGAGGGTGTGGAACGTCTCGACTCCCATGCGGAGCGCTTCCGAGAATTTCGGCGCACCGTAGGGGACGATCATGAATTCCTGCATGTCGACCGAGCTATCGGCATGCGCGCCGCCGTTGATGACGTTCATCATGGGGACGGGGAGCGTGCAGGCGTTGGCGCCGCCGATATAGCGGAACAGTGGAGTTTTGTGCGAATTTGCCGCGGCGCGGGCGGCGGCCATGGAGACGGCGAGGATGGCATTGGCGCCCAGGTTCGACTTGTTCGGCGTCCCATCGAGATCGATCATGATGCCGTCGATATTGGCCTGGAGGGTGGCGTCGTGCCCGTGAAGAGCCTTCGCGATGGGGCCGTTGACAGCGGCTACTGCTTTTGTGGTTCCTTTACCCAAATAGCGGGATTTATCGTCATCGCGCAGCTCACAGGCTTCGTGTTCGCCGGTGGAGGCTCCGCTGGGGACCGCGGCGCGGCCGACGCTGCCATCGGCGAGGAAAACTTCTGCTTCAACGGTGGGATTGCCGCGCGAATCCAGAATTTCGATTCCGCTGATTTTGACGATGCTGGACAAAATTGGATCTCCTGTATCTTTCGTGTGATCCTGGGCGCGGCGCGCCGCCGACGGGGGCGGATGCTGACTCAGGAAGGGGTTCTTACATTGCTGTGTTACGCTTAAGAATTGCCGGTCAGAGGATTTTCTGAACGCGCAAACTCATATGATACAGCACCTTGCCCGGCAGGGCGTGCGGTGCAAATTTCCGATCAGTGAGGAGGTGTTGTTCATTGGCTGAAGTTCGATTGCAGGAAGGGGAAACGCTCGAGAATGCACTGCGCCGCTTCAAACGGAAAGTGCAGACCGAAGACATCATCAAAGAGGTGAAGCGGCACTCCTTTTACCTGAAGCCAGGGGAAAAGAAGCGGGTGAAGGCTGCGCTGGCGCGCAAGCGGAACCGCAAGAAAAGCCGTCGCGAACCGGAATAGGTATCGGGGCTCACGTGAAAAGGAACGGGCGAGACGGAAACGTCTCGCCCGTTTTGTTTTGTGGATGCGATCTTGCTACATCCTGACGCTAGAATGAAGCCGGAGGATTTTCCATGTCGATGAACGTCCTGAAGGACATCCGAAAGGTTTATGCGGGGCTGAATGCGCACGAGGTTCGCAGCGCGGCCGCGCAGGAACTTCGAGTTGGCCTGCTGGCTTCGAGCGGAGGTGTGTTCCGCGACATGGAAGATTTCCTTGTGCCGCCGCACATGGATGCCGCGATGCGCGGGCAGGCGCTGCGGATGGTGTACCGGCTGGACAAACCGCACCCGGATTTCGATTTCATCCTGTGCGAGCCGGGCATTGGGCTGCCACGAAATGGATTTCTGTTCGATCCGGCGGCGACGACGGCGGCGGACGAGTCGATGGTGGAATCCATCGTCTCCGAGAATCAGCAGATCGAACTGGCGCTGGGGCGGTCTTTCCCGGCATTCCGGACGACCGTGGCGCATCGCATCGTGACCCGCGTTTCCCGTGAAAATGCGCTGCTCGCGCTGGCGACGGCGCTGCCAAACGTAATTCCGAGCATGATCGAACTGCCCTGGTCGGTGGGCGAATTCGCGACGGACACCGCGTTCCTCACGATGAATCAGATTCGCATGGCGCTGATGATGGCGGCGGTGTACGACCGGCCGGTCGGTTACGCGGAGCAAAAAGCGTCGATTGCTGCGATTGCCGCGGGTGCATTCGGGTGGCGGGCGATTGCGCGCGAACTGGTGGGAAAAATCCCGCTTGGCGGCGGGCTCATCCCGAAAGCCGCAGTGGCATACGCAGGGACATGGGTGGTGGGCAAAGGGCTCGACCGGTTGTACTGCACCGGCGTGGGCCCGTCACGGCACGAGAAGCGCGAGAACTGGAAACGTGCGCTGGCGGAAGGCCGCGAGGTGGCGGCCGAGTTGCGCCCCTGATCAGGCGGCATATTTTTCGAGAGCGGACATCCAGCGCTGCCAGGCGGAGGTAGCCCCTTTGAAAATGTACTCGTCTCCGGGGCGAAAACCGGTCTGTTCCACGCGCACGTGCACCCCGGAAGGCGTGGGAGTCAGGGTCCAGGTGACGAGAGTGGAGAGGCCGTCGGCGTCCCAGGTGTAGACCAGGCAGGCGAAATCACCGGAGCCTGGCGCATCTACCTCCAGCACTTCGCACTTCACGATGCCGTCCCAGTTGTGGGTGGGGGCGGTGCGGAAGTGGAAGCGTTCGCCGGCTTCCAGGCGAAAATCGTTTTTCATCAGCCACTGTTCCAGG
>DASZVV010000478.1:0-12359 GCA_035546955.1 Bryobacteraceae bacterium
CAGACCGCCGGTGGCCAGCAGCACCGCGCGTGCCTGCATTTCGATCCACTCGCCCGAAGACTCGCGCAGCGCGATCGCGCCGTTCTCGCGCAGATCCGCCACCGCCGAGTAAGTTTCGAAGCGGACATTGGGCATCGACGCGCATTTCTGATAGAGTGCCCGCGCAATCTCATGGCCTGTCGAATCGCCATGCGCATGCAGCACACGATTGCGGCTGTGCGCTCCTTCGCGCGCGAATACGAGCTTTGTGCCTTCGCGGTCGAATTCCGCGCCCCACTCGATCAGTTGCTGGATCGCGGCCGGTGCTTCTTCCACGAGGACATGGACAGCCTCCACATTGCAGAGACCATCGCCCGCATAGATGGTGTCCTGCTCGTGTAATTCGACCCGGTCATCGTCATTTAACGCAGCTGCAATTCCCCCTTGCGCATATTCGGAGGAAGATTCTCTCAGAGAGTCTTTTGCGATGACGAGAACAGTTCCTGCTTCCGCCAGCTCGATAGCGGCACGCATGCCGGCGACGCCGGCTCCAATCACGAGAAAGTCGCAGTCTGTCGCCAAACTGAAGTTTAGCAATGGCGGCAATACTGATAGCGCTGAGGTTACCGGCGATCCATTGATTTCGCGAATGAGCGGTATCAGATCTTTCGTCGATGTTTCGGGCCGGAATTGCCGATAATGAAATTGAGCAGACGGAACGCGCGGCTCGTGTAGCCGCTCCCCGGTTCCCGGCGGCTCCTCGTCCTCAAGTCTAAAAAACAACAAACAGGAGAGTGAATATGAGCATGCGATGCGTGCCGGCGGGAGGAGTGTTTTTCAGCAAGGGTGTCCTGCGCGCGATGGCTGTGAGCGGTTGTCTGGCGATGGCGTTACAGGCATCGGAATGGAGGGCGAAGCAGGAGCTTGCGCGAGCCGCTCTGGAGGCGCAGGATTACAGTAAGGCGGCACAATTGTTTCACGACAGCATCCCGGTCGCATCGACTGAGGCGGAGCGGGCTGCGGCGCTGGTGGCGTATGGGATCTCGCTGAACCGCGCCGGCCGCAACCGGGAGGCGAAGCCGGTGCTGGAGCAGGCGCTCGCACTGGATGTAGAGCGCCTGCCGGTATCCGCCGCGCTGGCATCCGCCGAACGCGGTCTCGGCGATTATCAGAGCGCGGAACACGTGCTGGTTGCGGCCACGCGCGACGGTTCCGGCAGCGCTGCGAGGCGGGCGGAACTGATGGTGAATCTGGCGGATCTTTTCCGCGAAGAGGCGCGCTGGAATGAGGCTGACGCGGTTCTCCATCAAGCCGCAGATCTGGCCGATCTCCCGCACGAATCGCGCGTCAGCATTCTGGTGGAACGCGCCGAACTGCGGCGAGACATGCATGAATGGCAGGAGAGCGTCGGGGACTGGGCCGAGGTCGGCCGCATCGCGGAGAGTGAACATTCCGAATCGCTCGAAGAAGTGTATACAGGCGGTCTCGGAGAAACGTGGATGGCATTCGGAGAAACAGCGCGCGCGGAACCGCTGCTGCGCCGCTCGCTCGAACTGCTCCGAAAGGATCCTGCGTCACCGTCCTCGCAGATCGCGATGGCGCTCGCGCTGATGGCGAACATCTACATCAGGGAGAACAAGCTCGCTCTCGCAGGCGAGGCGCTGGACGAGGCGATTTCACGGGACGAGATCTGTCTGGGGCGGGAGCATCCGCAAGTGGCGCTGCTCCTGGAACTCCGGGCGGCGATGCTCTCGCGGCGTGGTGAGGCGGACACTGCGAGAGACGCTCTGGACCGGGCGCGGTCCATCATGACGGCCCACTTCGGCGCGGAGTCAACCGCCGTCGCGGGCGTTGATGCCGCGCTCGGCGATGTGGAAGATCAGGCTCATCGGCCGGAACTCGCTGCCGCAGCATATGGCAGAGCGCTTACGCTGCTGCAGAAAGCGGGCCCGGCGGGAATGAACTACGGCGAGCAACTCGCGAAGCGGTATACGGCGGCTCTCAAGGCTGCTGCGCACCCCGGAGATGCGGTGAAAGAGGGGCTGACGTTCGCGAAACTGAAATGAGTGCGCAGGCCGGGTAGCGCGGTGCCTTGGTCCCAAGGCTTACTCACCCCTCGCATAAATGCAGGATAATGCCCAGTACGAGGGGATGTGGCGGGGAAGATACAGATTCAGCTATTCGGGAATCTTTCCGTCTCGATCGGCGGGCGGCCCGTGGTGGGGCTCAACACGAGCCGCATTCAGTCGCTTCTGGGCTACCTGATCCTCCACGCCAACACGCCGCAGCCGCGTGAAATGCTCGCCTTCACCCTCTGGCCCGCCTCGAAGGAATCCCAGGCGCGGACCAATCTCCGCCAGCTGCTGCACAATCTTCGCCGCGCCCTCGGAGATCATCCGTCGCTCGTGATCGAACATTTGACGGTCGAATGGCGCGCCGACGATTCCAATTCCGTCGACGCCCTCGAATTTCTCAGAGCGATTGAGTCGCGTTCGCTCGCGGTTGCGGCGGAACTTTACGAAGACGATCTTCTTCCTGCCGTCTATGACGACTGGATCACTCCGGTACGCGAAGAATTCCGAAGGCGCATCGTCAATGTTCTCCGCGGCCTCGTCGCAATCCACGAAGAGACAGGGGACTATGCAGGCGCAATTTCGCGTGCGGAACGCCTCGCCGCGCTGGACAGCCTGAGCGAAGCGAACTACCAGATGCTCATGCGGCTCCACGCCGCCAACCGCGACCGAGCCAGCGCGCTGCGGGCGTATCACCAGTGCATGCGTATTCTGCGACGGGAAATGGGAGTAGAGCCAGGTCCCGCCACGAGGGAGATCTTCGAGCGCATTCTTAAAGCGGATAGCGTCCCACCGGTTCCGCCCGCGACAAAGCAGAGAGCTGTACAACAAAAGAACAGAGTCTTCGTGGGCCGCGCCGAAGAGTGGGCGCAGCTCGGCGAATTGTGGCAGGCCGTAATCGAGACCGGCCCCCGAACAGCCGTCATTTCCGGAGAGCCTGGCATCGGTAAGACGCGGCTCGCCGATGAGCTCTACCACTTCTGCGTCCGCTCGGGAAGCGCTACTGCGCGGGCCCGCTGCTACACGGGCCAGGGACAGGTGTCTTACGCTCCCGTTGCCGAATGGCTGCGGTCAGAAAGCATACATGCGGGTGTGCGCCATCTGCGGCCGGATCAGTTGAGCGAGATCGCCCGCGTGGTTCCCGAACTCCAGGAGCCGTCTCCCGATTCCGAACGCCTGCCGCAAAGCTGGCAGCGCCTCTACTTTTACGAATCGCTGAATGCGGCTTTCGGTAAATGCCGCAAGCCGCTTCTGCTGATGCTGGACGATCTTCAGTGGTGCGATCCGGAAACGATTGAGTGGCTCGGCACTCTTCTGCATTCGCCGCACGCGAGCGGAGTACTGGTGTTGGCAACTCTGCGAGAGGGAGAAACCGGACGCGAACATCCGGCCGGGCGCTTCCTCGGTGGACTTCGCCAGTCTTCGTCGCTGACCGAAATTCCGCTGCGTCCGCTCAGCGCCGTTGAAACGGCGGAATTGGTGCGGGCGGAATCGGCCAGTCCATCTGCTGCCCAAACTGCGGAGGATATCTATCGGGCAACCAGAGGCAATCCGCTGTTCGTTGTGGAGTCTTTGCGCGCCGGGCTCCACAGCACGCGCGTTGGCGCAGTAATCGCCTCGCGGCTCGAACAGCTTTCGCCCGGCGCTCACGAACTGGCCGGACTGGCGAGCGTCGTGGGCCGTCCGTTTTCCTTCGAACTGCTGGAGAAGGCTACTGACTGGGATGAATCCAGCGTCTCCTCGGCGCTCGATGAACTCTGGCGGAGCCGCATCGTGGAAAGCCACGGGCCTGCGGAATACGATTTCACTCACGATCGCGTTCGGGAGGTCGCCTTCGGTGAGCTCTCCCTCGTGCGGCGGCGTTATCTGCACCGCCGCCTGGCGCGCGCGCTTGCGGAGGTTCATCGCTCCGATATTGAAATCTGGAACGGCCAGATTGCTGCGCAACTGGAGAATGCAGGAATGCCGGAGGAGGCGCTGGGTCATTACGCGCAGGCGGCGGATTACGCGCGCCGCCGCTTTGCCGATACCGAAGCCGCGGAACTGGCGCGGCGAGCGCTCGCCATCTGCCGGAGCCTGCCCGAATCCGGCCGGCGGCAGCGCCGGGAACTCGATCTACTGGTTGTTCTCGGCGCCGCGCTCGTAACCACCGAAGGATATTCGTCTCCGGTAGTGGGCGAAACCTACGAAGCAGCGCTGCAGCTTTCACGGCGTCTGGAAGACCATCAGATCGACATGATTCTGAGTGGCTCCTGGGTGTTTCACATCGTGCGCGGCAGCCTGATCAAAGCACGGGAGGTCAGCGAAGAATTCCTCCGGCGCGCGCGGGCGGATGGAGCCGCCATCCGCCTGCAAGCCGGAAATTTCCTGATGGGAAGTTGCCTCTTCCATCTGGGCGATATGGCGGGCGCACTCGAATACATGCCCGAAGCGCAGCGATATGAAACCCGGGGAGCAGAATCGGCCCTGGCTCTTTTCGCCGGCCCCGATCTCGGCGTGTTTTGCCGCGCTTACATGGCGCATCTGGCGTGGAACAATGACCAGGCGGACGGGGGACAGGGCTACGCGGAGGAGGCCATCGCGCTGGCGCGCGCCATCCCTCATCCATTCAGTGAAGCCATAGCCCTTGCTTATGCCGCGCTTCTCGAGGCTTTCCGGGGAGATGCCGCCGCGGCCCTCGAACGCGGGCGCGAAGCCGTGACACTCTGCTCCAGTCACGGCTTCGTGTACTACCTGGCGATGGCGAATATCGTGACCGGCTGGGCCGAAGCCGCCGCAGGCAATCAGGAACGGGGGCTGAGCCAGCTTCGTGCCGGGCTCGCCGGCATGGAACGCCTCCAGGCGGAAATCCGGATGCCTTACTATCTCGCGATGCTGGCGGAAACCCTGGGGCGCAGCGGCGCGACCGGCGACGCGCTGGCCAGCATTTCTACCGGGTTTGCTTTCGCCGGGCGCAATCACGAAAAATGGGCGCTGGCGGAACTGCATCGCGTTGAGGGAAACCTCCTGCTCGCTTCCGGACAACCGGACGAAGCGCGCAGGTGTTTCGAGCAGGGCATGGAGGCGGCCCGCAAGTTCGGATTACCTGCCTTCATCCGGAAAATTTCACGTTCCGCGGGCGGAACGGCAAAAGCGATGTCCACAGAACGCTTTTAGAACGCCGCCTCCGTCAGAGTAGGTATTACAGGAGATTTTCTATGTCTTTGCAGGACGCAATTGCCGGATTTCGCAGCCAGTTTCGGGGAGTGGTGATCGAGCCGGGCGACGCCGATTACGATGCCGAGCGTAAAGTCTATAACGCGATGATCGACCGTAAGCCCCGCCTGATCGCCAGGTGCAGGGACGTGGCGGATGTCATCACAGCCGTGCGCGCCGCCAGAACCATGGGTCTCATCGTCTCGATCGCCGGCGGCAGACACAATGCCGCGGGTCTTGGCGTGTGTGACGGCGGCATGATGATCGATTTGTCCGCGATCAACTATGTCCGGGTTGATCCTGTTTCCCGCCACGTGCTGGTGGGCGCGGGCGCGAAGTGGGGCGATGTCGATCACGCCACTCATGCCTTCGGCCTCGCGGTGCCCGCGGGCATTATTGCAAGTACCGGCGTTGCGGGCCTGACCCTCGGCGGCGGGATGGGCCATCTCACGCGTAAATACGGATTCAGTATCGACAATCTGCTCTCCGTCGATATGGTGCTTGCCGACGGTACTTTCGTGATGGCCAACGCGGAAGAGAATGCGGACCTGTTCTGGGCTGTCCGCGGCGGCGGCGGAAATTTCGGCGTGGTGACCGCGTTTGTTTTCGAAGCTCAGCCTGTCCATACTGTCTGCGCGGGGCCTATGCTCTGGCCGCTGAGCGATGCCCCCGACGTGATGAAGTGGTATCGCCGTTTCATCACCCAGGCGCCCGAAGAAATGAACGGATTCTTCGCGATGATGACGGTCCCGCCGGGCCCGCCGTTCCCCGAACACCTGCACCTCAAAAAGATGTGCGGCATTGTGTGGTGCTATCAGGGATCTCTCGAAGAAGCCAACGCGATGCTCGGTCCGCTGCGGTCGTATCGTAAGCCCGCATTCGAACTGTTCGGGCCAATGCCGTTCCCGATGCTGCAAAGCATGTTCGATCCGGTTTATCCTGCCGGCCTGCAGTGGTACTGGAAGGCGGATTTCTTCCGCGATCTCAGCGATGAGGCCATCGAAAAGCACCTCGAACACGCCGCTCTGATGCCCACCTGGCAATCGACGATGCACCTTTATCCGGTGAATGGAAAGGCCGCCCGCGTGCCGGCGGAAGAGACGGCGTTCAGCTGCCGCGATGCCCTTTTCAGCGGAGTGATCGTCGGCGTTGACCCCGACCCGGCCAATGCGCCGCGCATCACGGAGTGGGCGCGCAACTACTATGACGCACTGCATCCCCTCAGCATGGGCGGCGGCTATATGAACTTCATGATGGAGGAAGGCGAAGAGCGCATTCGCGCGACCTATCGAGGCAACTATGACCGCCTTGCCGCTGTGAAAGCGAAGTACGATCCCGAGAACTTCTTCCGCGTGAATCAGAACATTCGTCCGGCGCGATCGGCAGGTGCGTCATGAGGAAAGATCTGTCTGACGAGGAGTTGAGAGCGATGTGGCGTCGGCTGGGGCGGTTATCTTCAACCCAGCTGCTGGAAACGTTCCATCGCGTTCATGAAGCCTGCCGGATGCGCGGCGACCGCATGCCTCCCGCGGCGGCGATGCGCGAACTCATCATGATCTGGCATCTGGCGCAGGCATGGGAGGAACGCGAACAGCCCAGAATGGCGGCGGTCGCCTGAAGATTCGATTCATTTACCGATGCGTGCCCGACGTGATCCACAACCGGGGTTCGACGGGCATGCACCGGCAAACCGAACCATCGGCGCAGCGGATGCCTGCTCAACCCGCGTAGCGAAGCAGCGCTTTGAATCCATAATCCATATGCTGCTGGATATGGCAGTGGAACAGCGTGAGCCCCGGCTGGTCCGCGGTGAAATCCACGCTCGCCCGTCCGTAACTCGGCACTACCACTGTATCCTTAATAACGCCCGATGTCGGCTTTTCATAAATTTCAACGATTTCCATCTGATGCCGGTGAAGATGGAGCGGATGCGCATCGTCCGTTCGGTTGCGGTAGGTAAGCCGATAACGAGTACCCTGCTTCAGCAGGAACTCCTGGTCGTGGGGATACTGCTTGCCGTTCACCGTGAAGCTGTTGAACAGCCCCGCCCCGCGCGGAACTTTTTCGAAAATCATCTCGAGCTTCTCGGTTGGCGCGGGTGGTGAGCCCGGCTTTCCGAAAATCGTATAATCCCATCCGAGCTTCGCAGGAGGCATCCATTGCGGCTGGCGGCGCTGATTCGCATATTCGACAATCACGCCCAGGCCTCCTTCCCGCACCGGATCTTCGGGTGCGCCCATAATCCAGACGCCGGGCTGATTCATTTCGACAATCGCGTCGATACGCTCACCCGGTCCGAGCATCAGAACCTCAACGTCTGCCGGAGTCGGGACCGGATTCCCGTCAAGCGCAATCACATGGAATTTATGTCCGGGCAGCGAAATGTGGCGGTTCTCAATTGCGCTGGCATTGAGGAAATGAAACAGCACCCGCTCGCCCTGGCGCACGCGAATCGGGTCGCCCGCCCCGAGCGCCTTATCGTTAATGGAAAAAATATCCGCCGCCACTTCGATGCCTGGAGGACGTGTATCGAGCACGGTCGGCTTTTCCGGATGCGCGCCAAGCGGATCGATATCGTCGTTGTCCATCGGCGTCGTCGTGAAGTAGGGTTCCCAGTCGCGCAGCGCGAGGAAATGCTCCTGGTCGAAATTGCCGGGATTCGGTCCGCCTTCAATGATGAGAAATCCGAACATGCCGGTGAAACTGCCGCGATGCAGATCGTTCATCGCCATCGTGTGTGTGTGATACCAGCGCGTGCCCGCGGGCTTCGGCGTGAACTTATAGCTGCGGGTTCCGTGCGGCGGGATGGGGGGCGTGTTTTCCTCCTCCGCGCCATCCACGTCATCGGGAATCAGAAGACCGTGGAAATGCAGGTATTCGGGAACATCCGTTTTATTCGTGACGTTGACCGTCACGGGCACGCCTTCTTTCATCCGCAGGATTGGTCCGGGTGAGGTGCCGTTGTAGCCGATGGTGCTCAGAATCCGGTTCGGCGCCAGTTCCACCGTCACGGGCGCAATCTGGATGTTGAACTCCGTGCCCTTCAGCTGAACCGGGCCCAGATCCGGCAGCGCGGGCAGATCCATCGGCATCGGCGGCATCTGCGGCGGCTGTGCGGCAAGCGGGGAAGCAGAGGCCAGAGCGGCGAAACGGATGAAATCGCGGCGTTTCATAAGCTTCGACCATA
Organism: Bryobacteraceae bacterium; assembly: GCA_035546955.1. Lineage (GTDB taxonomy): Bacteria > Acidobacteriota > Terriglobia > Bryobacterales > Bryobacteraceae > BOG-234. Next base: position 8,434 of record DASZVV010000478.1, read on the forward strand.
GTAACGTCTCGGCGCAGGGAGCGTATCGATAACTTACATTTCCTGAACATCGGTGTGCCCAAATTGTGATAATCTTCGAGTCACGGTATGTCGCGGCCCCTCCTCGCGATCGGTCTTCTCTGTTCGCTGAGCCTGGGCCTTTTCGCCTTCCAGCGCGGACGCGGGCGAATGGGCATGTTTGACGAGCCTGACGCTCCCTCAGCGCCCTCCGAATTTTATTTCAGCCGCATGCAGTACACGGCCGGCTATGCGAGCGGCGGCAGCTATGGTTTCCGGGGCTTCCGCGGTGGTTTCGGTGGCGGCTGGGCCCAGGATTTTCCGCGCGCCGATAACGATTGCCTGGTCGTTCTCCGGCGCCTGACCCGCCTGGACGCACGCGCGAACCTCAACGTCGTCGATCTCGACAGCGACCGCATTTTCGACTATCCATGGGTCTATGCGATCCATGTCGACACCTGGTCGTTCACAGACGACGAAGCCAAACGCCTCCGCGCCTATCTGGAGCGCGGCGGATTTCTAATGGTCGACCATTTCCACGGCCCCGCAGCCTGGGCGCGCTTCATGACCGAGATGAATATGGTGCTGCCTGGCGCTGTTGCCGAGGATCTTCCGGATAACGACGAGATCTATCACGTCCTCTACAGCATCGACGAAAAATTCCAGATTCCCGGTGAGCAGTACATCAGCACGGGCCGCACCTATGAAGGTGACGGCTACATTCCGATCTGGCGCGGTATTCGTGACAAGCACGGCCGCATTATCGTCGCGATCTGCGCCAACATGCATCTGGGCGATGCGTGGGAGTGGGCCAACACTCCCGATTATCCCGAGAAGTTTTCCGGCCTCGCCTTCCGCATCGTCACCAATTACATTACGTACGCAATGACGCACTAGCGCCGTGCGACGATTGAGGAAATGCCTCAGTTTTCTGTCGCGACGCCGCATCAGACGTACACGGCGATCGTTGAGCGGGGCGCAATTGCGCGCCTTCCCGAATTTCTGCCCCCGAAGCACGGCCGCATCTTCGTTGTCACCGAGCAAGCCATCTGGGACCTGCACGGCGCTCGCGTCACTGCGGCGCTCCGGAGCACGCCTTTTGACACTCTCTTTTTCGCGGGCGGAGAAGCCAATAAGCGCATGGCCCACGTCGAGCAGCTCGCCGAACAAATGGCGGAGCGCGGCGCTGACCGCTCCAGCCTCGTGATTGCGTTTGGCGGCGGCATTGTCACCGATCTCGGCGGCTTCCTGGCCGCCATCTATATGCGCGGCATTCCTGTGATCCAGATTCCGACAACGCTTCTGGCGCAGGTTGACGCTGCCCTCGGCGGGAAAACAGGCGGCAATCTCACGGCCGGTAAAAATCTGATCGGCAGCTTTCACCAGCCGCTTGCCGTGCTTGTCGATTCTGAGGTCCTGAGCACCCTGCCCGAAAGCGAATATCGCGCGGGCCTCTATGAAGTCATCAAGCACGGCGTCATCCAATCCGAGCCGCTGTTCCGCGCCATGGAGTCGAAGCGCGATGCGGTGTTCGCGCAGGAGCCGGCGATTGTCGAGTACATGGTCGCCGAATCGGTGCGGATCAAAGCCGAGGTTGTCTCCGCCGATGAGCGGGAATCCGGCCTCCGCCGCATCCTCAACTTCGGACACACCTTCGGGCATGCTCTGGAAGCGGAGACGAAATACACGCGATTCCTGCACGGCGAAGCAGTCTCCTGGGGAATGCGCGCCGCTACGCATCTGGCGCTGTCGCTCGGCATGATTCCGGGGGACGACGCGAGCGCGATCATGCGTGTTCTCGATGCCTACGGCCCGATCCCATCCGTCTCCGGCCTCAGCGCGGAAGCGCTTCAATCGCGCCTTCTCAAAGACAAAAAGACGGTTCAGAGCCGCATTCATTTCGTGCTGCCCGCGCGTATCGGCAAAGTGGTAGTCCGCGCCGACATACCGGAAGCCGACGTTCGCACCGCCATTCAACGGGCGCTCGTGGAGTGCGCGTGAGCGCGGCCAAAAGCGCCGGCACCACGCCCGAAGGCGCCCGCACCGAACAGGAAGCCTCGCGCTGGGTCCGCAGCATGTTCGGCCGGGTGGCCCATCGCTACGATCTCGCGAATCATCTGCTTTCCGCAAATATCGATAAAGCCTGGCGCACTCACACAGTTGCAAAGGTGCGGGATATTCTGCGGCGCCCGGACTCGTGCGTGATGGATCTCGCCTGTGGAACCGGCGATCTTCTGGTCGCGCTCGAGCGCGAAGCCGGACGCGCACTGGTTGGCAGCGATTTCTGCCACCCGATGCTGGAAGGGGCGCATAGCAAACTGGCGAAGCTGGGGCTCCGCTCGTCTCTGATGGAGGCCGATGCCCTCGCTCTTCCTTTGCCCGACGCGAGCCTGGATCTGATCACGATCGCCTTCGGATTCCGCAATTTCGCGAACTACCGCGCCGGTCTGGTGGAGATGCGCCGCGTCCTCCGCCCAGGCGGCGCGCTCGCCATTCTCGAATTCAGCACTCCTCCTAACAAAGCCTTCGCAGCGCTTTACAACTGGTATTCGCGCAAGGTGCTGCCGATCATCGGCGGCGCCATTTCGGGCGCGCCTGAGGCGTACAAGTATCTCCCTGAATCGGTCCGCAAATTTCCCGAAGCGGAACAACTGGCTGCGCTCATGCGTGAGTCCGGCTACGCCCGCGTGGAATGGGAATATCTGACATTCGGCATTGTGGCGCTCCATATCGGACGAGTGTAATGCACCGGTATTGAATGCTGTGATTTCGGTCAGGCCGGACAGGGAACGAGCCGGCAAGCTGACGCCTCGGTTCAGGGTATCTGCAACTCGGATAACCGTCAGTTCGCCGACGGCCGTTCGATCTGATCGATCACCAGCACTGACACCGGCCCTTTGCCCGGTTCCAGCTTCAGCCCCAACTGCTGTTCCACGGCAGTGAAAATGGATGGCCCACTCAGGTCAGCATTCGCCGGGGAGTCACCTTGCGTGAGCGAGCCGCCAGCCACCTGTCGGAGTCGCAGTTCGGATTGGGATATCTCCAGATGAATATCGAAGATCCCTGTAAACCCCGTCCTGTCGATCACGTTGCGATCCAGCCGGAGACCGAGTTGCGCCGCCAGATCCCCCACGCTTCCGCATACAGCCAGCTGCGCCTGCCCGGGCGGCTGATTGGATTTGGCTGTAACGCAACCTCCTTCCGCAGATCTTTTTAATTTGGCCCCGCCTTTCGCCTCCGTCAGCAGGTAAACCGGCGCTTCTCTTGTCTCACGGTGAACCTTCAGATGGAATCTCTCTTCAAGGAGCGATCGCAGCATCGGTCCGTACATCTGCGCGGCGGGAGGATTGCCCTCCGCCTTCAGCTCGAAATCGTAACGATCCGAGTCGATCCACGGGGGTCCACCCAGAACCTGCATCCGGAAGCTGTCCGGCCTCGCGCTGCCGCCATAAATTTCATACGCGGTCAGGATAAGATCTCTCAACTCAGCGCATTCCAGTGCGACCCTGCCTGGCGTCGTCCTGCCGCCGCCACGTCCGCCCGCGGCACAACTGTTATTCAGTTTGATAACCGCCGCTTCAAACTCAGGGCGCACTGGAGATTGCGCAAAACTAAGGGCCGCGATAGCGGCAAATGTAAGTATGCGAATCATTGGGCACCTCAATTCGGTGTCGTCTACAGTGAACGTGATCGATCCGGAAGGTCAATCATCGCGTTTCGTGACTCCTGCGTCAAGGCTGCGACAATGGGACTTCCATGCGGCCTTTTGAGCCACTATTTCGGAATCCGCACGTCCTGACGATCGTCGCGAATTTTTATCCACGAAAATACGATGAATCCGCTTTTCCAAAAGAGCGGCGGCTGATCCAGACCGATCCGGATACTAAGGTTCTGGTGGAGACGCAGCATCCGCGCGGGGAGGCAAAGGG
>DASZVV010000479.1:0-29885 GCA_035546955.1 Bryobacteraceae bacterium
ATCGGGGTTGTTGATGAGATATTGCTGCTGCCGGACTCCATTCTGGCGAATCGCATCGAGGGTGAGACTTTCGCTCAGACGGTCGTAGAACATGCCGAAGCCCACGCGGATGACGTTTTTCGACGCAGCGCCTTTGCGTGCGCCGGGAGCCCAGGCGAGGCTGAGGCGAGGGCCGAGATCCGTCCAGTCGTGAACGTGATTCTGGCCTTCGTAACGAAGGCCTCCGCTGAGCAGGAGATTGCTGGCGACACGCCAGTCATCCTGCAGGAAGAACCCATAATCCGCCTGGTTGATGGATGCCAGCGGATTTCCGGCTGCCAGGGTGAACTGGCTGGCGCCGCCTCCGGAGGCGCGAATTTCGGCAGGGGTGAGCCCGTTCTGGATTCCAATAAGGGTAGCGCGATAGCTTGCCAGCGACGTGAAGTGAATGTGCCGGTGTAATTCTGCATCGCCTGATTGTTCAGATTCACGGCCCGAAGAATTCCACCCCATCGCAGCGTGTGGACGCCATGGACGTACGACGTGGAGTTCTGGAGTTCATAGCGTTTCTGATGATCGAATGAATTGCCCACAGAGGATCCGCCCGATGTGAAGGCGTCGAGAACGGAAATGACGGGCGCGGATGTTCCGCCATTCTGATCGCTGTTCTGGGTGCGGTAGCGGAAGCGTGTCTCCATGACGGTGTGCGGATTCAGAACGCCCGTTTCGATTACCTGGAACGTGTCTTCGTCACCGACCTGATGGTAGGCGCGCCCGGGGAGAGAGAAGCCAGCCACTCCGCTGTTGTCATTGGTGTCCCGTGCGTAGCCCAAACGGACGGTCAGGGTGTGATTGGTGGTGAGCTGCCGGTCGATCTTGAGGTTCGACTCCAGTCCGGCGAGCGGCGTCACCACGGCCTGCGTGAATGGGACAACGTTCAGCGCGGAGTCCAGAATCTGAGCGTTGACGACTGCATTTTCATTGATATCGCGGCGTTCGAAATCCAGAGAGAAGGATGTCTTCTTGTTCAATGGGCCGCTGACTTCTCCTTCCCATTGCTTCCGGCGATACGGCGGCTTCGAAGTGACGAAGGGATTGCGCGAGTTGAAGGCGGCATCGCTGAACTGATAGAGGATATCGCCATGAAAATTATCGGTGCCCGGTTTGGTGAAGATTTCGATACGGCCGTGGCCAGGTCGGTCGAATTGCGCGGCAAAAGGATCCTGATTGATGCGAACCTCCCGGATCGATTGTTTCGGGGGCAGCCGGCCACCCGTGAATCCGTCGATGAATACCTGGCCGCCGCCGGGACCTGCCGCCGGGCCGGCGAGCGACTGGAGATTTGGACTGATCGAAATCCGCAAATCCCGGTGAAGTGACGCGTAAGGTATACGTGTCCGGCGGTAATGCGAGTTCGTAGCGGCCCTCGGCGTCGCTTCGCACGGTCTGTGCGGCGCCTTTCGAGTTCGTGACCGTGATCGACGCGCCGGCGACGACGCTGGCAGAGGGATCGGTAACGATTCCCCGCAGCGAGCCGCTGGATGACTGTGCAAGCGCAGAGATTACACAGAGCGCAAAGGCGCAGAAATATCTCATTGTGGAATTCATGCAGGATTAGGGTAGGAGAAGATTCACAGAGCGGGGCTAATCTTCTTTGTGCGGTGTGCCGTCGGCATTGACGGCAGCTTCAGTGGATTTCCCGGCCTTTGTCCTGATCGCAGCTTCGTAGCTGATGCTGGAGCCGGCGGTGACCTTCTCGACCTTCGTGATGGTCCCGGCGCCGGCGCGCTTCTGAAGCGCTGCTTTGGCGGCGGCGGGAATCGTGTTGATATCGACTTCGTCTTCGGTCTCCAGAAGCGCTCCGGTCTTGTCCAGTTCAAGATCGCGAGACTTGCCGTTCACCTTCGTTTCGACTTCGTAAGTGGTCTTGCCGTTTTCTTTCTCGGTGCTGAGGCCGACAAGGGTCGCGTTTTTGGTTTGCTCTTTTACGGCAGCCTGGACGGCAGGCGGAAGATTTTCCAGTTTTACCTTTGTATCGGCGGCGAAGGCTGCGATTGTGAACAGCGTGAGGGCAAAAATAATCTTCATAGGTAAGCGATGCTCCTGATGAAGATTGTGCGCTTTGTTTATGGAGATTCGATGAGGCTGGACGAGGATGTTGCGCGGCAGAGCCGGATTTATGGGCCGGCTCATGCCGCGGGTTCAGAGGGAAGTCCGCTATTGTGGACGCATCACGATAAACCAGGACGCGATGATGGGGCCCTGGGGGCCGCGCCCGCGGCCTCGTCCCCGTCCATCGGCGGGAGGTGCGGGAGCGCCGGCCGGCGGCTGTGGAGCAGGGCCGCGTTCGGGCTGGAATAAATAGACGTTGTGGGACTTCGGATCGGCCGCAATCGTTTTAGCGCCGGGAAACGTGGCAACGGTCGCGACAACGGTGTATTTGTCGGCCGAGTCCTGATGGACAACAGTGACGTTTCCTTCTCCGCCATTCGGAATGAAGATCAGCTTCTTGCCGGGATCCCATCCGAGAGCGTCGACACGGGTGCCATTTTTGATCACGGCGACGATCTTGCCGTTGCTGGCATCGACAACGACGGAGTTATTGCTGCAACCGGAAAAAATGCGGTTTGTCGCCTTGTCGTATGCGATACCCGTTGGGCCCTCGCAGGGGGCAAGCGGCCATGAAGCAACAGCCTTCCAGGTCTTCATGTCGATTTCCTGAATGGTGCTGCTGCCTTCGTTGTTGACAAAGAGATGTCCCTTTCCGTCAGCGGCAGCGCCTTCGGGAGAAGTACTTTCCAGTTCAGCGCTCCCCACGATATCCCCACTCCTGGGATCAATCACCGTTACCATGCCAATCGGACGGCTGTGCTGGGTGAGAACGATTTTGTCGTCCGGCTCGTCGTACATAATGCCGTCGAGGCCACCTGTCTTGACCGGGATCTGTTTGATGACGGCGAAGGTCTTCAGATCGAACATGGTGACGGTGGAATCACCCCCGTTGGTTGTGAACCCGTGGCCGTCTTTGGTGGCGATGCCGGCACCATGGACACCGGGCGTGTCCGGAATATCCGCCACAACCTTACCGGTGGGGCCATCAACCACCATCATGTGAGTGGACCGCGAGACGAAAACGTGGCCGGTTGCCGGCTCGACGGCGATGTAGTCCGTGCCGCCGTCTCCTTTAATGTCGTACTTATCGACTTTGAATGTCTGTGCGTGTGCGATACCGGAAAGCGCCAGGCCGGCAACTGTGAAAATCCGGATTGCGCCAATTAAACTTTTGCTCATCATCACCTCCCGTGGACGTGGATACCCGGGCTCGACTGTACGCCCCGATTATGAAAGATTGCTGAAAGACAGATGGACCGGAGATGGAGGTCCAGTCCGCCGCGACGATTTGGGTGAAAAGACATATCAATTGCGGGGGCTTTCATGAATCTTTCAGACGACCGTGATTTGATAAGACTTCACGTGCAGGCTTCCATTCTTTCTCTCTGGGCCGAGGAACTGAAATCCGCGATGCGCGGGCGATTCGCGTGGCTTGGCGCCGCTATCCTTCTGCTCATCATCGGGGGTATCGCAACAGCCGGGACGCAGGACACCTGGCTGGACGGCTACGGCATCATCGCCTACGGACTGGTGCCGCTCGCGTTCATTCCACTGGCGGCCGGGATGATTGCCAGTGCCCGCGCGAGCCGATTCGTGGAGTGCGTCTTCACTTCTCCGGTGAAGCGAAGCCACTGGCTCATCGCGAAAATACTTGTTCTTCTGACCCTTGCCGCGGCCTACTACCTGGCGCTGCTGCCGATGTTTGCGGTTTACGCCGCGCATGTCGGCGTTCCGCTGCTGCTGCGCAAGTTCCTGATCTGGACTCCGGCCATGCTGATCATCAGCGTCGCGATCGGCGTGCTTGTCGGCGTGTTGTTCATCGGCCGCAGTCTGGCGGCGCCAGCCGGAGCCGGAATGGGAGTGCTGATGTTCTATGCGGGACTGATGCCGCTGCAGGAGCTGATGGTGGCGCGCGGTAACGGCGCCTCACGCACCGGGCATCTCACGCTCGCAAGTCCGGCGGTGCTTCTCAAGAATGCGCTTGGGTTTACTCTGGCGGTCGGAAGTATTCCATCGTCAACGGAGGGAGCATGGCTGAGCCTCGCCGTGCTGACCGTGGGCGCGCTGGCGCTGGCAATCTGGATATTCCTGCGTGCGCAGGGGGTGGAAACGTGGGAAACCACGCGGAGCCAGAGATGGATGATTACCGCGGCGCTGGCGGCGCTCGTGATTGCGCCGATGACTCTGGCGGATACGAACTATGACACTCCAGCGCCTCCTGCCAACGCCGCCCCGGTAGTGCGCGGGCTCTTTGGGCGCGGCCTCAGCCTTACGCTTGTGATGCCTGGAGAGCGGGCTCCCGGGCGTTGCTGCAGCGGCGTGCTGAACAGGGATTCGGGAGCGATCGGGACGGATGAAGAATCAGGGCGCGATCTTCTGATCATGCTGCCGGTGGAATCCGGGCGGAAGGTCCAGGATTTTCACGCCGAGATTGCCGGTGAAGCCGGACTGCAAATAGCCGCGGATGAGAGTAAGACAACCTGGGAGACCCGGGCGTATCCGAATGAGCTGGGACCACCCGCCGCGGACGGTCATCATGTTGCGAACGGCTGGGTGGCACGGATTCCTGTGACGCTGGATGCGACCAAACCCTGGGACGTGGGGGGTAATCGTTACCCGGTCAGCGTTCATGCATCGTATCGGATTGAAGGCGACCCGCAGGCGTACACGTTTCCGGCACGTGCCGCGGTGGAAGGACAGATTTCAGGCGTAATTTATGAGATGGGAGCGGCATCCCTGCTGTTCCCCGCTCTTTGCATCGGCGCGGCGCTCCGGCGCTGGAGAATGACGCGATGAGGGGCGGCTCGGTGGAATACGCAATCGAGATGTCGGGTTTGACCCGCAAATTCGGTGACTTCACGGCGGTCGACCAGGTGTCACTGACCATTCCGAAAGGATGCCTCTACGGGTTTCTCGGGCTGAACGGCGCAGGGAAAACGACGACGATCCGCATGTTGACGACGCTGCTTCCGCCGAGTGGAGGCATTGCGAAGATTTGGGGTAACGACGTCGCGAAGGATCCGCTTGCCGTGCGGCGGATGGTTGGACTGGTCAGCGATGAGACGAGCGAAAGTCAGTCGTCCTGGACTGCGCGGGAGTATCTGCAATACTTCGCCCGGATCCGGCAGATGCGCGATCCGGAAATCGAGGTGGAGTGCCTGCTCGATGATGTGGGTCTCGCCCCCTCGTTTCGCGGGAAGCTGATGGGGACGTATAGTACCGGCATGAAGCGCCGGGTTGAGATTGCGCGGGCGCTGATGGGTAATCCGAAGGTTCTGTTTCTGGACGAGCCGACGCGCGGCCTGGATTTACCGGCCAAACGTGACATGTGGCGGCTGCTGCATCGGCTTGCCGAGCGAGAAAACGACACCATTTTCCTCAGCAGCCACGATGCGCACGAAATCCGGAGCCTTTGTGACAACATCAGCGTTATCGCAAAAGGGCAGCTGGTCTATAGCGGCGCGACCGACGATCTGGGGACGGATCTCGATACTTTTGAAGAGGAACTCATCGGCCTCCTGACGAATCAGCACGTCTGAAACCGGTTGCCTCGGGGCGGACGGCTCGTTCAGACATTTTTGGGTCACATTTTCAGCTAACTTTCAGACAAAAATGGTGGACTGGTAGACTGCGTGCCAGACGGTTTGAACACGATGAAGCCCGGCCTGATTCTGCTCTTGTGTGCCAGTAGTGCACTCTGCCAGACGCCCTCTCCCGGGCCGCTTGTTGTCGATCTCCCGCAGGCGCTTGCCCGCGCCAGACAGTATGGCGGGCAGGTGCAAAGCGCGAATCTGGCGCTCGCCCAGGCGACGCAGGACCGTGTGCAGGCCCGCGCCGCCACCCTGCCCCAGATCAGTGGGCTGAGCCAATACATCTACACACAGGGAAACGGCACGCCATCCGGAATCTTTGTCAGCAATGACGGTGTGCATGTGTACAACGATCAGGGAATCGCTCACGAAGACCTCACGCCTGTGTTTCTTCACGGTGCCCAGCAGCGGGCAGCAGCGGCCGAGGCCGTCGCGCGGGCGAAAGTCGATATTGCAGCGCGTGGGCTGAACGCGGTCGTCATTCAGAATTTCTACGCCGTCCAGGACGCGACCCGCAAAATCGATAACGCGAACCGGAGCCTGGCGGAAGCTCAGAACTTTCTCGATATCACGCAGAAGCTCGAAGCGGGCGGTGAAGCGGCGCATGCCGACGTCGTGAAGGCGGAGAGCCAGCTGCAGCAGCGGCAGATCGATCTCAGCGAAGCGCAGACGTCGTCTGAGAAAGCGAAGATCGCGCTCGCGGTGCTGATCTATCCGGACTATCAGACAAATTTCTCCGTGAAAGACGATCTCGATCAGACCGATCAAATTCCGCCGCTTCCGGAAGTGCACGCCCAGGCCGTCGCGACGAATCCGGACGTGAAGGCCGCCAGCCTCACGGTGGATCAGGCGGGTTATGATGTCGCGGTGGCGCGCTACGGATACCTGCCGACTCTCAGCCTCGACTTCTTCTACGGCCTTAATTCGAACGTATTCGCGTGGCAGAGAGATGAGAATGCGCGCAATGTCGGCTCGGTCGCACAGGTTACGCTGAACATCCCGATTTTTAACTGGGGCGCGACGAAGAGCAAAGTGAAGCAGGCGCAACTGCGGCAGGATCAGGCGCGGCTCGATCTTTCGACAACGCAGCGCGCTCTCGAAGGGGCCATCGCCGCCGCGCATGCCGAGGCGGAAGGCGCGTTCGCCCAGGTGAGTATGCTGCGCCAGAATGTCGATCTGGCGACTGAAAGCCAGCGTCTCGCGCTGCTTCGCTATCAGGCGGGCGAAGCGACGGCGCTTGAAGTATCCGATGCGCAATCGACCGTCAAGACGGCGCGCGACGCGTATGACGACGGTCTTGCGCGATACCGCATTGCAATAGCGACACTCCGCACTCTGATGGGGCAAATATGAGAGTCTGTCTTTTGAGAACTCGGCCGGGGTTTCTCGTACTGGCTATACTTTTCAGCTTTCTGCTCGGTTGTGGCGGAGGCAGTGCGAAGAAAGAGGGAGGGGCTGACGGCGCGAGCGGCGCGGCCGGCGCCAGCGGCTCCGGTGAGGCGAAGGCGGATGCCGGAGGCGATGAAGCTCAGGCGCCCACGCCGGTTGAAGTAGAGACGGTTCGCAAAGGGCCGATCGACCGCATTGTCACCGCCAACGCTGTTCTCTACCCGGTGAATCAGGCGAACGTGACGGCGAAGATCAGCTCGCCGGTGAGACGCGTGCTGGTGAATCGGGGCGATCATGTGAAGGCCGGGCAGCTTCTGATCGATCTGGAATCCGCCGACCTTGCCGCGACCGCGAACGAGAGCAAGAGCCTATACGATCAGGCGCAGGCGCAACTGCAGACGGTCACCGGCGTGACGGTGGTGGACGATCGCAACAAGGCACAAACCGATTTGCAGGCGGCGACGGAAACACTGGATGCCGCCCGGAAGGTTTACGACAGCCGGGTGACGCTGCTGAAAGAAGGAGCGATCGCGCAACGCCAGGTGGACGATCAGAAAGTAGTTGTGGCGCAGGCACAGAGCGCTTACAACCAGGCAAAGCAACACCTGGAATCACTCACTCAGGTGGGGCAGCGGGAGCAGGTGAACGCAGCCCAGGCACAGGTGAACGCGGCGAAAGCGCACTACGAAAATTCCGAGGTGCAGGTCAGCTACGGCCGGATCACCAGTCCGATCGCGGGCGTGGTCGCCGACCGCCCCGTCTACCCCGGTGACATGCCGCCGAGCGGCACCCCCCTGGTTTCAATCGTCGATATTTCCAGCGTGGTGGCACGCGCGAACATTCCCGTGAAGGAAGCCTCCCTGATTAAGGTGGGGCGGCCCGCAACGATTTCCACTTCAGATGGCGATCTCGCCGGCAAAGTCACGGTGGTGAGCCCCGCGGTCGACCCGAACACGACTACCGTGCAGGTCTGGGTGCAGGCGGTGAATCCAGGAGAAAAGCTCAAACCGGGTGGGACAGTTACGGTCTCGATCAATGCGGAGACCCTGCAGGACGTGACGCTGGTGTCCTCAAGCGCGCTGCTGAATTCCGATGAAGGCGGCCAGATGGTGATTGTTGTGACACCCGATAATGTCGCGCATCAGCACAAGGTTTCCGTAGGGGTGCGGCAGGGGATCAATGTCCAGATCGTGAGCGGAGTGAACGAAGGCGACAAGGTGGTTGTTTCCGGAGGACTCGGACTGGACGACGGATCGAAAGTAGTGATCAAGGCGGCGCCGTCAGAGGACGACGATGATGACGACGCCAAATAATACGGTTGTACAGGGCGCCGGGCCCCAGGAAACGGGGGTGAATGCTCCGCACTGGACGGCGCATCTCGCCCGCCCGATCCTGTTCATTATCATTACGCTGATCGGGATGGGGATTTATCTCAGCTTCACCATCCCGGTGGCGGTATTTCCGGCAACGAATTTCCCGAAGATCATCGTCGGGGTGGATAACGGCGTCGCGCCGATCGATCAGATGCAGGTGACGGTCACGCGTCCTCTCGAAGAGGCGATGAACAGCGTGCCGGGTCTCGAGACGGTTCGCTCGATCACGAGCCGCGGGTCGGTTGACATCAGCCTTTTCTTCAACTGGAACGTGGACATGTTCCAGACATTGCAATACGTGAACGCGGCGATTTCGCGGGTGCAGCCGGACCTTCCCGCGACGGCCAAAATCACAGCCAACCGGATGACGTTTGCGGCGGTGAGCCCGATTCTCGGCTACAGTCTCACATCCGACTCGGTGCCGCAGACCGATTTATGGGAGCTGGCGACTTATGGCATCAAGCCACGCCTCAATCGCGTGCCCGGGGTATCGATGGTGATTCTCCAGGGCGGGCAGGTTCCGGAATTTGAAGTAGTGCCCGATCCGGCGAAGCTGCAGCAGGCCCAGATCACCATCCCCAACATTCTCGATTCGATCACGCAGAGCAATATGATCGATTCGCCAGGCCTGCTCGAGAACAATCACGAGCTGTCGCTCGCGTTGGTAACGGGGCAGGCAAAGACGCCGCAGGACGTCGGCAACATTGTGGTCAAAACGACGCAAGCTGGTTTGCCGGTGCGAATCGGCGATGTGGCGGATGTGCGGCATTCCGTGATGCCCGTCTACACGATCGTCACTGCGAACGGCAAACCCGCGGTGCTGCTCAATCTCTTCCGCCAACCCGACAGCAACACGGTGGCGGTCACGGACGCAGTGGACAAAGAGCTCACGGATATCCGGAAGAACCTGCCGCCGAACGTGAAGCTGGATACCTATTACGACCAGTCGCTGCTGGTACGCGCCTCGATTGCGAGCGTCCGCGATGCGATCGTGATCGGCCTCATATTGGCGGCGATCATTCTGGTTATCTTCCTGCGCGACTGGGGCAGTTCGATTGTGGCGGGGTTGGTGATTCCGGCGACGATCGCGATTACTCTGATCGTGCTGCGCGTGCTCGGCGAGAGCTTTGACCTGATGACTCTCGGCGGTCTGGCGGCCGCGGTGGGACTGGTGATCGACGACGCGATTGTGGTCGTTGAAAATATCGTGCTGCACCGCGATCACGGGGAATCGCGCGGCGAGGCGATCCGGCGGGCGCTGAAGGAAATCCGCGTGCCGCTGATCGGGTCGACAATCACGCCGATTGTGGTTTTCATTCCGCTCGTAACGATCAGCGGCGTTACCGGAACGTTCTTTCGGGCGCTTGCGGTCACCGTTGGCACAGCGCTGCTGACTTCGCTCGCGCTTGCGCTTACCTGGACACCAACGCTGAGCCACTTCCTGCTGCGGCGCGGCAAGGGAGATCAGAAGTCGCCCGAAGTACTTTCGCCGGCAGAAGTATCCGGTGAACCGCCGGCTTCCGAAGCTCCCGCGAGCGTGCATGAACACGCCGCGACCACGGGCATTATGGGCAAAGTGACCCGATTTTACGTAAGGGTACTGCACTTTGCGCTGGATAAGTGGCCGGTGATGCTGCTTGGTTCCGCGGCGCTGATCGCCGTTTCCTGGTTCTGCTACACACGATTGGGCAGCGATCTGCTGCCGGAAATGGACGAAGGCGGTTTTGTGCTCGACTATCTGATGCCCGCCGGCTCTTCCTTGCAGGACACAAACCAGGTATTGCTGGGCGTGGAAAAGATTCTGGCCGCGACCCCGGAAGTGGAGAGCACTTCGCGGCGCACCGGGCTGCAACTGGGGCTGGCGGCGGTAACAGAGGCGAACACGGGCGATTTCCTGGTGAAGCTGAAGCAGGATCGCGACCGCGGCATCGATGAAGTGATGGATGACGTGCGCCAAAAGGTGAGCAAGGCTTATCCTCAGCTCGATATCGAATTCGCGCAGGTCCTGCAGGATCAGATCGGGGATCTGACCAGTTCGCCCGAACCCATCGAGATCAAGCTGTTTTCCCCCGACCCCAAGCTGCTCGAGAAGTGGGGGCCGAAAATCGCCGACCGCATCAAGAAGATTCCTCTCGTGGCCGATGTGAAAGACGGAATCGAAGACTCCATCAGCGGACCGGCCATTATCATGACCGTGGATCCCGCGACAGCGGCGCGGGCGGGTTTTACGCCGCGGGAGATCGAACTGGATGCGAGCGCGATTCTGCAGGGTGAGCCGGCGAATTTGCCCGCCGTGGTGAACGACCGGTCGTATACGATTCGTGTACGATTCCCGGAAAGCGTACGGACCAGTCTGGATCAGATCCGCAACACGATTATTGTGAGCTCGACCGGTAAAACCGCGACGCTGGGATCGGTGGCGGATTTCTCCGATCAAGCCGGTCAAACCGAAATCTGGCGTGAAAATCTGCTGCGCTACATCGCGGTCACGGGCCGTTTCGATGGCACCAGTCTGGGCCAGGGGATGCAGCAGGTGCAGAAAGCGGTGGGCGAACTAAATGTTCCACCGGAGATCGGCGTCACCTATGGCGGCGTTTACGCCGAGCAGCAGAAATCGTTCCATGATCTTCTTGTGGTGCTCGCGCTGGCCGTGATTCTGGTGTTCACGGTTCTGCTGTTCGAATTCCGCGCCTTCGCCGCGCCGACAGCTATTCTGGCTTCGGCTCTGCTTTCGACCTCCGGCGTGTTCTTCGCCCTGCTGGTGACGAATACGACGTTTAACATTTCATCGTTCATGGGCCTGATCATGGTCGTCGGCATCGTAGCGAAAAACGGCATTCTGCTGCTCGATGCGGAGGAGCGATTCCGGTCGGAGGGCATGGCGGCTCGGGAAGCGATGACGGAAGCGGGCGCGCGGCGTCTGCGTCCAATTCTGATGACTGCCATGGCGACCGTTGCGGGCATGATTCCGCTTTCGCTCGGCATCGGGCAGGGATCGCAGATGTTGCAGCCCCTCGCGATTGCGGTCATCGGCGGCATTCTCGCTTCAATGGTTCTGTCACTGCTGGTGACGCCTGTCGTGTTCTTCCTCGGGAACCGGCGGGCGGCGTAATCCAAATGGTGCTTGAGCGCAGTATCGCGGTGGCGACGCACGGGCGATATCTGGCGGTCGCTCCCACTACGCCGGGACCGGCGCCGATTCTCGCCGGATTTCACGGCTACGCCGAGGATGCCGGAATGCAGCTCGCGCGGCTGCGCTCGCTCCCCGGCAGTGAGCGCTGTCTGATCGTCTCCCTTCAGGGTCTGCACAGTTTTTATAACCGCCGAACGAATGAGGTGGTGGCGAGCTGGATGACGAAGCAGAATCGAGAAGAGGCGATCGCGGACAATATCGCGTACGTAAAGACCTGCCTCGATGCTGTGGCGGCGGAGTGGGCAACCGCGCCCGTTGCTGTCTTTGCCGGATTCTCGCAAGGCGTCGCGATGGCGTTTCGCGCGGCTGTTCATTTCCCGCACCGCGTAGCCGGCGTGATTGCGGTGGGTGGCGATGTTCCGCCGGAATTAAGTCCGGACGCGCTGCGCGCGATACCGCGCGCTCTGGTTGCGCGCGGGAGCGGCGATTCGCTCTATTCCGACGCCCAGTTTTTCAGAGACGAAAAAACTCTTCGCGAGGCCGGCACGAACGTCCATAGTCTTCCATTCACCGGCGGTCATGAGTGGCCTCGCGATTTCGGGGATCCACTCGGCTGGCTGCTCTCCTGAAAGTCGTTCCGCAAACACCCGCCGCTCTGCATATTCGCTCGAACGGAGCCGGATGCGTGGCCGCTCCCTGCGAAATCTTCCGAAAATATACATAGGGCACAAACGTGCTGCCGGACCAGCGTTTTAGAACGCTGTGGAAGGAGAAGCGTTATGGGATTCACGAAAGCGCTGGGCCGCGCCGCATTCGGCGGTTTTTTTCTTTATAGCGGCATCAATCATTTCCGCGAAATCGAAAGCATGAAGGCGTACGCGACCGCGAAGGAAGTTCCGTATCCGGAACTCGCTGTGAAGGCAACCGGATCCGTTCTGATCGCTTCGGGGCTGAGTCTGGTGCTGGGGATCAAGCCGCGCGTGGGAGCGGTGGGAGCGGCCGCATTTCTTGCAGCCGTATCGCCCGCGATGCATAATTTCTGGAAGCAGACCGATCCCGGTCAGCAGAAGAATGAGATGATTCACTTCGCGAAGAACATGGCATTGCTGGCGGCGGCACTTTCGATGAGCGGCGACGAATCCGGCTGTGCGAAACACGAGTGCTGCTCCGAAGCAGCGTGACCGTTCGTGGGTTCCTGGTTCAGCGGCGATTACTGGCTCACGCGCCTCGTATTCCAACGAGGGCTGGGAATCGTCTATTTCATCGCGTTTCTTTGCGCGCTGAACCAGTTCCGGCCACTGCTCGGCGAGCACGGTCTGCTTCCTGCACCCGCATTCATGGCGCGGATTTCTTCCCGTGATTCACCAAGCCTGTTTTTCTTCGCGCCGAAAGACTGGGCATTCTCGGCGGCGGCGTGGCTGGGGCTTGCGCTCTCCTGCCTGGTGATCGCGGGCATTGCCGACCGCTATTCCTCCTGGCTCAACGCGGCGATCTGGGCCGCCATCTGGCTGCTCTACATCTCATTCGTCAATGTCGGCCAGATCTTTTACGGTTTTGGATGGGAAGCGATTCTGCTCGAAGGCGGATTTCTTGCCATCTTTCTCGGGTCGCGGAATGTCACCACGCCAATCGCCATCATTTACCTGCTGCGCTGGCTGGAGTTTCGGGTCATGTTCGGAGCCGGGCTGATCAAGATGCGCGGCGATCCCTGCTGGCGCAATCTCACTTGCCTTGACTATCACTACGAAACGCAGCCGATGCCGAATCCGCTGAGCTGGTATTTCCAGATGGCGCCGGAATGGACGCATCGCGCCGGCGTTGCGTTTAATCATTTCTCCGAATTGCTGGTGCCGTTTTTCTACTTTCTCCCGCAGCCGATCGCCACGGTGGGGGGAGTGATCACGATCATTTTTCAGTTGATGATTTTCCTCAGCGGCAATCTTTCGTGGCTGAATTTCCTGACGATGGTGCTGGCGATTCCCGCGATCGACGGGCATTATCTGGCGGCCATTCTCCCCGTGCGGCCGGAAGGAGCGCTCGCTCCGCTGGCGATTCCGATGAAAGTGGCAGTGGCGGCCTGCACGCTGCTGATCGTGTGGCTGAGTATCGAGCCAGTCCGCAACATGCTTTCGCGGAATCAGATCATGAACACCAGCTACAATCCTTATCATCTCGGCGGGACGTACGGCGCGTTTGGTTCGATTTCCCGAGAGCGTTACGAGGTTGTGGTGGAGGGGACGAGCGATTCCGAGATTACTCCAGCTACGCATTGGAAGGAGTACGAGTTCCGCGGCAAGCCCAATGACCCGATGCGAATGCCGCCGCAGATCGCGCCTTATCATTTGCGGCTCGACTGGCTCATGTGGTTTGCCGCGATGTCGAGTTATCGCGATCATCCGTGGTTCATCAATTTCGCCGCGAAACTGCTCGAGAATGACAAGCCGGTTCTGAGCCTGCTGAAATCGAATCCATTCCCCAATGGGCCGCCGAAGTTCGTCCGGGCTGAACTGTGGGAATATCATTTCGCGCCGCCCGCGATCCGCAAGAAGACAGGCGCGTGGTGGGTGAGGACGGATGAGGGTCTCTGGTTCCCGGCGGTATCGCTCGAAACTCCGGGTTTCCGTCAAATCCTGGCCGATCAGGGCTGGCAGTGACCGGCCGCCGGCGTAAAGCGTTCGTTGTCGGATCGGGTCCGAACGGGCTGACGGCGGCGATTACGCTTGCGCAGGCCGGCATCGCAGTCACCGTTGTGGAAGGACAGTCGTCGATCGGCGGCGGGGCGCGTTCGGCGGAACTGACGCTTCCCGGGTTCGTGCACGACGTCTGCTCGGCGGTGCATCCGCTGGCGGCGGCATCTCCCGCATTTCGCGGGATGCCGCTTCAGGATCATGGGCTCGAGTGGATCTACCCGGACATTTCTGTGGCGCATCCGCTCGACGACGGTTCCGCCGCGACGCCGGCGAATCTGGGCGAAAAGGCTGTAGTTTTTCGCGCGTTCCTGCGCTCGCTCGGCCGGCAGTGGGACGCGCTGCTCGAAGACATCCTCGCGCCAGCGCACGTGCCGCGCCATCCGTTGCTCCTGGCGAAGTTTGGATCGGTGGCGCTGTGGTCCGCAAAGCAGGCTGCTTTCGCGCTGTTCAGCGGCAACGCGGCGCGGGCTTATTTCGCGGGGCTCGCGGCCCACTCCGTCCTGCCGCTCGAATGGATTCCCTCCGGCGCTTTCGGATGGATATTCGCTCTCGCCGCGGAGGCCACGGGGTGGCCGCTCCCGCGCGGCGGTGCGCAGAGCATCACGAATGCGCTGGCGTCATATCTCGGGTCGCTTGGTGGCGTGATCGAGCCCAATCGTGAAGTGAAATCCCTGAGTGAATTTCCTTCCGGCGCGATCGTCCTGTGCGATGTGACGCCGCGTCAGTTACTGCGAATCGCCGGAAACCGCTTGCCGGATACTTACCGCAAAAGCCTGGCCAGATACCGCTACGGGCCCGGGGTGTTCAAGGTCGACTGGGCGCTGAATGCCCCCATTCCGTGGCGCAGCCCCGAATGCCGGTATGCCGGCACTGTACATGTGGGCGGGACATTCGAAGAGATCGCGGCGTCCGAACGTGCGGCGTGGCGCGGAACGGTCTGCCGGAAGCCGTTCGTGCTTGTCACTCAACCGAGCCTGTTCGATTCCTCGCGCGCACCGGAAGGCTTTCACACGGCGTGGGCATACTGCCATGTGCCGAACGGATCGCGGGAAGACCTGACGGAAACGATCGAGCTTCAGATGGAGCGCTTCGCGCCTGGCTTCCGCGACACAATCGTGGGACGCCACACGATGCCTCCCGCGGCGCTCGAGGCGCACAACCCGAATCTCGTGGGCGGCGATGTGACCGGCGGAGCGGCAACGCTGCGGCAATTGTTTTTGCGTCCGACGCCAGGCGCATACCGGACGCCGATACCCGGTCTGTTTCTGTGTTCTGCCTCTACACCGCCAGGCGGAGGCGTGCACGGCATGTGCGGGTATCACGCAGCGAAAGCGGCACTCGCGGGCTCGCCATCATACTGACCGCCGTATACAACAAATGGCGCTCTTCATTTACAAAGAAGTACACCCGTACGATCGCAATCAATTTTAATCGAAAATCCTTCGCGCGGGCCGATGAAGCGTATAGCGGCTGTGTCCGCTCAGGAGGAATTGCCCCTTGCGCTTCAGTTTCAGGACGGTAGTGTTCGCCGCCGCCCTCACCCTCAATGCTGTTTCGGCGTTCGGCGCCACTATCGACGTTGTGTTCTATGACAGCCGGTTCGGTACCTACGACGATCAGACCGGGGTTTTCACTCAGCTCAGTACGCTCCCGATCGCGCACTCGGCAGGTGTCGCTTCCATGAATGGGCTGGTGTATCTGGAGGACATGGGGACCGAGCTGTTCACCGTGGATCCGGTCACAGGCGACTACACGCTTGTGGGAAGCACAAACCTCACCACGACGTCGGGCGCGTTTGCCGGAAGCGCCAGCGGACTATTCGAAATCGACTATTCCTCGAATCTGTTCTCCATCAATCCGCTGACCGGCCAGGGGACTCTGGTCGGCGCACTCGGGATCGCGGCCAACAGCGGCAATTACGACACCAGCCTTTCGGCGGACCTCAATTATCTCTACTACACGGCGGGTCAGACAGGCCAGGCTGACGAACTCTATCGGGTGGACTCGCGTACCGGTATTGCGACGGATCTCGGGAGCACCGGAGTCACCGGAATTGCCGGATCGGCGCTGGTCAACGGGAATCTTGAGCTGTTCCAGTACGGCCAGGGAACGAACTACACGTATTCCGCGCCGGTGGGGTCCACTGGTTTCACGCAGGGACGGCAGCTCCCGATCTCGATCGTCGACGGCGGCACTGTGTACACACCGGCGTTGAATACAGGTGCGGATTCGGAGTCTGCGACGCCGGAGCCCTCAACGATGTGGCTGCTGGGGGGAGGCGGACTGCTGGTACTTCTGTCGCGATTGCTTGTGGTCTACGATAAACGCCGTTCGCGCCAACGCTGACCCCGATCTGGGACAATAAGGCACCGTATGCAGCACTCTTCGAGGCTGCTGGCGGCGGTTGCCGCCGCAGCTCTGTCGATTCCGCTGTCAGCCGCGCCGAAACCCGGCGAGTATGACGTCGTCTGGGATTCGCCGGGGCAGAGTTATAAAGACTCAATGCCTGTCGGCAATGGCGATATCGCTCTCAACGTGTGGACGGAGCCGGGCGGCGACATTGTCTTTCTAATCGGTAAGACCGATGCATGGACGGAGAATGGGGAACTGGTGAAACTCGGCCGCGTACGGGTTCATATCGCGGCGAACCCGTTCACCGCGGGGCCTGCGTTCCGTCAGATTCTGCGGCCACAGGAAGGTGTCGTCGAAATTCGCGGGGCTGCCTCCGCCCGCGCTCTTATTTGGGTAGATGCGAATGCGCCGGTGATCCATGTGGAAGCGAGCGGATTGAAACCTTCCGATGTGCAGGCGCGCGCGGAGTTGTGGCGGCTCGCGCCGAGGCGAACGGAGGATGTTCGAGGTAACGATGAGGTGCAGCGCGGGATCCGGGAACTGAGCGGGAATCCGGACCATGCGGTCGTGATCGATCCGGACACGATCCTCCCGGCGGCGAATAGCCGGGTGGAATGGCTGCACTTCAATCGGCGGAGCATGTATCCTTCGCTTTTCGAGAACCAGCACCTCACCTCGCTGTTGGGGAAATATCCCGATCCTCTGCTGCATCG
The DNA here is from genome assembly GCA_035546955.1 of Bryobacteraceae bacterium. Taxonomy (GTDB): domain Bacteria; phylum Acidobacteriota; class Terriglobia; order Bryobacterales; family Bryobacteraceae; genus BOG-234. The sequence continues at coordinate 17,332 of DASZVV010000479.1, forward strand.
CGCGTTTGGGGTGCTGATGAAGGGCGCGGATTTCGTGACATCAGGCGATCTGACGCTGAAAAGCGCTCATTCCCTGCGGAATTTCGACCTGGACCTCTACGCGCTCACCGCGCAGGTGGCATCGCCCGCGGAGTGGCAGGCGCGGATCGAGAAGACCGCTGCGAATGCCGGCGCGATTTCGGTTGCCGCGGCGCGCAAAGCGAGCGAGGACTGGTGGAAGAGCTTTTGGGATCGAAGCTGGATTGACGTGAGCGGCAACGAGAATGCGGATCTGGTGACGCACGGTTATGCGATGCAGCGCTGGATGACCGCGACCGAAGGCCGCGGGGCAGAGCCCATGAAATTCAACGGGGGGCTCTTCACTACCGGGCAGGAACCGCCGCCAGGAACGCCCTACGATCCCGCGAAGGGGCAGATCGACGCGGACTACCGCGCGTGGGGAAGTAACTATTGGTTCCAGAACCAGAGGCTGCTTTACTGGCCGATGATCGCGGACGGCGACTTCGATACCTTAAATCCATTCTTCAAAATGTTCGTGAATGCGCTTCCATTGGCGCATGACCGCATACGGCTCGCTTACGGGCACGATGGCGCGGTGTTCCCGGAAACCATGTATTTCTGGGGACTACCGAACAATAACGATTTCGGCTGGGGACGCCAGCAGATGGATATGGCGAGCCGCTGGATTCGCTGGCACGTGAATAACGGGCTCGAACTGACCGCGATGATGCTGGATACGTGGGACATCACGCACGATCCGGAATTCGCCCGGGGCACGCTGCTGCCGCTCGCAGTGCAGCTCACGACGTATTTCGATCAGCACTGGCCGCGCGTGAACGGCAAGCTGCGTTTCGATCCTTCCGCTGCGCTCGAAACCAGGCAGACGGCGGTCGATCCCGCGCCCGATATTGCGGGGCTGATGGATGTGCTGCCGCGGCTCGCGGCCATGCCGGAATCGATGACGACGCCGGAGCAACGCTCGATGTGGCGGAAGATGCTGGCGGATTTGCCGCCGCTCCCGCGCGGCACCACCGATACCGCGGGCAAATGCCCGCAGACATCCGAGACCGCGTCTCCAGATGGCGTAAAGATCCTCTGGCCGGCGGCTAAATTCGGCAAATACGAGAACGTGGAGAACCCGGAGCTCTATTCGGTTTTCCCGTTCCGCATTTTTGGGGCGGGCCTGCCGGAACTCGATCTTGCCCGCGCGACGTATCAGGCGCGCGGAAACAAAGCCAGCACGTGCTGGGTACAGGATGGGATTCATGCAGCGTGTCTTGGCCTGGCAGACAGTGCGCGCGATGAGGCCGTTGCGAATTTCACCGATTACGGCAGCGAACGATTCCGGTGGTTCTGGAAGCCCGGCCATGATTATGAGCCGGATCTCGATAACGGCGGCGCGGGCCAGATGATTCTGCAATCGATGCTGTTGCAGGTGCGCGGAGAAAAGCTGCTGCTCTTTCCGGCTTGGCCAAAGGAATGGAACGTCGATTTCCAGCTGCACGCGCCGATGAATACCACCGTGCGCGGCGTTTGGCGCAACGGCAGGCTGGAAAAGCTCGAAGTCACGCCTGCCAGCCGCGCGAAAGACATTGTGCGGATGACGCCGCAGTAGCGGTCAGGATTCCGGACCGAAAGCAATGACGAAGTAGCGTGCGCGTTCGTTCGTGGATGGATTCCGGACGCCGTGCTCGTCGTTCGATCCGGCAAAGCCGAAGCCGCCGGGGCCGATTCGCGTCGTCTTCCCATTGACGGTGAAATCGAGCTCGCCGTTCACCATCAACATCATTTCTTCGTGGACATGGTGGTGCGGTGGGTGGGGTTCGCCGCCCGGCGCGAGCTCGGTTTCATGCGCCTCGATGCGATAGTTGTTGCGTGTCAGGCCGTCGAAGATCGCATGAGTGTTGTTCTTGCCGCCCGCGCCGCTGGCCCGGGAGGGAAGATCTTCAAATTTTTTGACGACGGATTTCAGTGCCGGCAGATCGGCGGCTTCGCCCCGCGCCGCGGCGATGGCTCCCAGCACCGGCAGCAACGCCGCCAGATCTCTTCTTGTCGTTTGCATAAGTCTATTGTGCCTCCCGCAGCAGATAGGTTGTATAGGCTTCGTCGCGTACCTGATAAAACGGCGCCAGCGTGACCCGGCCGTTCTGTGCCTGAAGGGTGAATACCGAGGCCTGATGGGAAACCGGCTGCGGCTTGCCCGGCAAATGCAGCGGCTGATCCTGCAGATCTGGCGGTGGATTCACGGCCACCAGCATCTGCGTGCCCCGCATGATCGCGACGCGTTCGGGATGTTGGGCGTCCACGGCCTGTACCCGGAAATCGAGCGGCAGAGATAGCTGTACGGTATCGCTGTTTTGCCAGGTGCGGGAGATTGAGGCGAACGTTCCCGGCTCCGACGCGGCCGAAAACGACTTCCCGTTCACCAAAATTTTCGGGTTGCCGGTGGCCCAGCGCGGGATTCGCAGGTTCAATGTAAAAGTGGCCGGCGCAGGTGTCTGAATCCGGAAGTGCATTTCGCCGTCATCGGGATATCGTGTTTCCTGAATTAAAGTGACAGGCGCACGGTCAACCGTCCAGCGGACCTCCGATGGCGTGTACAAATTGACGAACAGATCCGCGTCGCGATGGAAGCAGACATTCAGGACAGAATCGGCCACCGATTGCAGCAGCGTTCCCGAGCAGCACGGCCATTTGCGTTTGTAATAGCCCTTCTTCGCGAGCGCCTGATAATCCGAATAGTAGAAATATTCGCCATCGCCGCCTGGATCTTTCGAGGCCAGGAGCGCATTGTAGAGGATATTTTCAAGGCCGTCGCCATAGCGGCTTTCGCCGGTGAAGCGCAGCAGGTAACGCGCCAGCTTCGTATGGGCATAGCAGCCGCACGGGGTTTCGAAATGATCGCGCGTCGTGGTGAGACTCTCGCCGAGCTTGCCTTCGCCGGGCGGAACGAAGGCCTCCTTCGGACCCCAGCCTCCGGAGGCGAACTGCTGAGTCTGTTCGAGCATGTCCCACGCATTGCGGATCGCCGTCAGATATTTTTCCTCGAGCAGAATCTCGTACGCGCGTGCCGCCGAGCTCAGAGCGATGGCATGGCTGTATGCATGTTTGCCCGGCAGCACATTGCGGTTCTGCGCGAGGGGATCGTAGAGATCGTGATCGAGCAGGTAGAGACCCGCCATGTCGAGATACTTTCGGTCGCCGGTCAATTCCCACGTGTTGAACAGATTTTCGGGCAGGACGTAGGGCTCATCGTAGGGCGCCTGCTTCGGACTGTCCGGCCCGCGGTCATAGGTGTGATCGGGAATGTGCGGAATGGCGCCCTCGATCGCCTTCACCAGAACGCGCTTCGCATCCGTATTTTTCACGAGCCGCGAAGCATCGAGCATGCCCGCCTCGTATTTATCGAGGATGTAGCAGGGCCAGGTAGTCGCAGCCTTTTCGCTCGCGTAAGGGTAGCCATCGGGACCCAGCGTTGCGGCGAAGCCTGTAACCAGCGCGTTCACCTTAATGGCGCAGACAGGATCTTTGGTTGCCGCATAGATGCGTGAGAGACCGGAAATGTACTGGCCCAGCGTGTGGCCGGGCACGAATCCATCGGCGTCGTACCAGCCGCCCATGTCTTCGCCTGGGGCCGGCAGTCCGGCCCGCTGTCGATAGACTTTGAGAAGCCGGTCATTATCGAGTGCAAGGAAGTGCGCGTGAATGGCGTCATACTGCCGCTTGAGGGGGCCGCCGGTCAGCGTCACGGCGCCATAGGGGAATTCGCTCAGGTGCGAGGCCGCCGTGGGCGCGCCGCGGAGCCGCGTTGCGAGGGCCGCGGCCACGCTGCCGCGAAGGAAATCTCTGCGATGAAGGCGAGCCGCCACGGCTCCATCATATGCAATGGGCATTACCGGTGGTAAAGTTGCAGTTTACGGCGTTTAACCCACACCGCGAGGTTCCATGCAACGTACGTTTTCTATCCTCACCGGCATTCTTTCCGCAGCGGCGCTTCTCACACCCGCGTTCGCGCAGAATAAACCGCTCAACAAAGCACCGGCCGGATTTACGAATCTCTTCAACGGCGAAGATCTGACCGGCTGGCGCGGCGAGAAGGGCGATTACAGTCCCCACGTTCAGGCGACACTGACCGCGGAACAGCTTGCCGCCATGCAGACGCAGTGGAATGCCGACCGCGATCTGCACTGGAGCGTCGACAAAGAAAAGCACGAGATCGTCTCGGACGGGAAAGGTGTCTTCCTCGCGACCGACAAGAATTACGGCGATTTCGAGCTCTACGTCGACTGGCTGATGGTGAACCACAACGGCGATTCCGGCATCTATCTGCGCGGCTATCCGCAGGTGCAGATCTGGGACGTGGATAATCCGCGTGAAGTCAAAAACGGCGCGCCGCGCGGTTCGGGTGCGCTCTGGAACGACAATCCGGATAACCCCGGTAAGTGGCCGCTGGTAAAGGCGGATAATCCGGTCGGAACATGGAATACTTTCCACATCAAGATGATCGGATCCAGGGTGTGGGTGTGGTTCAACGACAAGCAGACGGTGGATGGCGCGGTGCTCGATAACTACTTCGACCGCTCGATTCCGGTGCTGTCCATGGGGCCCATCGAACTCCAGACGCACGGGTCTGAAATTCGATTCCGCAATATTTACATCCGCGAAATCGGAGCCGACGAAGCGGCCAAGGCCGGCAAATAATCAGGCGCGGGCCGCGGCGGCCCGCAATGTCGCCAGCGCTTTGCTTCGTTCTCCGAGATCGAAGTAGAGATCGCGGAAAACCGGGAAGAGATCGGCATAGACGGCAGTTGCCGCGGCATCCGGCTCAATCACCCGATAACCGGGGGAGAGAGCCGTCTGAGCTTCCTCCACGGTCTTGAAAGTACCCGCGGCCAAAAACGCAAAAATGGCGGAGCCGAGGCTGGTGACATCATGCTCCGGCACGAGTACGGGTTTGTTCAGAACCGCCGCGTAGACACGATTCAGCGTCTCATTTTTCTGCGGGATCCCGCCGGCGTTGATGACGCGTTCCACGGGCACTGCATACTCTTCCAGCCGGTCGATGATAATGCGGGTATGGAAACCGCTGCTCTCAATCGCGGCGAATAGTTCATCCTGCGCTGTGGAGGTGAGCTTCCAGCCGAAAGTGACGCCGCCCAGTTCCGGTTTCACCAGGACGGTCCGGTCGCCGTTATCCCAGTTGAGGCGCAGCAGGCCGGTCGATCCAGCCGTGCAGTTTTCGATTCCCTGCGAAAGCGCGGCAACCGTTGTGCCGGCGCGCTTCGCGATGCTCTCGAAAATATCGCCGGTCGCGGCCAGTCCCGCCTCAATGCCGGTCAGGCCAGGATGAATGCTGCCGGGCACTACGCCGCAAACACCCGGGATCAAATCCGTGCGCGGACTCATCGCCATGATGCAGGTGGAAGTGCCGACGACGTTCACCACATCGCCAAGCCGGGCGCCCGCGCCGATAGCATCCCAGTGGGCGTCAATCGCGCCGATGGGGATGGGAATGCCGGCGCGAAGCCCGAGCCGTGAAGCCCATAGCTGCGTCAGACGGCCGGCGATTTCGAGCGAGCCCGCGAAACGGCCGCCGAGCTTCGCCCGCACACCGGCCAGCAAAGGATCGATCGAGGCGAGAAACTCTTCCGGCGGAAATCCGCCCCAGAGCGGATTCCACATCCATTTGTGGCCCGAGGCGCAGATACTGCGGGGCAACTGGCTGAGATTGCGGATGCCGGCCAGCGTCGCCGCCGCCATGTCGCAGTGTTCGAGCGCGGTGGCGAAGCGGTCCCGCTTGCCGGGATTATTGCGCAGCCAGTGCAGCACCTTCGAGAAGCCCCACTCGCTCGAATACGTGCCGCCGCACCAGTCGATGGCCGGCAACTTCCGCGCATGCGCCGCGGCGGTGATTTCGGCGGCTTCCTTCCAGGAGCGGTGATCGCACCAGAGGTAATAGTCGTCGAGCGGACGGAGATTTTCATCGACGGGAACGACACTCGATCCCGTGGTGTCGATGGCCAGCGCGGCGATATCCTGGCCCGAAATGCCGCTCGCGGCGATGGCAGCGCGGAATGCCGTTTCGAGCGCCGCCATGTGATCGGCATGGCTCTGCGTCGCCTGGTTGGGGTCGGTTCGCGTGCGGTGCAGAGGATAGTCGGCAGTGCCGCTGCCAAGCCTCCCGCGTTCCGAATCGAAAATCGAAACGCGGACACTCAGAGTTCCGAAATCGACGCCTGCGACGACCGTGCCCATGGCTTTACTCGAGACCGTGATTCGTGCCGCAAACGCGGACGTCTATGCCGAGTTCGGCGAACATCGCCGCTTTCGCGGCCAGCGCACGATTGGCGCCGGCGGCGTCCGGCGCATACGCCACCTGAATATGGTTCGACTGGTGGGTGCCCATCAACTGATCTCGTGTGATGCCATACATCACTGTGTGCATGATCGGCCATTGTACAGTGGTGGCGGCCCAGCGGCGCTCGGTTTCTTCTTTCGGAAGCGAGATTACTTTGGCCCGGCCGATATCGGCTTTCAGGCGGCCGCCTTCCACGAAGATGCGGCTCCATACGATTTCGCCCGGTTTGCTGATGCCGCGGAGCGTGCCGCCGCCGTTCGGAAAATACATGGAGGGCTGACGCAGGCTGTCCGCGCCAGCCCATCCGCCGATGAAATGTTGCGGAGGCGCGGCGCCGGAAATGAGAAATACCCAGACGTATTCGCCGCCATACTCCTCACCCCACCGGACGTCATGCAGGGTAGTTTCGGGATCGAATCCGAGCTTCGTCCAGACGCGATTCGTGATCAGGCCGTCGAGACCGGCGCATTCGTCGACCTCATTGAAATGCACGATGGCGCGCCCGTCGAACAGCACGTTGCCGGAGGCGCCGGTGACCGGTGGCCGGTCGACATTGTTCAGAATGCCTTCCACGAGGTCGGAGGCGGCGCACAGATCTTTCAGGCCCTGCTGGTATTGAATGCCGATGGCGTCGCAGCCGAACTCCGACGCGATTCGCACGGCCGCGATGTACATTCGGCACTGCTGGGCGATCTGGGCATCCGTCAGATCGGTTTCGTCGATCGGGCCCGTGCGGAACTTCATACCTTTCTTTTCGAGCCAGGAGCGCACTGCCGCAGCTTCTTCATCCGTCACCTGCAGCATTGCCGCGTACAGCGCGGACTGGCTGAGGCGCTCCTTGTAAACACCGAGGGGGAAGAGCAGTTCATCGGGAATGATGGCGTTGTACATCCCCATGCAGCCTTCATCGAAGACGCCGAGGATCGATTTCTCCCGCTTGAGTTGGCGCGCCAGTTCCATACCCACTCCCGCGGCATCGGCAGGCAGTTTTACGTTCGCCAGCGGCCGCGTGTGGCTGTGATCGTGGGCCAATTGCTCGCCTTTCAGCCATCTCCGCAGGCCGTTCAGAAAGAATTGGTCCTGGAAATCGAGACTCCACAGCGTGCTGTAAGGAACGCCGGCTTTCGTCAGTGAGCCGTTCAGATTGAGCATACCGACAAGCCCGGGCCACTGGCCGCTCCAGTTGGCGACTGTCAGGATCGGCCCCTTATGGCTGATCAGACCACCCAGAATGTGCTGAGTGTACTGCCAGACGGCCTCCACCACGACGATCGGCGCATCTTCCGGAATGTTGCGGAATACCTGAAGGCCGTGGGCCTGGCTATCGATGAAGCCGTGGCCTTTTTCCGGATCGAAAGGATGCCCGCGGCGCACGCTGTAACCTTCACGGCGGATAGCGTTCATCACCGCTTCTTCGGTTTGATTCTGTGCGTCCCAGCAGACGCGATTGGCGGAGAGGCGCAGGTCGCCATTGGCAATGAGGATGATTTCTGGCATAGATTTCCTCTACCGTTCTATCAGGCCGGGCGGGCTAGTAGGCTTCAGGGATATCGCTGAGGGGAATGGTGACGGTGCCGGCGGCGCCGGAAGACTCGTCGCGCACGAGGACGCGCAGCGTGGCAGCGCCTTCCTTCGCTTTCACGGTGAAGCGCAGATTGATTCCCTCGCGAAGAGCGCGATCGTGCTGCGCCTGGGTCAGCGTGAGTTCGGGAGAATCGAGAGGAACGTCGCCTACCTGATCCTCCACGTCCGATGCGAAGCGTGTGAAGAAGGCGGGTTTAGTGCGCCAGACATTGCCATCCTGGCGGAGCGTGAGCGCGCTCGCGTCCACGATGAGACGTAGCGTCAGTGTGCCGTTGTTGCCCGCGGTTCGCGTCACTTTCGCGGTGATGGGAATCGTGACGGCGTCCACGGCGCGTTCGAGCAGATCCTGAGCGGTGGCCTGTAATGAGACCGGCTTTGCCGGCTTGTCCTTCTCGACGTAGAAGCCTTCGCGATACCGCAGAGACACGCCGGAGCGCCTGACCCTTACGTCGATCGGCACAAGGCCGGGGAGCCAGCCGCCGTCGTCGTAAAAGCCGATTTCGTATGCGGCGGTGTGGTCCATGGCCGCGTGATGAATGGTGCCTGCGAGATCGTTTGTGTCGGCGGGGAAAAATCGCCCGCCGGTGCGCTCGGCGATCATCTGGAGCGGATTCACGTGGGTCACAATGGGGCCGGTGTCAGCCGAGACCCAGGCTCCCAGATACGAGGCTTCCGCCGATTCGAGGACGATATTCGCGTTGGCGAGCACTCGTACCGCATCATCAATATCTGCAAGAAACGAGGTGTTGGGGGCCTCTCTTGCGGTCGTGATGGGTGTAAGGCCTTTGGCGGTCAGCGGCGACGGAGGCGGTTCGTTATCGGGAAACCCCGTGCTCAGCCAGATCACAATCTTCTGTCCTGAAATTCCAGCCAGATGCTTCGCAATGTCGTGGAATGCCGCCACTGTTTCCTTTGATGCGGCCTCTGCCTGACCGAGATCCGTTACAGGGGGAGGCACCGCGCCTGAAAGTCCCGCGGCCTTCTCCTTCAACAGATCCAGATCGGACGTAAACTCCTGCACGATCTGGAAGCCGTTATCGATCAGATACAGCGCCACCTTCCCATCCGGGGGCGAAGTATCGAGCAGCCTCTGCAATTGCTGAATCGCGAAAGCCTGCAGGCTGAAATTCGTATTGCGGCGATCGAGGACGAATGCCGTGTAGCGGCCCTGCGTCACCGCGTGCGCCTGCGTTCGATTGCTGAACGTGCCAGGCGGAAGCGGTTCGGTCACGATGGGCACGGGGGACGTGGCGGTGAAAGTATCGATCGACCGGGTTTTGCCGTTCACGCGGAGCTCGAAATCGTCCTTCGTCAGACCGGTGACCGGATTTCCGCTCTTGTCTTCCGCCGCCACGTCGATCTGGATCAGCTGTGTGGTGGCCCGGAACACGGCGGGCTCCTGGGCGAACGCACAGGCTGCGATGAGAAACGGGAGCAATCGTCTCATCGAGCCGCGATCCTCCCGGAATTATATGGCCCGTCATAATTGAACTCGGAATGAATATTCACATCGCCGAAAACCGCGCCGGGCTTGGAGCGGCGGCCGCGCAGGCCATTGCCAATGCCTTTCGCACGAAAATCGCTGACAAAGGAGCCATTACGGTGGTATTTGCCGCCGCGCCTTCGCAGAATGAAACGCTTGCCGCGCTCATCGCCGCACCCGGCATCGACTGGTCCGCCATCACGGCCTTTCATATGGATGAATATGTGGGAGCAAAACCGGATTCGCCCTGGTCGTTTCGCCGCTTTCTGCGGGAGCATATCTTCGACCATGTGCAGCCGCGCGTTTTCCATCCGATCCAGGGCGAAGCCCCGGATATGCAGGCGGAATGCCGCCGCTACGGTACGCTGCTGCCCAAAGAGGGCTTTGACATCGCGCTGCTCGGCATTGGGGAAAACGGCCATCTCGCGTTCAACGATCCGCCCTGCAATTTTGAAGACCCCGAACCGATCAAAATAGTTACCCTCGATGAGGCCTGCCGGATCCAGCAGGTGCACGACGGGGCATTCGCCACGCTGGACGACGTCCCCAAACAGGCATTCAGCCTCACCGTTCCCACGCTGATGGCGGCGCACGAACTGTTCGTGATGGTGCCAGGACCCGCGAAGGCGGCGGCCGTCGCGGCGTCCGTGGAAGGACCCCTGACGAACCAGTGTCCGGGATCGATCCTTCGGCAACATCCGCATGCGGAATTGTTTCTCGACCGCGATTCAGCGGCCAAATTGACCCGGACTACTTAGAGACCGGCAGCTTCCACGATTCGTCAAACAAGCCCGCCCAGACGATTTCGGGCGGCTCCGGCGTGTCCGTGATTTTCAGTATCGCGATATCGCCGAAGCGCGGCATCGCGTAGTCGCCGTTGTAGTCGTTGTCGGCAATAGTCAGCCCGGTGTTCAGCACAACGTAATGACGCGGGTTGAGCGGGTCCGGGTAGGCGAGCACCGGCAGGTTTTCCGCTGAGGGATAGCTGTTGCCGCCAACGGTGATCGAATCTTTCGTCCACTTCAGGGGCAACCGGCCGGCCATTTTCGCGATCCATTTGTTGCTGCCGGGGTCGCCGAACAGGATCACGTTGTAGTTCGCGAAGTCGTCGCTGGTCACGTCCTTGTCGTCTTTGATCCGCGGGTGCGCGCGATAGTCCATCGCCCACATGTGATCGAAGTGTTCGAGGCGGCGCAGCGCGTCCTGATTGGCGGCGGCGTTCCAGGGCGTGCCGGTGGGGCGCACCAGGAGGAACGGATCGAGGAAGGCGTCGTCGATCGGCCCCTGCAGTGCGTGTGTCTTGTGCAGCCCGGCCCATGCGCCTGGTTTCGCGACCTTCCAGGCTGTGCCATTTCGTTCCAGCGTTACGGATGAGGCATTGCCCTTCACCTGCAGACTTTGGCCGTCGATTTTGATTGTTGCGGCGGAAGGAACTTCCCGCAGAGTGAGCCGCGTCAGGTTTTTCGTCGTGATCTGGTAATCCTTGCGGTTGTTGTTGCGCTGCGCGTCGATATCGGCCCGCTGATACTGGTGCTCCAGGCCATCGAGCGAAACCCAGAAGCAATCGCTGTAGCGCGTTGTGTATGTGACAAAACGGATGTGGTCCGGGTCCTGGCGGCCGGCATCCCCGTACTTCCTGAGGAATGCATCGAGCGCGGTTTTCACCTGCCGGTTCACGCCGTGTTTCGTGCCGGTCGAAATCATGAAAATGTCGCGCGTGCCGGGCAGGGACCAGTTGCCTTCCATGCCTTCCGTCGGCGTGTTCTCGGCGGGAAAGCCTTCTTTCGCCAGTTGGGCGCGGACGCGGAGCGATGATTCGAGTTGCCCGCGGTTGGGCGTGGGCGCGGCTCCGCGCGGTGCGCCGACAGTCGCGACCTGATCGTCGGCATCGCCGTCATGGCCGGCGAGCGGCAGGTTATAGGCGTTCAGCGCCCAGTCGATGATGTTTTCGTAGATGTGAAGGGGGCCGTCCTGGTACGGCGGAAACGGCTTCGCGGCGTAAACGAGCCGGCCCGGATAGGTTCCCGCGCCCACCTCCGCCGCGGCCCAGCGGTCCGGATGCTGCAGCGCGATATGCCACGCCGCCGCGCCGCCCAGCGAGAACCCGCGCAGCAGAATGCGGTCGGGATCGACCTTGAACCGGCGCTGCATGGCCGCGATGCTTTCGAAAATATCGACTTCGCCTGCCTGATGATTGGCATTATTGCCGCGGCCGAAACAATCGAGCGTCAACTGGCCGACGTCGGCTGTATAGGCTGTATTGGGGAACTGTGGCGCGTTCTTAAATCCGTTGATGAAGCTGGCTTCGGTTAGCCCATTGCTGCGGCCATGCAGCCACACGTAGAGACGGTCTGGCTTCGCGGGATCGTAGCCGTCGGGAATCGTGACGCCCATCGGCTGTACGGAGCCGTCGAGGGCGGAGTAATAGCCGAGGACCTTGCGGCCTTTCTCTGTTATCCAGGGCGACTGGCCCTTTTGCAGCAGATGACCGCGTTCGATCCCTTCATCCAGAACCGCCAGGTAGCTGGACACGGCCTGTGCGTTCGCGAAAGCCGGAAATTCGAGGAGCCAGTCGCCGGCTTTGGCGAAGACATCGACATCGGCAATGAGATCGAGATTCGTCTTCGATGCCCGAAGGCTTTTGACGATCGCGTTGAGTTCATCGATTTTAGCCTGGTATTGGGCTCTCTGGTCCGTCGTGAGCTGAATGGCGGGGCCTCGGCCGCCACGTCCACTGCCGCCACGTCCTCCGCTGCCACCACGCCCCGCAGGGGGTTGGGCGAGAACCGGGATGCAAAGCGCCAGCGCGAGAAATGAGCTTCGAATCGTCACAGGATTGTTCCTTTCCGCAAGGAATATCATATGAGAATTCAGCTGCCGAAAGATGAAAAAGTGTTACGGTCGTTGCTGTGGAGGCGAGTAGTGGCCGTACCTGCCCCATCGGATTCGCTATAGATCGCTTTCAATCCGTAGCCGAAGCCGTCGAGTACTGATTACTCTCGGGAGCATCAACAGCAACAGAAGGCGCATAAGCTCGCCGGGAGGTGGTATTACCGGAACGTCATTCCGGCGAAGCTGACCACACTCTGCGGGTCGATATTCCACTGCTGATAATGGTGAATCGTGCCC
>DASZVV010000480.1:0-30645 GCA_035546955.1 Bryobacteraceae bacterium
TGGGGACTTTCGCGATCATCGTCTACATGGAGATGTGCGGGCGCGTGGCCGTGGTGGCGCACGAACCCGTGCTCTCGGTGGTGCGTACATGCTTCGGCGACCGCTGGGGGCTGGTGACTCTGATCGCCTCGCAGCTTCTGACGGTAATCACGTGCGCGGCGGAACTGGGGGGCTCCGCCATTGTGCTGCATCTGCTGACTGGCTGGCCGGGCAAACTGCTCGTGATCGGCGTGACGGCCCTGATCGGAATTTCGATCGGCCTGCTGCGATTCCAGTGGATCGAACGGATTTACGGCCTCGCCGGCCTGGCGATGCTGGTCTTTGCGGCAGCGGCGGTTTCACTGCATCCCGACTGGCACGCGGTTGCTCGCGGATTCGAGCCACGGCTCACCGCCGGCAGCCCCGTAGGGAATCTCGAGTATTACTATTTCGCGGTTGGAATTTTCAGCGCGATGCTCATGGAGTACGAAGTTCACTTCTACTCATCCGGCGCGATTGAGGAAGACTGGAAGGTGAAGGATCTGCCGGAGAACCTGTTCGTCGCTGGATTCGGTTCCGTTCTGGGCGGCCTGCTGACGGTGGCCCTGGTGATCGCCGCCGCGATGGTGTTCGCGCCGAAGGGAATCTTTCCGGTGTTGCTCAGCACCACCGAGCTCACAGCTGCGATCCCGCTGGGCCGCGCGGGGCTGCTGCTCGCACTTGCCGGAACGCTGGCATGCCTGGCGGGCGCCGCGGTGGAGACATCGATGGCGGGAGCCTACAACTTCTGCCAGTTTTTCAATCTCCCGTGGGGCAAGAACATGCCGGCAAATAAAGTGCCGGTATTCACGGCGGTCTGGGCGGGAACGCTGGCAGCAAGCGCGATTATGGTGGTCGCGGGAGCCCAGCCGATGACGCTCGTGAACGTTTCGGTCATTTTCGGAATGGCGCTGATGCCGCTGACGTACTACCCGATCCTGAGAACCGCGAAAGACCGCGGCGTGATGGGGAAGCATGCCAACCGGAGGATTGATACTGTGATCGGCGGCGCAGTGCTGGTGCTCATTGTAGTGGCGGCCGCGGCAGCGATCCCGCTGATGATCGCAACGCGTTCAGGAACGCCGTAGCTCTTACGGTAAGATCCGCAGCGGATCGGGTGGAGGCTCGGGTGGTTCGGTCATGCTGGCCCAGGCGCGGCCCACGCGGATCGAGCCGCGGAACAGCATGCCCACCGGGATCACGCCGGCGAGTTTATGATCGGCCACGGCGGCGAGCCCCATGGACGCCACACAGCCGCAGGCCGAACAGTCCGGCTGACCGCCATACTGGCACGGAGTAACAGCGGTCTTCAGATCGGCCGAGAGGACTTTCGTCGTCAGCGCAAAAACGCATTCCTGCGGACCCGCGGGTGGCGTCGCAAACTGCCGGATCAGCCCTTCCGGCATATCCAGCTTCGGAAATTCTTTCCGGAGGATGAGCATGTCGGCGATCGCGTGTGCACGATCGGCCGGCGTCAGCATCTCCGGCAGATTGTCGCCGCGCTGCGGAGTGAACAGACTGAGCCAGATTTTGCGAATCTCCGGACGCGGGGTCCAGAACGAGAGGAATTCCCGCAGGTAGCCGGCGCGGCGCATCATGGGACCTGTGATTGTGGAGTGGATGGTTATCCGGTGACCGTCGATATTTTTCAGGATGCGCTCGTAGGTCGCCGGCGCGCGGCGCGCGTCGTGATCCGGCTGTAAGCCATCGATGGAAACGACGGCGGACATCCGGGCGAGCCCCTTCCACAGTGCGGGAAGCGGCCGGAATGCGCTGGTGACCACCTGTAAGTGGAGGCCGCGCGCGAGCAGCAGCGGCGTGAGTGCTTCGAGCTCGCGGTACCGGACGAGGGGATCGCCACCGACGAGAGACAGGTGGAGGGGACGGTAGCGGTCGACCACTTCGAGCACGCCGTCAATCAATGCCTGACCCTTGAAGTCGCTCAGGGAGCGGAGTGTGGCTCCGCCGCCCAGGTGGCTCTCATCGTATGCATAGCAGCCAGGGCAACGCAACGGACATTCTTTCGTAACTTCAATAGATAGAGAAGGTGCGGAACCGCGCAAAATTCGGCCCCAGGCGCGCACCACTTCGGATGCTTTCATGGTTATGGGCTTTTTCAAGCAATCAGGGGGCCGACCGCGTGCGGGAAATCCCGGCCACCGTCGAGTATTGTCCCCGAAACCCCGCTGCGCCGCGTCACGTCTGAGATACACTGAGATTAGTCGATACTCACAGGAATGCCCGGCATGAACCCGAAACTTCTGTTCCCGGCCGCGGGACTTGCCCTGCTGCTTGCGGTGACCCAGTCGCCCGCTCAGACATCTTCCACTCAGACGTCTTCCCCCGCCCCGGTGCCATCGAAAGATAAAAAGGCCAAAGCCAAGGACGCGCCGCGCGATACCGTGGCGAAACCGCTCACCGCCAAGGAACAGAAGAAGAAGGAAGAAGCGCTCAAGAAAGAGCTCCTCACGCCGTACAAGAACTGGATGGACAACGACGTTGTCTACATCATCTCGGATGAGGAAAAGAAGGCGTTCAAGCAGCTGAATACGGACGAAGAGCGCGAGCAGTTCGTCGAGCAGTTCTGGCTGCGCCGGGACCCCACTCCGGACACCGTCGAAAACGAATTCAAGGAAGAGCATTACCGCCGCATCGCGTACGCCAACGAGCATTTCGCTTCCGGTATTCCGGGCTGGCGTACGGACCGCGGCCGCATCTATATTCAATACGGTCCGCCGGATGAAATCGAATCGCATCCGTCGGGCGGCACTTATATCCGTCCGATGTCCGAAGGCGGCGGCGAAACCCAGACTTATCCGTTCGAGCAGTGGCGTTACCGCTACATCGACGGCGTGGGCCAGAACATCATTATTGAGTTCGTGGACCCGTGCATGTGCGGCGAATATCACATGACGATGGACCCCTCCGAAAAGGACGCCCTGCTGCATGTGCCGAACGCGGGCCTGACACTGTATGAAGAAGAGGGGCTTTCGAGCAAAGACGACCGCTTCAACCGCACAGACGGTACACACCTCGGTGTTCCCGATCAGTATCTGAACCAGAGCATGAACGAGTTCGAGCGCATGGATCAGTTCTTCAAGCTGCAGCAGCCGCCGGAAGTGAAGTTCAAGGATCTGGAATCTGAAATCACCTCGCGCGTGACGTACAACCGGCTGCCGATGCAGGTGCGCTGGGATTACATAAGGGTCACGGAAAATTCGGTTCTCACCAACATTACGGTTCAGTTCGAGAACCGCGATCTGCAGTTCAGCCAGAAAGACGGCGTGAATCATGCGCTCGTGGAACTGGTGGGCACGGTCACGTCAATGACCCGCCGCCCGGTCACGAAATTCGACTTCCCGCTGGAAGTCGATGCCCCGATGGACATGATGGAGCAGACCCGGAATTTCAAGCAGATCTATCAAAACCAGGTCGCGCTGCCGCCGGGCCGATACCACCTGACGATCGTCGCAAAGGACGTGACCTCCGGGAATGTGGCAGATTACCAGGTTCCTCTGGATGTGCCCCATTTCTCGGACGACCGGCTCGCATCGAGCAGCCTGATTCTGGCCGACCAGATCACCCCGCTGCCGACACGTGACATCGGAGGCACGATGTTTGCCATCGGCGATACGAAAGTACGTCCGCGGGTGGGCGATACTTTCAACCTGAAGGATCCGAACGACCAGAAAATGGGCGTTTACATTCAGTTCTATAATTTCGCCCCGGAAGAGAAGACAAACAAGCCGAACGGCAGCATTGAGTACACAATCAGCAAGATCGGCGCCACCGATAGCCTTTTTGATGTGACGGAGGACGTGCAGTCTATCCCTTATGCGTCAGCCAATCAGGTAACGGTGGAAAAACTGCTGCCCCTGAAGACTTTGGGGCCGGGCGTTTACATGCTGAAGGTGAAAGCGACCGACAAGCGGGCAAACCAGACGGTTCAGCAGGAACAGAAATTTATTGTAAACTGAGTTAAACTTGGTTAGCTGCGCTGCGTGGCGCGGCAGGCTGTGGGAGCAGGGCGACCGAACGAGCGAGGGCAAGCTGTGGCAGATGCGCGCAAACAAGGGTCGAATCCACGCGGTTACTTCCGCTCCGCAGTGCTTTTTTCCCTGACGGTTCTTCTCATTGGATCGGCCCAGGGCGCTACGGCGATTCGTTTCTCCGGAGCACTCAGTGGTCTCGTTACCGATACGAGCGGCAAGCCCAGATCGGGAGCCGCCGTTTCTCTCTTCAATCAGCAGGAAGTTCTTCTGCAGCGGGGCTATACCGATCTCGCCGGTAATTTTTCGTTCAGCGAGCTTCTGCCCGATTCCTATATCGTCCAGGTGACGCTCGCCACCTTCGTGCCGACCACACGGAATAAGGTAGTCGTGAAGCCCGGAATGCGCAGCCTTCTGGAAGTCAGCCTGTCGAAGGTCTTCAGCTCCATTCAGGTGGTTTCAAGCGTGCCGGCTCCCGGCGGGCTTATGAGCGACGACTGGAAGTGGACGCTGCGCGCCGATCCTTCCATGCGTCCGGTGCTGCGCGCGCTTCCGCAGACGGCATCCGGTAAGCGAGCCCCCGCCGGCACTCATACCGCCGCTTTCCACGATTCCAAGGGTGTAGTAAAGATTTCGGCCAGTGATACCGCGCTCACGAGCGCGGCTGCGGATGAAGCCGATCTGGGGACTCAGTTCGCGTTCGCGACGTCGCTTTATTCGAACAGCCAGGTGCGGGTGGCTGGCAATGTTGGATATGCATCGGCCACCGGTATTCCCGGCGCCGCCATTCGCACGACGTTTACCCATCAGGTGGCGGGTGAAAGTCCGTCGGTTTCCGTCACGATGCGGCAGATGAACGTAGCGACGCGCGTGGGTCAGAGCATGCTCGGCAGCGCCGCGGGTGAGGCTTCACTGCCTTCGCTGCGCACGCTTTCAGTCAGCATGAGCGACCGCGCGCAGCTGAGCGATGCGGCCACGCTCGATTACGGCTCGCAGCTCGACACGATCTCGTTCCTCGACCGGATGCAGTACTTCAGCCCCTGGGCGAAACTGACCTACGAACTGCAGCGCGGACGTATTGAAATGGCATTTACGTCCGGAAACGCGCAGTCGCAGCTCGATTCGAACGATCCGGCGGACAACCTTCGCAACGAGCTCACCGCCGTCTCAATGCTGCCGCGGTTAAGCCAGATGAACAGCCGGCTCGAAGTGCAGCGCGGAGATGACTACGAAATCAGCTATGTGGGCAGCGCCGGTCCAATGGAATACCGGATTTCCGGCTATCATCAGTACGTCTCCAACGCGACGCTCATGATCGCCGATCCCGGCGCCTCGCTGTTCAGCGGGGACCTGATGCCTTCCCTGTTTACCTCAAACGCGTGGTTCGACGCGGGCAACATTTCGAATTCCGGCTACTCGCTTTCCGCGACGCGGAGCCTGGGGGACCATAACCAGATCACGGTCGCGTACGGAACGCTGGGAGTGCTCACGCCGGGTATGGGGGCCAATCGCATTGCGGACGCCGTGAGTCTGCGCGAGGCGATGAATCCGGACAACAGACAGTCCGTAACGTTCCGGGCTACGGGTGTTGCGCCGCGCACCGGTACGCGTTACATCGCAAGCTATCAGTATGCGGATCTCGGACTCGCGGTGCCGATGGCGTCATTCTCCACATTGCCGGACCGCGCGGAACCGGGGCTGAATCTGGCGATCCGCCAGCCGATTCCGTTCCTCTCCGGCGTGGGCCGCATCGAAGCCACGGCGGAGATTCGCAACATTCTGGCGCAGGGCTATCTGCCGCTCTCGATGACAGACGGACGGCAGTTGCTGGTGGTCAACACACCGCGCGTGTTCCGCGGCGGGCTGGCGTTCATTTTCTGATTTAGTTGATTGCGCCGCGATCGAACGGATCGCGATTCCAGGCCACTTCCAGGCTTAGCGTCATCTGCTTCTTGTTCCGGACGACGGTAAACGAGACGACCTTACCGCCGGTCTGGCGAACGATGCCGATGATCTCGCGTTCCGTACTGACCGGGATGCCGTTCACTTTTGTGACGACGTCGCCGGCCTTCAGGCCAGCCTTTTCGGCGGGCGTTCCCGGTGTCACGGATTGCACCAGCACACCATCGTGAACGCCGAAAAACGTGGAAAGCTGCGGCATCATCTCCATCACATAGAACCCCAGGCGGGGCGCAGGAACCGCGTTGGCGGCTGCAATCGCCATCTGCACGTCTTCGGGAGTCAACGGACCCACCACACCGGGAGGGGCGGCAGTGACCTCCAGCGGCAGGCCAAAGGGACGAGTCGTCAGCCTGGCGGTTAGATTCTGTTTTGTACTGCCACGCAGGATGGTGAGATTGATTTTGGTTCCGGGAGCTTTGCCCAGAATGATGTCGCTGAATTCGTTTCTGCTGTTGACCTTCCGGCCGTCGAGTTCCAGGATGACATCGTGTTCATGAACGCCGGCCTTGTCCCCCGCTTCGCCTGCCACCACCCAACTGACGATGACACCGGCTGTGTCCTTGAGGCCGAACAATTTAACGGCCTCCGGAGTCATGTCCTGCACGCCCACCCCGAGGTATCCGAAAGTGCCCTGTCCCTGCAGGTTCGCTGAATGTCCGCGCGATTTCGACGTCTGAGCATAGCCCACGATCGCCATCGCAGCCGCAACAATGCAAACGAGTCCTGCCTTTTTCCAGAACATCTCCCAGCCTCTGAAACTCACAATATAATCGACGCCGGGCCCCTCAATAAGTCCCGACGGAGGCGCCGAACTGCGCCAGCATATGGGCGATCTGCGCCCGCACGTACTGGTTGTCCTCGGTCTGCACTACGTTCTGGAGAACGCCGACCAGCGAGCCGTCCGTGTGCTCCGCAAGCAGGTCGATCGCCTGCGCGCGGACGGCGGGGCTCTGGTCCTGCTGCAGAACACGCGCCAGAGAAGCGCGCACCGTAAGGTCGCCCGAGAACTGCTTCAACCCCTCCAGTGCTTTGAGCCGGACACCCGGAACGGGATCATGTTCGAGCGCTCCCAGCAGCGCCTGCCGCACCTGATCCGCATCCGCATTATTTTCCGAAGTTGCCTGATGCAGCACCTGAATCGATTGCAGCCGCACGTTCGGATTCGAGCCATCCGTCACGCCGCTCAGCAGCAGTTCCTGAATCTGCGGATCCTGGAGCGAGCCGGAAACCACGTGCCGGCGAGTCTCATCGACGGCAATCTGAATCTGGCCGGACGCGGCCGGCTCCACCGAGCGCACGCTTGAAAACATCGGGGCTGCCAGCGCCGCGCGCACGCCGCCGAATTTTTCGGGCGTATACCGCGCCCCCACGAAACCCAGCGCCACCAGCGCCATGGCTCCTACCGGAACGCGAAAAGGAATGTTGATGGAAGAGAAATCGCGTACCCGCTGCGTGAACCGCCGCCAGCCTCGCCAACCCGCGCCATGCTGCTGTTCCGCCGTAATCTCCTGGCGCAGCGCGCGGCTGAAATCGTTCCGGCAGTCGACCAGCAGGCCCGCGTCCACCATGGGCTCGCGCTCTTCGAGAAGTTCGAGGAATTTCCGGTGCTTTGCCAGCTCGGCCCGGCAGATCTCACAGTCTTCCAGATGGGATTCGAGCGCTTCCTCCGCTTCCGAAGTGATCTCTCCGTAGCAGTAATTCGGAATTTCGCGTGTGGCTTCAATGCAGGTCATACGAATGTTTCCAGACTCATTCTCATTTTCTGCGTAGCCCGGAACAGGCAGTTCTTCGCTGCCTCTTCCGTGGTCCCGATCATGTCCCCGATCGCCCGCAGCCGCAACCCTTCATAGTGCCGCAATTCGAAAACCGTGCGCTCGCGCGGCGTGAGCGCCGCCAGCGCCCGCGCGATGCCGCCCGAAAGCTCACGGTTCCACGTCTGCCGTTCGGGATCGGAATGCGCGCCTTCTTCTTTAACCTGCGCGATGCGGTCCACCATTCCGTCCGGCGTCTCGACTGCCGTCGATTCTTCTTTGCGTACCTTGCGGCGGCGCAGATGATCGAGGCAGATGTTGGTCACGATGCGGTAGAGCCAGGTGTGAAACGAGCAATCGAAGCGGAACGAGCCGAGATTCCGGTAAACCTTGAGAAACGCTTCCTGGTAGACATCGCGCGCCTCATCGGGCGAGCGCAGAATGTTCATGGCAATGCGCAGCACGCTCTGGTCGTACTCCCGCACCAGCCGCTCGAAAGCGTCCTGGTCACCGTTCTGTGCTGCCCGGATGAGACCGGTCTCGTCTAAAGGCGGCGCCAAAGTTCTCGATACCGTTTCTGCGGCCTGATACATCCTGTTTACCTCCCGCACCGGACTGATTGCGGGCACGCGGCCCGGCACTTCGATAGACGCGCCAGCCGCGAAAAGGTCACGCCGCCCGGACCCGCTCCGCCGGCCGCGGCGGCATCGGACCCGTATGCCCTTGATATCCAGTAGCTTATTACGAAATACCCGGCCGGTTGGTTCCGGGCTTGTCCTGGCCAGCGAAGCGCGAAGCCCAGGTACCTGTCTTCTTTCCCAGGCGCATACTGATTCCCGGCCCCATTGGGGATGGGCGGAAAAATCTGGTATCCTGAGCGGGATTCCACTGGACCGTGGCGGCCGGATCTCCGTGGCGCACACGGCGCTGGAGGGAGCGCCGGAAACCCGGCCCACCCGCCGGCGTCTATAGGAGTGAGCACCTCTTGCAGGCCGGTAAAGGGAACGGCAGCACGCGAACAGCGAAATGGTAAAAACCAATTCACGTCTCCGCTCTTATGCTGTCGCCGTCCTTGCCGTTGGCGTGGGTATCGCGTTGCCAATGGTCAGCAAGCCGTTCGTCGGCCAGAGCGCGCCGTGGGTTTCATTCATACCGGCAGTCCTGCTGAGCGCCTGGTATGGCGGCTTCATCCCGGGGCTTGTAACCAGCGGACTGCTGGTGATCGGGACGTTCGCGCTCGAAGACACTCTGTTCACGTCTGGCACGGCTCCGGCGGCTCGCTGGTGGGCGGGCATTATGTTTATCCTTGCGGCGCTGGCGGTCTGTCTGGTGATTCGCGCCATGCGGGAAGCACAGGCGGCGGCGTTGAAGGCGGCCGCCCTCGCGAAGGAAGCCGAAGCCCGGGCCCAGGCCGAGCGGGACCGGCTGGACGTGATCGTACGCGACCTGCCGGTGGGGGTAGTGATCGCCACACGCGAGGGGAAGGTGGAACTGGCGAACCGTGCCGCGATGGACATTCACAGCGCGCGGCTGCGCCCGGGCGACGATCTCCCATTCCAGCAGAACACGATTGCCGGCAGAACACCCGCCGGAGAGGCGATGGGGCCGGGTAACTGGCCGCTCGAGCGCGCGCTGCGGACCAACGAAACCATCGTCAATGAGGAGATCGATGTTCTGCGCCCGGATGGCTCCTCGCGATCCCTGATGGTGAATGCGCGCCCGATCGAAAGTTCCGCTGCGATTGCGACCTATTCCGACGTCACATCTCTCCGGGCCACCCAAAAGGCTCTGCGCGGCAGCGAAGCGCGGCTGCGGCGGCTGTTCGACAGCAACATTATCGGCGTCGTTTCCGGCATGGATTTAACCGCACAGGAAGCGAATGACGGCTTCCTGAGAATGCTGGGCTTCACGCGCGCCGATCTGAAAAGCGGCAGGATTGATTTCTCCGATATCACCCCGCCGGAGTTCAGCGCCGCCGATGAACGCGCGCGCGCCCAGCTTGCCGAGCGCGGATTCACCGACCCCTATGAGAAATCGCTCATCGCCGCCGACGGCACCGCCGTGCCGGTGATGGTGGGCGTCATTTCGTTCGAGCCGGGCCGCGCGACGCCCTGGATGGCGTGGGTTCTCGATCTCTCAGAACACAGGCGTCTCGAAGAACGCCTTCGCCAGGCGGCCAAAGCCGAGAGCATCGGACTGCTGGCGGGCGGCGTGGCACACGATTTCAATAACCTGCTGACGATTATCATCGGCAACGCGTCCATGGCGAATGCGGCGCTGCCGGAGAGCAGCACCGCGCGGCATCAGATCGGCAATGCGCTCCGGGCCGCCGAACGCGCCGCCGATCTGACCCGGCAGCTTCTCGCTTACGCCGGGAAAGGGCGATTCGTCGTACGGCATGCGGATGTTTCCGAAGCGATTCGCGACATCGCGACACTGCTGCGTTCTTCGGCGCCGCGGAATGCATTGATCGAGCTCGATCTCGCCAAAGGACTTCCGCTCGTCAACGCCGACGTCACTCAATTGCAGCAACTCGTCATGAACCTGGTGCTCAACGGGCTGGAATCGCTCGATGAAGAAGGGGGAGTGGTCCACGTTTCCACTTCGGCGGTAGATTTCGACGAAGAGATCCTGCGCTCCGCTCAGCTCGTGGAGAACATCGAGGCCGGGCGGTACGTGCTGATCGAGGTCAGCGACAATGGCTGCGGAATGGACGCCGAAACCCGGCAGCGGATCTTCGACCCGTTTTTCACGACCAAGTTCACGGGACGCGGCCTCGGTCTTGCGGCGGCCGGTGGAATCGTCCGCGCCCATCAGGGCGGGATGATCGTGCGCAGCGCCCCAGGCCAGGGGAGTACGTTCCAGGTCTTCCTGCCGGCGACATCGCCGGGCGGCGAAGATACGGACCGGCCGATCGATGAGACAGCGGCTGTGACGGCGAGCTGATCCTCTCTTAGCAATCGAAGCCCGCACCTCCGGAATCGCGGAGCTGAGCCGCGATTTCACGGTTGTCTTGTCTCTCTTCTTCGGAAGTCAAGTCAAGCAGCGCCGGTACTTTGCGGGGTTTTGGGCGGCTTTCGGACGCTCGCCGGACCGCGGTGTGAGATGTGGTCCGCCATGTCCCCGGTCCGGATTGGCCTATTGCTTATAATTGGATTACCCATGCACCAAACAGCCACTGAACGCACGGTCGACCTCGATCCTCGGGAAACCGCCGAATGGATGGAAGCGCTTGACCAAATCGCGGACGTAGCGGGACCGAACCGGGTCACGTTCCTCCTCGACAAACTCACGGAGCGGGCACGCGAGAACGGCGTCGAAGTTCCGATCAAAGCCACCACGGATTACATCAACACGATCCCGGTGGATCAGGAGGTGCCGTATCCTGGCGACCGCGTGCTCGAGCGAGAGATCAAGAGCCTGGTGCGATGGAACGCCATGGCGATGGTTTCCCATCAGAACCATGCTGACCATGGCATTGGTGGCCACATTGCGACCTACTCGTCGCTTGCCACGCTGCTCGAAGTCGGCTTTAACCATTTCTTCCGGGCATCGATTAACGGCCAGCCCGGCGACATGGTTTATTTTCAGGGCCACGCATCGCCTGGCGTATACGCAAGGGCATTTGTAGAAGGCCGGCTCTCTGAACAACATCTTCTGAATTTCCGCCACGAGCTCCGGGACACCCCGGGGCTCTCTTCATATCCGCACCCCTGGCTGATGAAGGATTTCTGGCAGTTCCCCACCGTTTCGATGGGGCTGGGCCCCATCAACGCCATCTACAATGCGCGTTTTATGCGCTACCTGGAGCACCGCGGGCTGCTGCCGGAAACGGACCGCAAGGTCTGGGCATTCCTGGGCGACGGCGAAATGGATGAGCCCGAATCCACGGGCGCGATCCGTATCCCGGTCGGCGAGAAGCTGGACAACCTGATCTTCGTCATCAACTGCAATCTGCAGCGGCTCGATGGCCCGGTGCGCGGCAACAGCAAGGTCGTACAGGAACTGGAAGGCGTCTTCCGCGGTGCGGGCTGGAATGTGATCAAGTGCCTGTGGGGCAGCGATTGGGATCCGCTTCTTGCGGCCGATACTTCCGGGCGCCTGGTGCAGCTCATGAATGAATGCGTGGATGGCGAGTACCAGTCGTTCAAGGCCAAGGGCGGCGCCTATGTCCGTAAGGAATTCTTCGGACGATATCCCGAGACGGCGGCGCTCGTCGAGCACATGTCCGACGAGCAACTGGGCTCGTTCCACCGCGGCGGCCATGACCCCTCGAAGGTCTACAACGCCTACAAGCGGGCCGTGGAACACAAGGGCGGGCCGACGGTGATCCTCGCCAAAACCGTGAAGGGCTATGGCCTGGGCGACAATTTCGAAGCCCGCAATCCTACCCACCAGAACAAGGAACTGAAGCCGCAGGACGTGGTGCACGTCCGCGAGCGATTCAAGCTGAACATTCCCGATGAGTGCGCCACGAACGTGACTCCGTTCTGTCCGGCGCAATCCAGCCCCGCACTGGTTTACATGCACGAGCGGCGCAAGGCGCTCGGCGGTTATATGCCGGTCCGCAATCCGGCGCCGTCAAAAACGGCAGCGCCGGCCGATGATTACATCGAAGAATTCCGCACCGGCTCCAAAGACCGCGAGCTCTCAACCACGATGGCCTGCGTTGCGATCCTGACCAAGCTGATGAAGCATCCTCAGATCGGCAAGTACGTTGTCCCGATCGTTCCGGATGAAGCGCGCACGTTCGGCATGGACAGCATGTTCCGCGCCTATGGCATTTATGCCTCGGGCGGCCAGCTTTATAAGCCGCACGACGCCGACATGTTCCTGTACTACAAGGAATCGAAAGACGGCCAGATTCTCGAGGAAGGCATCACCGAAGCCGGCTCGATGGCGGAGTTCACCGCGGCCGGTACGGCCTATGCGAATTACGGAATCGACATGATTCCGTTCTACATTTACTACTCGATGTTCGGCTTCCAGCGGGTGGGCGATCAAATCTGGGCGTTCGCCGATTCGCGCGGCAAGGGCTTTCTGCTGGGCGGCACCGCCGGACGCACCACGCTTTCCGGCGAAGGCCTGCAGCATCAGGACGGTCACTCGCTGCTGACGGCGAGCACGGTGCCGAATCTGGTCTCCTACGACCCGGCCTTCGCTTTCGAGATTGCGGTGATCGTGCGCGAAGGTATTCGCCGCATGTACGAGAACCGCGAAGACATCTTCTATTACCTGACGCTCTACAACGAAAACTACCGGCAGGAACCGGAGCCGGAGGGCGACCGGGCGAAGATTGACGAAGGCATCCTGAAGGGTCTGTATCTGTTCCGGAAGGCCAGCGTGGCGAAGCCGAAGGCGGCCGTGCAGTTGCTTGGCAGCGGCCCGATCCTGACGGAAGCTCTCAAGGCGCAGCAGATTCTCGCCGAGAAGTACAGCGTGGCGGCCGACGTGTGGAGCGCGACCAGCTATAACGAACTGCGGCGCGAAGCGCTGAAGACGGAACGCTGGAACATGTTGCATCCGGCCGAGGCGGCGAAGATTCCGTACGTCCAGCAGGTGCTCGGCGCAACGGAAGGGCCCGTGGTTGCGGCTTCGGACTACATGAAAGCGGTGCAGGATCAGATTGCGCCGTGGCTCGGCGCAAGGCTGACGTCGCTCGGCACGGACGGTTTCGGCCGCAGCGACAACCGCACGTTCCTGCGCAGCCACTTCGAAGTGAACGCGGCATCGATCGCGGCGATCGCGCTTTCGCGCCTCGCGCGCGATGGCAAGTTCGACGCGAAGAAGGCGGCGAAGGCGATCGCGGAGCTGGGGCTGAATCCGGAAAAGGCGGATCCGGCAACAGCGTAAACGGAGAATCAGTCACACGAATGAAGAAAGCCCGCCGCAGTTCCGGCGGGCTTTTCGTCTACTGGTGTCCCGGATGCTGAAGTAGCGGCAAACACCGCCGGACCGGCCATCAGACACATGATCAGAAGATGAGACGGAGCGGGGTGGGTAACCATAGTCGGCGGCGGTTTCTCTGAATTGTAGTCCGGTAACGCCAGCAATTCGCCAGTTAATCAGGGCCGCGGCACGCGGCATTCGTCCTCTCGGATCGGCGCATCGTTGATACTCGCGATTCGCCGCCGCATCAGCCCCTGATCGTCGAACTCCCAAAGCTCGTTGCCGTAGGACCGGAACCAGTTGCCGCTGTCGTCGCGCCATTCATATTCGAACGTGACGGCGATCCGGTTGCCGCCGAATGTCCAGAGTGTTTTCTTCAGCCGGTAATCCAGCTCTTTCGCCCATTTGCGGCGCAGGAAGGCCTTAATTTCCTCGCGCCCGCGGATAAACTCCGTGCGATTGCGCCATTCCGAATCCGGCGAGTACGCAAGAGCGACGCGCTCGGGATCGCGCGTGTTCCAGGCATCCTCGGCAAGCTGCACTTTCTTCGCGGCGCTTTCGGCGGTGAATGGAGGAATGATCGGCGAGGTTGTCATCCCTTTATTCTCGCGCGCAGAAAGGGGATTGAATCCGATGGAGCGCGTCGCAAGGGATCAATTTTCGTTTCAAACGGCCTCAGTGCCGCCTGTCACTGCCGTCCTGTGTTTGGGGCCGCAAATTTCAGACGCACCACGAATGCGTTCATGAGACAAGATAGCCCCGCCGGGACGCCATCGCCTGCGCTTTGATCGCCAGCTCCGTCACCGTTGCCGCGTGGGTGAAGCTCATCGCCGTCTCGGTCCGCTTGCGGACATCGTTCGCCAGCCGCTCAAAATACGTAAGCGGAATCTTCGAACAGTCGATGTATTCGTTGCGCATTTTGTTCACAATGAACAGGTGATCGGTCCCTTCGCGGCCGCCGATATCGGCGTACTTCCTCAATTCGATGTAGCCTTCGGTTCCCAGCAGGAAAAAGCGCCCATCGCCCCAGTTCTGCAGCGCATCCGGCGTATACCAGTCCACACGGATGTAGCCCTGCGCATCGCCGCTGCGCAGCAGAATCTCGCCGAAATCCTGCAGACCGGGATCGCCCGGATTCGCGAAGTTCCCCACCGCAGCGGCGACGATCTCGGCATCCTTCGAATCTGTGAATGCAAGGAACTGATCCACCTGATGCGATGCGATGTCGCACAGGATCCCGCCGTACTTCGTATCGTCAAAGAACCAACTGTCGCGCAGCGCGCGATTCAGGCGATGCGGGCCAATCCCGATCGTCTGCACCACTTTCCCGATCTCACCCGCGCGCACGAGTTCTTCGGCCTTGATCACCGCCGGCACTTCGAACCGTTCCGAGAAATCGACCGACCAGATCCGCTTTGTGCTCTCCTCGCAGGCCCGAATTCGCGCCAGATCGCCGAGAGTGGTGCAGCCAGGCTTATCCAGCATCACGTCCTTGCCATGCTCCATGCAGAGGATGGCGAGGTCTGCGCGGTCGCAGGGGATCGCGGCGATGAGCACCAGCTCGATCGAGGGATCATCGAGAATCTCCTCCCTCGCGGCCGCGCGCGGAAGGTCCGGGAAGCGCTTGACGAAACCCGCATGCGTGGCGGGCGTGCCTTCCGTCCACCAGGCCTTACACGTTGCCCCGGCAGCCAGCATGCCGCCGAGCATGCCGAAGATATGGCGATGATCGATGCCGAGAACGCCGATCTGAAGTGGTTTCATGAGGGAAATTTCAGGTTTAACACACAGCCTGGCTCGACGGCTGCCCATGCCGCAAACAGCTCGCCTCTGCGGCGCCGCACCTGGGCCAATTCGTCGTCGGTGAGCTTTCGCGGCAGCGAATCGCAGAACTCTTCCGCGGTCCACCGCGCTTCGCTCGCCTGCTCGATGAAAAACCGGCCGACGATACCCTCCACTTCACCCGCCTCGGGCGGCAGCGGACCCTTCGCACCCTTCCCCGTCGTATCGTCGAAATCCCAGCCTTCGCGCAGCAGCCCGAAAAATCCACGCTGATACCCGAGCACGGACTCCACGGCGAAATGCGTGAGGTCATTCAGTGCGAAATAAGCCGCGTTGCGTTGGTTCTGCTTCTGCCAGGTGACGGAACCATCGCCGCGAACGCAGCGCAGCACGCCCGCGCCGTCTTTTCGCTTCGCAAGTTCAACCAGCACGGCTACTTCAGGAACGCCAGATCGACCGGAGCTCCGGTCTGGACAGTGTCGCCGGTCGCCGTGAGAGCGCCGGTATTCGGGTCCACCTTGTAAATCACGATATTGTTCGAATCCTGATTGCAGACCAGCATGAATTTGCCGGTGGGATCCAGCGTGAAATACCGCGGCGTCTTGCCGCCGCTCGGAACATTCGCCGTCAGCTTGAGCGCCCCGGTCTTCGTATCCACCGCAAACACCGCGATGGAATTGTGGCCGCGATTCGAAGTGTAGAGGGTGGTCCCCTTCGCGTTCAGCATGATCTCGGCCGCGGTATTGTTCTGGCCTTTGAAATCGGCCGGCAGTCCGGAAGCCGTCGAGAGAATCTTCACAGGCCCCTTCGCGGGGTCGAAAGCCATCGTCTCCACCTCCGCCTTCATCTCGCTCAGCACGAAGAGAAACTTTTTGTCATGCGAGAGCACCATGTGGCGGGGGCCGAAGCCGGGGGCGGTGGCGAAAAACGGCGGATCGGCGGGCGTAAGCACCGCCTTCGGGGCGTCGAGATGAAAGAGCTGGATGTGATCGGTGCCGAGATCCGCCCCGAGCACCAGTTGGCCCGCAATAAACATCTCATGGGCGTGCGGCTCGGCTTGCCGGGCTCGATTCGGACCGCTTCCCGTATCCTGCATGACGCTCGCGGCTTCGCCGATCTTCCCGTCGGCGTGAATCGGGAATGAAGCGAAATCACCGCTGTTGTAGTTTGCGACCAGCGCGGCCTTGCCCGTCGGATCGATCACGATATGGCAGGGCGCCGCGCCTTTTGATGCCACCTGGTTCAGAAACGTCAGCTTTCCCGTAGCGCGATCAATCGAGAATGCCGAGACCGCTCCGCCCTTCTGGCCCTGGAAAGTGTCAGTTTCGTTAACCGCATAGAGAAATTTTCCGTTCGGCGCGATTGCGACGAAGCTGGGACTCGTGGTCTCCGCCATCAGTCCGAGCGAACTCAGTTTTCCGGTGGCTGCGTCAAAGCGAAATGCGTTGATGCCTTTCGCGCCTCCGGGGTTGGTATAGGCGCCCACGTAAACAATTTGGGCGGAAAGAACGGGCGCAAAAACGAGCGCGAGAAGGGGGAGAACTTTCATCGCTTTATAAGGTATCAGGCACTGAGCCGCTGCGCAAAAAGTGGACAGAGATGTGCGGAATGATGCCAGACATTACAGACCTTTACTAACCACGGCGCGAGAAGGCGCGTCATTAACAGTGAACACGGCCGCGGGATTAGCAATACCCCCTCCATTGCATCCCAGCCCGCTTGCGCGGGAAGCGGCCGATTCAGAGTTAGCGCGGTGAACCCGTCGCCGCGCTTTATTAAAGGCCGGTACAGCTATTCCCCTGTTGTGCCGGCCCTCTCTTTTTCTGCTCAACATCTCGCGCATACTTGAGTCATGAATGTATGACTGCTTCGCGACTCGCGGTGTGCCTCGCCACCGCATCCCTCCTTTGCGCGCAGCCGCCCTCGAATTTCGATGTGGCGGCGATTCGACCCGCCGATCCCAACAATACTCGCTTCGGCATGGGATTCAGCACCAATGGCCGGACCATAACAGTCGACGGCCTGAATCTCGCGCAGATGATCGGAGAGGCGTACCACGTCCGTCAGGAAGAGATTTCGCTGGCGCCGTCTCTCCAGAACGCCGGCTGGATCCAATCCGATCGCTATGACATCAGCGCGAAATCTGAAGGCGGCTCTTCCTTCAGCAAAGCGGAGTCGGACCGGCTGTTCCAGCAACTGCTGGCCGACCGCTTTAGCGTCCGGATTCACCACGAGCAGAAGGAAATGACGGTCTATTCGCTGGTGGTGGGAAAGGGCGGTCCAAAGCTGAATCCGGGCGGATCGGCTGGACCATATCTCAGCCGCCCCGCACCGGGCAAATTCGTCGGGACAAAGGCGTCGATGGCGTCCCTCGCCCGGGGTCTCACGGGCGCGCTCGGGCGGCCCGTAATGGACGACACCGGGCTCAGCGGCGGCTTCGACTTTAACCCTCACCTGGACGCCTGATGCGCCCGGCGCACCCGCCGACACCTCCGGCACCTCCCTCTTTTCCGCCCTGCAGGACCAGCTCGGGCTCAAAATCGAGTCAAAAAAGGCCCCTGTGGACACGATCGTGATCGACCGGGCCCAAAAACCTTCCGCAAACTGAATTTCCGGTACCCCGGCTAACACGGAAGCCGGGGTTCAGTCTAAACTGACAGCCGGATGAACTATGGCGATGATGTTGCCCTGGCAGAGGCTCGCAGCGGAAACAGCGACGCCTTTCGGGTGCTCGTGGAGCGCCATGCTACTGCTGTCTTCCGGCTTGCCTATCGAATGACGGGCAACGAAACGGACGCGGAAGATATGGTTCAGGAGACTTTTCTCCGGGCGTGGCGGGAAATCAAACGGTTCGACGGCCGGGCGTCGTTTGGAACGTGGCTGCACCGCATCTGCGCCAACCGGACGGTGGATTTCCTGCGGGCCCGCAATCGCTGGCAGCCCGCGGCCATCGGCGGACGCGACGACGAGGAGCACGATCCGTTCCGCGGGCTGGCTACGGACGAGCCTTCGCCCGAGCGCGTGGCCCGCAGCGCCCAGGCGGGCGCCGATCTCGAACCGGCGCTGGCGTCGCTGAGCGAGATTGAGCGAATGGCGTTCGTGCTGCGCCACTACGAGGGCCTTGGAATTGATGAAGTCGCCAGTGCGCTTGGCGTGCAGCCCGGCGCGGCGCGGCACAGTATTTTCCGCGCGGTGCGCAAGCTCCGCCGGGCTTTGGAATGTCACGTATGAAGCATCTGAGTGAAGAGGAACTGATCCTCGCCTATTACAACGAACCCGGCGCCACCGATTTCGCGGAGGCGCACCTGGCGGAGTGCCCGGAGTGCCGGGCGGCGGCGGAATCCCTGGCGCAGACTTTGAGTATCTGCAACAGCTGGACGGTGCCGGAGCCCTCACCGGATTTCGGCCGCGACACATGGCTGCGGCTGGTACCCTCGCTCGAGGCTCATCCGCAACCGGCGGGCCTCCGGGCGTGGTTCACCGGCCGCCCGCTGCGCATCATGACGGCAGCGGCGGGATTCGCCGTGCTGCTGGTGGCGGTATTCCTGGCAGGCCGCTACTCGCGTCCTGCGGCTTCACCGGAGGTGGCAGGGCTTTCCGATCAGGCGCGTGAGAGAATCCTCGCGACGGCGGCGGCGGACCATCTGGACCGCGTACAGATCCTGCTGACCGAGATCTCGAATTCGGGCGACGCCCCGGCATCGCTGGCAGCCGACCGGGACCGGGCCGCGGAACTGGTGAAGGAAAGCCGCCTGGTACGCCAGTCGCTGGCGGCGAAAGGCGAAACGCTGACGACGAATTTTCTGGACGAAACGGAGCGCTTCCTGCTCGAAGCTGCCCACACGCCGGACACGAATTCCGGCGAAGAAGTACGCGGCCTGCGCGACCGGATTGAATCCGATTCGCTGCTGTTCAAGGTGCGGGTCGTCGAGTCGAATTTAAGGAACGAGGAGCGGAAATTATGAAGTTCTATCCACAGGCCGTGCTGACGGCCGCATTGGCTGTGCCTGCATTCTGCCAGGCGCCTCCGCCTCCGGCCGCGCCGCTGGCCCCGGCGCCCGCGGCCGATGTGCTGCCGACCGATCCGGCGGACCAGGCGGCGGCGATAGCGGACGCGAAAGCGAAAGCGATGGCCGATCAGCAGATTTTTTCGGATGTGCAGATGGAGAAATTCGCGGCGCAGGCCCAGGCTGCCGCCGACCGAATTCAGTCCGTCGACACGGACGATATCCAGATGAAGATCGATGCTGCCGCCGCCAAAATGCAGTCCATCGATATGGCCGACATGCAGGCGAAGGTGGACGCCGCAGCCGACAAAATGCGGGACATGCAGCTGAACTTCAACATCGACAGTGATCTTGACCTGAAGCTGAACGACCTCAACGTGAAACTCGGCGATCTGGCGTTTCTGCAGGGGCCGAAACCGGCGCCGGCGCCGCCCGAGCCACCGGCGCCGATGAGCCCGAAGATGGGACGTATCTTTTCGAGCGGCCGCGCTGACGCCGAGTATGACGCGGGTACCCGTTCGCTCGACCAGGACCACTACGACGAAGCTGTCATCCACTTCGATCAGGTGATCAATTCAAAATCGACCCGCGCCGACGGCGCGCTCTACTGGAAAGCGTATGCGCTCAATCGCGCCGGAAAGAAAGATGACGCGCTGGCAGCGCTGGCGCAATTGCGCCACGATTTTCCTCAGAGCGCATGGCTGAACGATGCGCAGGCCCTCGAAACCGAAGTGAAGCAGAGCACGGGTCAACCGATTTCGCCCGCCCAGGAATCGAATGACGATCTGAAGCTGCTCGCGATCAACAGCCTGATGAACGCGGATCCCGAACGGGCGGTTCCCCTGATTGAAGGCATCCTCAAAGGAAACAGCCCTCCGAAGGTCAAGCGGAATGCGCTGTTCGTCCTGACGCAAAGCCGGTCGCCGCGCGCCCAGCAGCTTCTGAGCGATTACGCCAAGGGCGGCGGAAATCCGGATCTGCAGCTGCAGGCGATCCGCTACCTGGGGCAGACCGGCTCGCGCGATGCGCAGCAGCAGCTCGGCGCCATCTATGGAACATCGTCGGACACGCGCGTCAAGCAGGTGATCATCGATTCTCTCTCTGGCACGCGCTCCTGGGACGCTCTGCTGAATATCGCCAAAACGGAGAAAGATACGAATCTGCGGAACCAGGCGATCCGGACTCTTGCGAGCAACCGCGGCGCGCCCATTGACGGCCTGATCGAAATGTATCCGAACGTGGACATGTCCGCCAAGGTCGCCATCATCGACGGTCTGCAGGGGCGGCGCGATGCGAAAACCATGGTGGATCTGGCGCGAAAGGAAACCGATCCCCAGATGCAGCGGAAGATCGTGGAACGCCTTGGCGACATGGCGCGGGATCACAATAAGGATGCGATGGATTACATGATGGAGATCCTCAAGCAATAAGTTTGTAACCCTCGAAGCCCGTGGCAGTTTGAAACGGGAGAGATTGCCATGACGGGTCGAATTGTGAGCTGCTGGGCGATGGCGGCGTTGGCTGCAATTGCCCAGCAGCCTGTTGTGTTCGAAGCCGCATCCATCAAACCGGCGGACCCCGGGATGTTCATGACGACAAAGGTCTGCCCGGCAAATACGATTTCGAACTGAGCTGGACGCCCGACGCCGGTCCGTGCCCCGGCTCTCCCGAAGGGCCCTCGATCTTCACCGCCGTGCAGCAGCAGCTGGGACTACGGCTTGAATCTTGCCGCGGACCGGTGGAAATCCTCGTCATCGACCATCTGGAAAAACCTTCTGCGAATTAGCGGCCAACAGATGCGGACGGCGGTCGTCTAGGTGGATAGCCCGATGATTCGTCCCGGTTTCTATCTCTGGATCGCCCTCGCGACCGTTGTATGCGCGGCCGAGTCTTTTGACGTTGTTTCAGTTAAGCCCAACGCCAGCAGCCAGGGCCGCTCCACCGAACAGACCAATTCCGGTCACGTGATGGCGGAGAACATCACAGCGATCTCGATGATCGAGCAGGCCTTCGGGGTTCGCGCTTTTCAGATTTCCGGCGGCCCCGGCTGGATGATTACAGACGGCTTCGACGTCAACGCGACGACCGGCACAACGAAAGATCTGAACGATATCGAACTGCAGCCCTACTGGGAATCTCTCCTGACCGGCAGGTTCAGGATGAAGTACCATCGCGAATCGAAAGAAATGCAGGTATATTCGCTGACCGTGGCAAAGAGCGGCGCGAAACTCACCGGGCACCAGGGCGGCGGCGACACTTCCACGCATATTTCGAACGGCAGGGACCGTGTCTCGGTGACATCCACCAATATCTCGATGACCAGTTTCGCCGGGCTGCTGGGCCGACGTCTCGATCGTATGGTTATCGACAAAACAGGCCTGAGCGGAAGTTACGACGTCTCGGTCGATTGGGCGCCGGAAGCCTCCACCGACACGGACGAAGCGTCCATATTCACCGCCCTGCAGGACCAACTCGGGCTGAAGCTCGAATCCGGAAAAGCTCCGGTAGAAATTATCGTCATCGACGGCCTCGAAAGGCCTGGGGACAACTAAGCCATGAGATTCATTGCAGCATTGTTGCTGTTCGGAACGGCGCTTCTGGCGCAGCAGCCCACGATCGAAAACGCGAAGCTCGAAACGCGCCCCGTCAACGGAACGCTTGCCGCGGAGTTGACGAGTCTCGGGCGCGGGCCGTATTGGGCAGGATGGTCCGCGCGGATCGTTCCCGGCCAGCACGGCGACGTTTGCTCGTGGTATCGCAACGGCAACTATAACGACAGTGGGCGAACGCCCGGTGCGCCGGTGCGCCTCGAGGGGGAAATCGCGCTGGTCGTGCTGGTGCGTGTGGAGAATGGGCAAGTCGGAGAACTGATGCGGTCCTCGCCGGACTGCCGTCTCGATGCCGGTGGCCTTCCGTTCTACTGGTTGACGAATGTCTCGGCGGCGGAAAGCATCGCCTGGCTTCGCTCGCAGATTGGCCCGTCGCGCAACGATTCGCCGGTCATGATAATCGGCCTGCACCGCGATCCCGCGGCCGACCAGGCGCTTGATGCCCTTACGGCTGGGAATCAGCCGATTGAAACACGCAAACGCGCCGCGCTCGCGCTCGGAACCTTACGGGGAGCACACGGTGTCGCACGCCTGAAGCAGATGCTGGCTGGCGAGACAAGTCCTGACGTGCGCGAACGGGTTGTGCTTGCGCTCTCCGAAAGCAAGGATCCGGAGGCGATGCCGCTTGTGATCGACGCGGCCCGGAGTGACAAAGACGCGCGCGTCCGCGGACAGGCGCTGATGTGGCTCGCCCAGCGTGCGGCCGCGCAGGTGTCACGCGAGGCAATTCGGAATGCGATCTCGAACGATCCCGAACTTTCCGTAAAAGAGCGCGCGATCAACGCCCTGAGCCAGATGCCGAACGGCGAAGGCGTACCCACGCTGATCGAAGTCGCGAAGTCAAACAAAGACCCGAATCTCCGCAAGCGCGCGATGCAGCAACTCGGTCAATCGAAAGATCCGCGGGCGCTCGATTTCTTCGCTCAGGTGCTCAAGCCCTAAGATCTCCCTCCCTGTGTTAAATCTGGGAGTGCATGAAGTGGGTCTTCAGTCAGAAAGAACCGAAGGGAACCCGCATCCTTCTGATTGAGAGCGGCTCGCGCTCCATCATCGAAGGAATCGTCCCGCATTTGCGCGCGAACTGGGGCGAGGGGATGCCGATCGATCTCGTCACCTGCTACGGCGGCCGGCCCGCCGGACTCGACGAAACGGCTCAGGTCTTCCACGTCTCGGACTACGCAACACCCGAACTGCGCCGCAAGCTTGCCGCAGAACTGCGCAGCCGCGAATATGCCTATGCCGGAATGATCTGCGCCGCTGAGCCCATCATGTCCAAATGGAAATGGTGGCTCGCTCTGAAAGTGCCGGCCAGGTTTTTCGTCATCAATGAAAACGGCGATTACTTCTGGCTGAACCGCCGCAACACACCCGCCATGCGCGGGTTCGTCATGGTGCGAATGGGACTGGCCGGCGCAGGCGCGGTCCGCACGCTCGGCCGCCTCGTCATCTTCCCGTTCGCGATCCTCTACCTCCTTCTCTATACCGGAGTGGTTCATCTGCGCCGCTTCCTCCGGATGAAACTGAGTCCATCATGAAAACCATACAGGTCCAGAAGCACGGCGGTCCCGAAGAACTGCAGCTCGTCGAGGCGCCCAGGCCCACTCCCGCAGCCGGACAGGCCCTCGTTCACGTCGCAGCGACGGGCGTGAATTTCATCGACGTTTATTTCCGCACCGGTCTCTATAAAGCCGATCTTCCGTTGACTCCCGGCAGCGAAGCCGCGGGCACGGTGGAATCCGTCGGTGAAGGCGTGACCCACGTGAAACCGGGCGATCGCGTTGCCTGGGCGATGGTTCGCGGTTCCTACACGGAATACGCGGCTGTCCCCGCCGCAATGCTGGTGAAACTCCCGGACGGCGTCGGGTTCGAAACCGCGGCCGCCGCCATGCTGCAGGGGATGACGGCGCATTACCTGACGCATTCCACCTTCACGCTGAAGAAAGGCGATACAGCGCTCGTCCATGCGGCGGCAGGCGGCGCCGGTGGATTGATTGTGCAGATGGCGAAGATGCTTGGCGCGACGGTGATCGGCACCGCGGGATCGGATGAAAAAGCCGCCATCGCGAAACAAGCCGGCGCGGATGAAATGATCGTCTACACGCGCCAGGATTTCGTTGCCGAAACGAAGCGCATTACCGGCGGGCGCGGCGTGGATGTCATCTACGATTCCGTGGGCAAGACGACGTTTCTGCCCGGCTTCGATCTGCTTCGGCCGCGCGGCATGATGGTGCTGTTCGGACAATCGAGCGGCGTTGTAGCGCCGTTCGACCCGGGGATTCTCGCCGCGAAAGGCTCGCTCTATCTCACGCGCCCCAGCCTCGCGAATTATGCGACGGATCGCAAAGAGCTCGAATGGCGCTCCGGTGACGTGCTCAGCTGGGTCGCCGAAGGCAAACTGAAGCTGCGGATCGACCGCACGTACCCGCTCGCGAAAGCGGCCGATGCGCACCGCGATCTTGAAGGAAGGAAAACCGCCGGCAAGCTTATCCTGGTGCCGTGATCCAATGCCCCGACTGACAACCGAACAAAAGCGCCGCCTGCAGGCGGCCGAGCAGGTGCAGGATCTCCGGCTGGATGCTCTGCTCGTCACCAATCTGATCAACGTTCGCTATCTGACCGGTTTCACCGGCAGCAACGGGAACGTGCTGCTTTATCGCAACGGACGCGCGGTGCTGTTTACCGATCCGCGCTACACGGTGCAGTCGAAGCAGCAGGTGAATTGCCCGGTGCGCATCGCGAAAGGGCCGCTCACGAAAGCGATCGTGGAGGAGGCGGCGCGAAGACGCGTGGCGCGCCTCGGCTTTGAACCGGAGAACATCAACGTCGCTCGCTACGAAGGCTTCAATAAGGTCCTGCCCGCGCGCACAAAGCTGATCGCCGCGCCCGAAGGCCTCATCGGCAAGCTTCGGATGGTAAAAGACGCGGGCGAGATCGCGGAAATCCGTAAGTCCGTCGATCTGAATTCGCGGGCGCTTGAACGCGCCCTGCGCCGCTTGAAGACCGGCATGACGGAGGCCGAACTGGCCGCCGAGATCGATTACCAGAGCCGCAAACTCGGCGCGAGTGGCCCCGCGTTCGACACCATTGTCGCGGCGGGTAAACGAGCTGCCCTGCCCCACGCGCGGCCCGGAAATTCCAAGATCGGTCCCGGCATGCTACTGATCGATATGGGCGCGTTCTCCAATGGCTACGCTAGCGACATGACCCGCATGGTCCACGTTGGCCCGGCGGGCGCGAAATACCGGAAGGCGTATACGGCGGTTCTGGAAGCGCAACTCGCGGCGATCGCGGCCGTGAAGCCCGGCGTCACAGCCGATTCCGTTGACCGCGCGGCGCGCCGCACGCTCCGGCAGTTCGGCCTCGAACGCTCGTTCATCCACTCCACCGGCCATGGGCTCGGACTGGAAATCCACGAGCCGCCACGCCTGGGCAGAACCGACCAGACGCCGCTCGAAACCGGCATGGCGATTACGATCGAACCCGGCGTCTATCTGGAAGGCTGGGGCGGCATCCGCATCGAGGATACGGTCCTGGTGACGAAAACTGGCTGCGAAATCCTCACCCCGACCCCAAAAGATCTGATAGAAACAGAGGGATAGATCGCAGTACCTCCAGTACTAAAGGTCCTTTGACATCGTTAACGGTACGGTGACAGACTGGTCTTTCACGAGTTAAAAAAGAGTCCCGGAGGACCTGTGAAAATCGCTGTTCTTCTCGCCATGACGGGTGTTGCGGCGTTGGTTCCGACTGCCCGGACGGCGGTCATGACACCCGCTAACGATCCATTCGCCGGAATTGGAGCCACATGGTCCGTGAATGACTCCACGGCAATGTCAGGCGAGACCGATGCGCACAGCCAGGCAATTGCGAAAGCCGAAGACTTCACGCCGGAGCCCGCGACGCTCGGACTGATCGGCGCAGGGCTCACCACCATCGGTCTGCTGCGCCGCCGCTCGCGTAAGCGATAATCCTCAGAGCTTCAGCTCGCGCTCGATTCCCTCGCAGAGGATGTGACCGAGCAGCGAATGCATTTCCTGAATCCGCGCGGTCGCCGTGCTCGGCACCGCGATGAGTAAATCGGCTACGCCCTTCAGCGCGCCGCCCGATTCCCCGGTGAATGCCGCCGTGAAAATACCGCGCTTCTTCGCTTCCTCGATGGCTGCCAGAACGTTCGCGCTGTTGCCTGAAGTCGAGAGTCCGATTGCCACATCGCCAGGCGCCCCAATCGCCTCGATCTGGCGCGCGAAGACGCGCTCGAATCCGAAATCGTTCGCGCACGCCGTGGTCTCGGCGAGGTTCGAGCCCAGCGCCAGACTGGCGAGCGCGCGCCGCGTCTTCACAAAGCGCACCGCGAGCTCGGTCGCCAGATGCTGCGCATCGGAAGCGCTGCCGCCGTTGCCGAAGAAAAGGATCTTTCCTCCGGCCGCAAGGCTTTCGGAAACCTTCGCGACGAGACTTTCGAGCGGCTCCGCGCAGTTTGCTCTCGTCTTCGCCAGAACTTCGGCGCACTCGTCGAACGAGTTCCGGTGCATGAGGCCAATGTTAACAACGATGGAATCGCCGAGGTTTGTGTCAAACTGTTGAACAGCGAGGAGTCTATTCAAGCGGCGCATAAAATCGGTTTCGGGCACGATCTGACGGACAACATTTCCCGCCGGAATCTGATTCAGCTTCTCGCCGCGGGCGCCGCTTTTTCCCTGCGCGCACGCGCTCAGACGCCGCCGGCATCACAGCCGCCGGCCGCATCGGACCCTCTGCACACTCTCCGCGCCGCCCATCCCCGGCTGCTCCTGTTTGAGGCCGATTTCGA
This sequence comes from Bryobacteraceae bacterium, assembly GCA_035546955.1. Classification (GTDB taxonomy): domain Bacteria; phylum Acidobacteriota; class Terriglobia; order Bryobacterales; family Bryobacteraceae; genus BOG-234. The sequence goes on from DASZVV010000480.1 coordinate 26,818, forward strand.
CCGCCTTCGCTTTCTGATTCACGAAAACACGATCTCCAAGCACGTCTACAGCGATCTTGAAAAGGAATGCGATCGCATTCTTTCCATTCCGCCGGTCGAGTACAAGCTGGTGGGGCCGCGTCTCCAGGCGCAGACGCGCCGCGCCATCGATCGCATTGCGGCGCTCGGCGTGATGTACGGCATTTCGGGACGCGACCCCTGGCTGCACCGCGCCATGCTCGAAATGAACGCGGCCGCCGCGTTCAAAGACTGGAACCCTGCGCGTCTCATCGATACCGCCGAAATGACGTGCGCATTCGCCATCGGCTACGACTGGCTCTACAGCGCGCTGACGCCCGAGGAGCGCACCACCATTCGCGACGCCATCGTGACGAAATCGCTCGATGTGGTGCTGCCGGTTTATCAGAAGCCAATGCCGTGGACGGGCAATCATCCGCCGCACTGGAATCTCGTTTGTAACGCCGGGTTCGCAATGGGCGCGCTCGCGGTGGCCGACGAAGTTCCCGAAAAGAGCGCCGCCATTCTCCGGGGCGTGCTGGATTCGGCGCCGCACGGTATGCAGAGTTTCGGAACGGAAGGCTCGTGGCCTGAAGGCCCGGCCAACTCCGAATACGCGCTGCGCTACGCCTGCATTCTCTGCAGCGCGCTCACAACGGCACTCGGCTCCGATTCCGGACTCTCCGCCACCCGCGGTTTCGATCGCGCGGGGCGTTTCCGCGTTTACACGACCGGCCCGGCTCTGCGCGGCGCATCGTCTGACGATTCCGGCGCCACGCCCGAACTCTTCTGGCTGGCGAAGCGCTTCAACACTCCGGCTCTCGCCTGGATCGAAGAACGGCAGCTCGATCACGGTCAGCGGCCCGATCCGCTCGACCTCGGTTGGTTCGAGCGCGATGTCCGCCCGCAGCAGCCCTCCACATGGCCGCTCGATGCCGCCTTCCACACGGTGCAAGTAGCTTCATTCCGGAGTTCCTGGGACGATCTCAACGCGCTGTTCTTCGCAGTCAAGGGCGGAGACAACAAGAGCCCGCGCGGGCGTCTCGACTTGGGCAGCTTCGTGCTCGAAGCGGGCGGCGTCCATTGGGCGCTCGATCCCGATCTGGGAGACGGGCCATCTGCCGCGCCCGGCCAGCAGACTCTGCCGCCCGCCTGGGTGACGCGCACCGAGGCCCACAATACGCTGCTCATTGATAACGAGAATCAGGATCCTCATGCGGAAGCCACCATCGTCCACCAGGAATTCGGGAACGATCTGAGCTGGGTCCAGATCGATCTTTCAAAGGCGAACGGCGCCAGGCTGAAGCAGTGGACCCGGCGCGCCGGAATGCTGCAGCGGCAGGCGGTGCTGATTGAAGATATCGTGCGCGCGCCGCAGCCGGTGGAAGTCGTCTGGGGCATGCTGACCGAAGCGGATATTTCACTCAACGGGACGTCGGCATCCCTGAAAAAGGGACCGTGGAATCTCGCATTCGAAATCCGCACGCCTCGCCACGCTGTGTTCGACACACTGCTCACCGGACCGAACATGCGCAAGCTGATCGTGCGGCTGGGAGAGAAGACGACAGATCTCGATCTCAGTATTCTCATCACGCCGTGGCGTGACGGACAGACAAAGCCGAAGGTCACGGGTCAATTCCCGGAAATGGCGGCGGCCACCCCGCCCGCGCCGAAGTAATTTCCCGCATGTATCTGCCTGCCGCATTCCGCGAAGACCGGCTCGAAACGCTGCACGCCCTGATTCGGGAGCATCCGCTCGGCACTCTCATCACGGCGGGCGCCGGCGGTCTGATTGCCAATCTCGTGCCTTTCCTTCTGACCGGTGGCGGAGAGCACGGCACGCTCAGGGCCCACATCGCTCGCGCCAACGATCAGGTGGAAGCGCTGCGCGGCGGGGCGGAGACGCTCGTCGTATTTCAGGGCCCGGAGGCGTACATCACGCCATCCTGGTACGCCGCAAAGAAGGAACATGGGCGGGTGGTGCCGACGTGGAATTACGTTGTGGTGCAGGTGCGCGGCACGCCGCGGCTCATCGAAGATGCGGCCTGGATTCGCGCGCAGATCGAAGTGCTGACGGCATCGCAGGAAACTCAGCGCGCTGAGCCATGGAAAGTGACCGATGCGGCCGAGCCGTTCATCGCGGGGCAGATCGGCGCAATCGTCGGTGTCGAGATACCGATTTCTTCTCTCGAAGGCAAGTGGAAGGTCAGTCAGAACCGCTCGGCGGCCGATCGGGAGGGTGTGGTGGAAGGTCTGAGGACGGAGCACCGGAATGACGAGATGGCCCGCCTGATTGCCGAACGAGGCTCGAAGGAGGAATAAACTCCGGTGTGGCTGGGCTTCACAGACGTGGCTGCCGATACGGCAAATTTTACAAAACAAACCCAAAAAGTGCTTTGTTTTCAGCGGCGACCTTCTGGCGAGGTGCGTGCACCCCTCCTCAGCAATGAGAGTGCGTGTATTTGGCATTACGAAACCCGGAATCGCGACCCTGGCTGGCTGCGTGGCCATTCTCTGGAGCTGCTTCGGCCTCGAAATCGCCATGCGGCACCAGGCTTCGCAGGATGCCGCTGACGCGCTCCGCACCATTGCCGAGCTGAGACACCGGACGCAGGATCCGGCGGGCGCCACACCTGTTCGAACACCGCTCCCGGCAGTGCCGGCACGCACCTTCGCATCGTAAATAAATCTTTACAGAAGCACCTCCCGGGTGTTACGACGGGCGCAAAAATAGCGCCTATACTGGTGCTATGAAAACTGTCCGATACACGGCGTTACTGGCGATGCCGCTTCTCGCCATTACGGTTTTAGCGCCGACTATGGCCTTCGCACAGGCCTCCGCGTACACGAGCGTCCAGGGTTCCATCACGAAGGTGGATACGGCCGCGAAAGTTATTTCAGTCAAGACAGCCACCGGCGATACGACCGTCAAGTACATCGACCAGACCAAGCTTCTGGAACTCCCCCCCGGTGAAGCCGACGTGAAGAAGGCGACGCCGATCAAGGTGGAGGACATCTCCGCGGGCGACCACATTCTGGCCCGCGTGCAGACGAAGGACCCGACGGGCCTTCCCGCCGGAACCATCTACATCAATCGCGCCTCCGATATCGCGAAGGAAAATGCCGCCAAGGAAAAGGAATGGCAGACGCAGGCGACTTCCGGTTACGCGGAATCGATCGACGCAGCCGGCAAGAAGGCAACCATGAAGGTGAAGGGCGCGGCGGGCGCGCCGGACCATGATGTCACGCTCGATCTCACTGGCCCGGTCAGCTATCAGCGCTTCAGCGACAGTTCGCTCGACTATGTGCGCGCCGATCTCGCCGCGCTCAAACCTGGCGATCACTTCCGTGTGCTCGGCACGAAGAACGCCGATGGTTCCGGGATCAAAGTCACCGACCTTGCCGCCGATAACATCCGCCAGATTGGCGCAACGGTGAAGTCTGTGGATGCGGCGACCGGCACGATCACGGCGACCGACACGTCGAAGAAGCCTGTGACCATCACGGTGCATTCCGCCACGAAGGTGAAGCAGCTGGATGAGCAGACCGCGATGATGATTGCGCGGATCGTCAACCCGTCCTATCAGGGCGGTGGACGGCGTGGTGGCGGTGGCGGCGGCCGGGGTCCTGCCGGTGAAGGCGGTCCGGGCGCTGGTCCGGGCGGACCCGGCGGGGGCGCCGGTTTCGGCGGCCGTGGCGGCGGACGCGGACGCGGCGGCTCCAATCAGATTCAGAATCTCATCGATACCCAACCCGATATGAAAGTAGCGGACCTGAAACCCGGTGAGGCGATCATCGTTTCCGGGCCGGCGACCGGCGATACTTTCTCCG
>DASZVV010000481.1:0-1814 GCA_035546955.1 Bryobacteraceae bacterium
GGCGCCATGCCCGGTCTCATTGAGCGCTATAACGGCCAGCACATCGTCAGCCTCACGGCAAACATCCACGGCGTCACTCTGGGTGAGATAGCGCCGCAACTGAATCAGGCGCTGGCGTCCGCCGGAACACCGCCGCGCGGCGTCAAGCTCGTTATGAGAGGCCAGATCCCCCCGCTCGAGCAAACAATATCCGGCCTGCGGACCGGCTTGCTGCTCGCAGTCGTTGTCATCTTCCTGCTCCTTGCCGCCAATTTTCAGTCGTTCCGTCTGGCCTTTGCCGTCATCCTCACGGTGCCGGCGGTTCTCTGTGGCGTCATCGGAATGCTTCTCGCTACGGGAACCACGCTCAACATCCAGTCATTCATGGGCGCCATCATGGCGATCGGCATCGCCGTTGCCAACTCCATTCTGCTGCTGACCTTTGCCGAACGCTTCCGGCGCGAGAAACAGACCGTCCTCGATGCCGCGCGCGAAGGAGCTGCCAGCCGCCTCCGGGCCATCCTCATGACCGCCGCCGCCATGATCTTCGGCATGATTCCCATGGCGATCGGTTTTGGCGAAAGCGGCTCTCAATCCGCGCCGCTGGGCCGGGCGGTCATCGGCGGTCTCCTGATCTCCACCTTCGCCACGCTGACCATTCTTCCGTCCATCTATTCCATTCTTCAGGGCCGGGCTTCCGACGTCTCGCCCTCCCTCAATCCTCACGACCCTGCGAGCCGATACTATGAAGCGCAATAGAACTCTCTCATTGATTGTTTGCCTCACAACCCTGAGCGGCTGCGAGCTCTTTGCGCAGGAGTTGACGCCGGTGGTCTCCAGAACTGTTTCGAGGACCGTCGAGCTGCCGGGCGAATTCGCTCCGTTCCAAAGCGTATCCCTTCACGCGAAAGTACCGGGCTATGTCGATCGCGTTCTTGTCGATCGCGGGAGCATCGTGAAGCGCGGAGATCTTCTGGTGGAACTGTCTGCCCCCGAGATGACTGCGCAGATTGCGGAGGCAGAATCGAAAGTTCAGGCAACCGAGGCCGACCGGCTCCAGGCCGAAGCGCAACTGGCGGCCGCGCAGAGCACTTATGACCGGCTGAAAAAGGCGGCGGAAACACCCGGCGCCATCGCGGGCAATGAGTTGATCCTCGCGGAGAAGCAGGTCGACGCCGCGAAGGCGCTGATCGACTCTCGCGAGCAGGCGGGCAAAGCCGCACAGGCAGTGGTGAATTCCCGGAAAGATCTGTTGTCTTATCTGAAGATTTCCGCGCCCTTCGATGGAGTCGTCACCGAACGCCTCGTTCACCCCGGCGCTCTCGTGGGCCCCGGGAATGACATCCCATTGCTGACGGTAGAGGAAGTCTCTCATCTTCGCCTCGTCGTCCCGGTGCCGGAAGAGGATGTCAGCGGAATCGTAAAGGGAGCCTCGGTTTCATTCCAGGTTCCGGCCTGGCCCGGACAAACCTTCTCCGGCACAGTGTCCCGCATCTCGCGCGTCCTCGACCCGAAGACCCGCACCATGCCGGTCGAGCTCGATGTCATCAATCGGGGCGGCTCACTTGCTCCCGGAATGTATTCGACCGTCAAATGGCCCGTGCGGCGTTCGCGTCCATCCCTGTTCGTGCCCAAAACCAGCGTGGTCACGACCACCGAGCGGACATTCGTCATCCGGAACAATAACGGCCACGCCGAATGGATCGATGTGCGCAAAGGTGTTGCCGATGGCGACCTGGTGGAAGTAATCGGCAACCTGAAACCCGGCGATCCAGTCATTCGCCGCGCCAGCGACGAAATCCGCGACGGCTCCCCGCTCCAGCCGCGGTAGAGGG
>DASZVV010000482.1:0-22346 GCA_035546955.1 Bryobacteraceae bacterium
GTGATCACGGCGATCGGGAAGCTGGCGAGCGGCGGCAACGGGATGGATGTGCGCGAGAGCGCGTGCCGGGCACTCGGCATACTGCGCGGGCGCGCGGCGCTGCCGGATCTCTACGAGGCGCTGCGGACGAAAGACACGAACGTGATGTATGAGGCCCTGGTAGCGATCCGGAAGATCCGGGATCCGCAGGCGGGGCCCAGGATCGTTTATCTGCTGCGCGATCTGGATGACCGGGTGCAGTCGACGGCGATTGAGACGGCCGGCGTTCTGCAGGCGAAGGATGCGTTGCCGGCGCTGCGCAGCATCGTGGCGAGTCCGCGGGGGAGCAAGGCGGAGCGGTCGGCTCTGAGTGCGATTGCGATGATGCCGGAGACGAGCGACCGGGCGCTGATGCAGCGGTATCTGACATCGAAGGACGACCGGCTGCGGGCGGCGGCGGCAGAGGGGCTGGCGCGGATCGGGGATCCGGGCGATAAGGCGGCGATCGAAAAGCTCTGGCAGGATGACGACAAGATGGCGCCGCGGCTGGCTGCGGCGTTCGCGCTGACTATGGACGGCGAACTGAGTCTGGCGGAGACGTCCCCTTTCCGGTATCTGCTGAACACGCTGAATTCGTCTTCATGGAGAGACACGGCGTCGGCGTACCTGGTGGAGGCGGCGCGGAAGCCGAATGTGCTGGCGGCCCTGAAGGAGCCGCTGGCAACGGGGACGCGGGATGAAAAGATCATGCTGTCGCGGATTCTGGCGGTCAGCGGAGATTCGAGCGCGATTCCGTGGCTGGAGGCGGCGAGCCGGGATTCGGATGCGAATGTGGCGCAGGAAGGGCTGAAGGCGCTGCGGACATTACGCGCCCGAATCTAGTGGTTCCACTGTATTTTTATTAACAACTTATACGTGAATAGAGTTACAATCATCGGGACAAGGAGAGGCTCCTCCCGATGCGTTTTGGTAGATTTCGTACATATTATTCCCTATTTGCCTTCATTGGTTTAGCTGCATTTCCCCAAGCTGCGCGAGCGGTCGGGCCGACAGTGGTCACGAACGGGAGTTTGGGGACCTACCCCACAGGCATTGTTCAGATTCAGCTGGAGGCCACCGGAGCGACGCCGCTGACGTGGTCGGTGGCGAATGGCTCCAATCTGCCCCCGGGTCTGGCGGTGGGCCAAAGCTACAACTTTCCATTTCATGTGCTGAACGGCATCGCGCCGACCATCTCTCTCAATGCGAGCCTGGCACAAGGGTTGGGAACCATGACGGTAACCGGCGGCGCCCTGAGTGGGATGCCGTCTTCGCCAGGCAGCTACCAGATTCCGGTGAAGGTGGTGGATGGAGCTGTTCCGGGCCTTCAATCTGATCGTGGCGGGACCGACTGTGTCCGTAGCCGGTTCGGTTAACGGTGTCCTGGCAAACGCAACGCAGGGAGCTTCGTACAGCGAGGCGGTCAGCGGAATCGGCGGATCCGGGAGTGGGTACACTTTTCAGATCGTGAACGGGAATCTCCCGCAGGGGTTGAGCCCCCTGATTGTCAGGAACGGAACGTCGGCTTCAGCGCCGGTGACGCTGACGGTGACTCCGCTGCAACCCGGTATCTATACAGTCAACACGTCGGGCTCGGGTCCGGGCATCGTGACGAATGCGCTCACGGGCGCGCTGAATGACGCGAATCATCCGGCGCAGGCATCGGACTTCCTGGTGATCTACATGACGGGACTTGGCGAGGTGGTGGGGCCGAATGGGGAGGCGGGACCAGCCGATGGCGCGGCCGCGCCGTCCGACAAGGTCTTCCACACGGTAGCGACAGTGACGGCGACTATCGGCGGTTTGCCGACGCCGGTGCTGTTCTCCGGGCTCACGCCGACGTTTGCCGGCCTGTATCAGGTAAACGTGCAGCTACCGGCGGGAGTCACGCCGGGGAGCGCGGTGCCGGTGGTGCTGACTGCGACGAATCCGACTACCGGGGCTACGGCGCAGTCGAACACGGTGACGATTCAGGTGCAGTAGGAGGGATTTGTGGCGGAGCGGGCCGGGCGGAAGCCCGGTCCGCCAGCTCCAGGAAAAACAAAAAACAGGGCGAGAGAGCATTGGCTCCTTCGCCCCGTTTGAATTTTGAACTGAAGAAAAGAAAGCTTACTTTGCTTTCTTCTGCTTCTGCTGACCGACGCGGACCTTGGTGTGGAGGGTTTTGGCGTCCTGAAACGCCTTGTGGTCGTGACGGGCCACGGCGTCCGCGAGGTACTGATCGATGTTGGTCTCGCGGGGGATCACCGCCATCACGGTAAAGCTATCGTTGCACGTCGGGCAGAACGGACGGAAACGCTTGACATTCGGAATTGCCATAACAAATTCAGTTTAGCAGAGCCGTTTATGCGAGGGCTGCGCGGATTGCCTTGCCGAGGGCGGAAAGGCCGGCATCGACGTTGGCCGGGAGATGGACGCGGAGAGCGCGGCGTCCGCGGCTGGTGAGGACCTCGAAATCGCCCCGGGCCTGGGCGGCTTTCACGACCCCGAAGGTGAAGCCTTCACCGGGAACTTCGAGATCGTTCGCGTCATCGCAGGTGACCTGGAGGAACACGCCGGAATTCGGCCCGCCTTTGTAGGCCTGGCCGGTCGAATGGAGGAAGCGGGGACCGTAGCCGAGGCAGGTGGCGGAGTGTTTGGCGGCACGGACGGCGAGACGCATTTCGCTGAGCCGATCCTCATTGTCGGCGGTCATGTCAATGTAGGCGAGCAGGGCGAAGTAGTCGCCGGCGCCGATCCGGTTGAGATGTGCGCGGAGGATGCCGGCGGCGTCAGTTGCCCTGAGGGCGGCCGCGTTCTTCTCATCGGTGAAAAATTTCAGGCCATCCGATTCGAGGATGGGTTTTTCGGCGGGGAGCTTGCGGGTAGCTTTGTATGCGTCGGTGAGTTTGCGCGTCTCGATTTTGCTGGCTTCCACATCCGGCTGATCGAAGGGGTTGATGCCGATGACGGACCCCGCGACCGCGACGGCGACTTCCCAGCGGAAGAATTCGGCGCCGATATCGTAACGGTCATGAATGGCAAGCCGTATGACGGGCTGGCCGGACTTTTCGAGGCGGGAAATGGCTTCGTCCTGCGCGGGGTCGGCCATGGGGGAGAAACGGATATAGACGAAGACGCGATCCTTGCCGTAGGTCTCGGGGTCAGCGAGGGGCTCGCGATCGACCGGGATGAGAGCGCGTCCGTTCTTGCCGGTGGATTCGGCGATGAGCTGTTCGAGCCATGCGCCGAGGTCATAGATGGCAGGGGAGGCGATGAGGGTGACTTTGTCACGGCCGGTGCGGGCGAGATTGCCGAGGGCGAGTCCGAGCGAGACGCCCGGGTTGTTCGCGGCATCGGCTTCACGGCAGGCGGCGGTCATTTCGACCGCGCGGGCAAGGAGCCGCGGAATGTCGAGGCCCATCACGGCGCCGGGCACCATGCCGAAATCGGAGAGAGCGGAGAAGCGGCCGCCGATTGTGGTATCGCCGTAGCAGATGCGCAGGAAGCGATCGGATTCGGCGACGGACTGCATCTTCGATTTGGGGTCGGTGATGGCGATGAAGCGGGAGCCGTCGCGGCCGGATTTTTCGAAAAAGTACTCCTTGAAGATGTTGGGCTCGAGCGTGGTTCCCGATTTGCTGGCGACGATGAAGAGGGTGGATTTATCGGTGGGATTGGCGAGACGCTCGATGGATTTGACCTGGGCCGGGTCGGTGGAATCGAGGATATGAAGCGCGGGAAAGCCTGGCTGGTGGCCGAAGGTGATGGAGAGGACTTCGGGGCAGAGACTGGACCCGCCCATGCCGAGAAGGACGGCGTTGCGGAATCCGCCGGACTGGATCTGAGAGGCGATTTCGCGGAAGCGGGCGGAATCGGCGGCCTGGCGTTCGGCGATATCAAGCCAGCCCATCCATTTGTCTTCGGCGGTGCCGCCTTCGGCGGAGGTCCAGAGGGATTTGTCGCGATTCCAGAAGCGGGTGACTTTACCGTTGGAGGTCCAGTCGTGGAGGGCGGCGTCGAAGGCCGCGGAAGCGTCGGGCGGGAGGGATTGGTTCATGGAGTTCTCCGGGGGGGTATCAGTAGGCGAGCCGGGCAAAAGCCCGGCTGCGGGGCCGAAGCCCCGCCCCACGGTTTATTGTCCAACAGCGCCACGTTCAGACGAAGTAGCCTTTGGTGGCGCGATCGATTTCGTCGCGGGTGGCGACCGGTTTGCGTCCTTCATAAAGCGCGATGGAACGCATGGCGGTGCAGAGGTCGCGGGGGTAGCAGGGGCGGAGATCGCCGCCGTCGCGGATGCAGATTTCGCGACAGTACTTGATCGCATCGTAATCGCACTCGATGCCGGTCGCGTCGGCGGCGATACGGAAAATAGCATCGAAAGTCGGGGCGTCGACGGCGGGAATCAGGACTTTGTTCGGGATGCGGCGGAGGAATGCGTCGTCGGCAAGCTCGGAGGGCTGGAGATTGGTGGAGAAAACGACCATCACCTCGAAGGGTACGTCGAATTTGCGGCCGCTGCCCAGGGAAAGGAAGTCGATGCGGCGGTCGAGGGGGACGATCCAGCGGTTGAGCAGATCGCGTGGGGAGATCATCTGACGGCCGAAGTCGTCGATGAGAAGGATGCCGTTGTTCGCCTTCATTTGCAGCGGGGCGACGTAAGTGCCGGCGCCTTCATCGCGCTGGAGGTCGAGCATGGAATTGACGAGTTCACCGCCGACGGCGAGGAAAGGACGGCGGCAGTGCATCCACCGGCGGTCAAGCTCAGGGGCATCGGGATTATCGATGGGGACCTCTTCATGGACGGCGGGATCGCCGATGGTGATGATCTGGCCATCGACTTCGATGGCGTAGGGAATCAGGATGGCGTCCCGGTAGACGCGGCCGAGGCGTTCGGAGATGGTGGTTTTGCCGGTGCCGCTCGGGCCGTGCAGAAAAAGCGAGCGCTGGGAGACGAGGGCGGGGCCGAGGGAGTCGAGCACGCCATCGTTCAGGATGATGTCGTGGAAAGCGTCGCGAAGCGATTCGCGGTTGATGCTGACCTGGGCGGTCTGGGCGCGCACCGATTTCGAATAAGCGGCGAGCGACACCGGGACGGGTCCGGAATACTGGAGGGTCGCCGAGCGTTCGAGGGACATGGCGCGGCCGGAGGGACTGAGGGCGAAGATGTAGTCGTCACCCACCATACGGCGGACGTCGACGTATTTCTGGTCGACGAGGCGGCGGAAAAGGGTCTCGGTGATCTCGATCGAGAGCTTCATCATGCCGGCGAGCATCTCAATGGAGCAGGTGCCGCGGAGGTAGACGTGGCGCATGGCGATATCGATGAGCAGATGCTCGGAGATATCGATGTCTTCGACGACGCGTGGGATCGGGGGCCAGAAGCGCGCGGGGTTCGCGGCGAGGGCAGGGCTCATAAAGGGAATCTCATAAGGCTACCCCGGGTCCGGATTTGCGGCCGTGGCTTTCCGAAGTGCGGCGCGCGTGTGCTTTGAGCGGGCCGTACTGCTTGAGCTTGCGGATGAGGGTACGGCGGGAGATGCCGAGAATATCCGCTGCCTTCTGCTGATGGCCGCCGGTTTGTTCGAGAGCGCGGAAGATCGTCTGCTCTTCGAGGCGTTCGAGCGAATAGCCGGGGTCGGGCGTGGCGCTGCCCTGCAGGGAAGGCGGAAGATCACCGGGAGTCAGGACAGGACTATCGGCGAAAACGACGGCCTTGTTGAGGATGTTGCGCAGTTCGCGGATATTGCCTGGCCAGGAATAAGCCTTCAGCAACTCGAGAGCGTCATCGCGGAGCGAAGCGCCGGAGGGGCTGAGGAAATATTCGCAGAGCGCCGGGATATCGTCGACGCGCTCGCGGAGCGGGGGGACGCGGAGTTCGATGGCGTCGAGGCGATGAAAGAGATCGGCGCGGAAGGAGCCGCGCTGAACGGATTCGCGGAGGTCGGTGTTTGTGGCGGTGACGACGCGCGCGGCATTCTGGATTTTTCGGGTACCGCCAAGGCGGAAGTAGGGCTGGCCATCGAGCACGCGGAGCAATTTGGCCTGCATACGGGCTTCGAGCTCGCCGATTTCATCGAGAAAAATGGTCCCGTTGGCGGCGGCTTCGAACATGCCGGGCTTAACGGTATCGGCACCGGAGAAGGCGCCTTTTTCATAGCCGAAAAGCTCGCTTTCGACCAGATTTTCCGGAAAGGCGGCGCAATTGACATCGACAAAGGGCCGGTCTTTGCGGTTTGAAAAGTGGTGGATGGCCCGGGCGATCAGCTCCTTGCCGACGCCGCTTTCGCCCGCGATCAGGACGATGGAATCTGTGCAGGCGACTTTTTCGACCTTTTCCAGAATGCGCTGCATGGCGCGGGATGCCACAATTGCGGGCATTCCGAGAAAATCAAACTGCTGGACATTGCGCCCGAATGTGGGGGGATGCGGGCGAGCGTCTCCCGCCGAAGGGAGCGTCACTTCGTCACTTTTCCGGCGCATCGGCGACATAAGTCGGGTTCGGTAACTTCTATTCTGGGCCAACTAATTGATTTGTCAATATTAACGTGCGGGAATAAACCTTTTCCCGCAGGGTAGCTCCGGGCCATCGTGTGTGACATTTTGGCAACTGCAGATGCCGAAGGTATCGGGGTTAACACCCGATTTAAGCCGGTACTTTCATCCCTTTGGTTAGTGCCAAAATACGTCTAACTTCAGATTCCGTAGGACTTACGGAACGGATACCAGGCGTGCTACTATGAGGCATCCAGTTGTAACGGCTATGCCACTCCGGGCCAAATTTTACATCGCCCTGGTTCTGACGTCCGGGTTGATCGGACTGGCGCTGCAACTTCTGCATTTCGCCCCGCCGGAGCCGTATGTGTTCTGGCCTTTTTTTGTAATTACCGTTTTAACGTCAGGCGTGAAGGTGCGCCTGCCGATGGTGACGGTCACTCTCTCGGTCAATTTCCTTTTCATTCTGGTCGGCATTGTGCAATTTACTTTGCCGGAAGCGCTGGCGATCGCAGCGGCGGGAACGATTGTGCAGTGCGTGTGGCAGGCGAAGGCGCGGCCGCGACTGATTCAGGTTGCGTTCAGCACGTCGTCGATTTGTCTGGCCGTGGTTGCGGGTCACGAAGTTTTCCATGGACCGCTTTTCCACATTCTGGGCAAGGACAACTTCATCCTGCTCGGACTCACCGCCGCCGTGTACTTTTTCGTCAACACGGTGCTGGTGGCGGCGGTCGTTGCGCTGACCGAGAACAAGTCGATTTACAAGACATGGGTGGCGACGTTCTTCTGGGCGATGCAGTATCACCTGGCCGCCGCGATGGTGGCATGGCAGATTCTGGTGCTGGAGGAGTTGACCAGCCAGCACAACTGGCAGGCGCCGCTGGTGTTCCTGGTGCTGGTCGGGTTCGTTTACTACAACTACAAACTGCATCTGACGCGGCTTGAAAACGACAAGGTGCACGTGGAAGAATTGGCGGGGCTGCACCTGAGGACGATCGAAGCTCTGGCGCTCGCGATTGAAGCGAAAGACTCGACGACGCACGATCATCTGCAGCGCGTCCGGATTTACGCGACGGAAATCGGACGCGACATGAATATGGCGCCGGAAGAGCTGGACGCATTGCAGGCGGCGGCGCTGCTGCACGACATCGGTAAACTCGCGGTCCCGGAGCACATCATTTCGAAGCCTGGCAAGTTGACGCCGGAAGAATTCGAAAAGATGAAGATCCACCCGGTGGTGGGCGCGGAGATTCTGGAAGAGGTCAAATTTCCGTATCCGGTGGTGCCGATTGTAAGGGCGCACCACGAAAAGTGGGATGGAACCGGCTATCCGTTCGGGCTTTCGGGCGAAGAGATTCCGGTGGGAGCGCGCATTCTCTCGGCGGTGGATTGTCTGGATGCGCTCGCTTCGGACCGCCAGTACCGTCGCGCCCTGCCTCTCGATGAGGCGATGAAGATCGTCGTCGAAGAGTCCGGCAAGGCGTTCGATCCGATGGTGGTGGATATTCTGAAGCGCCGCTATGTGGAACTCGAACAGATGGCGGTGAATGCGCCGGGCGAGAAGACGGTGAAGCTTTCAATGGACGTGAAGATCGAGCGCGGTCTGGCGCCGGCGACGGGATTCGCGATTTCGACGGAGAGCAAGACATCCGCGGTCAGCAGCGGCACGGACAGCGACGCGATGTCTACCATCGCGGCGGCCACGCAGGAAGCGCAGATGCTGTACGAACTGACGCAGGATCTGGGAAGTTCGCTCAGTCTGCAGGAAGCGCTGGCGTTCGTGGGCGTGCGGCTGCGGCGTTTGATTCCGTATGAAACGGTGGTGGTCTACATCCGGCGGGACGATAAGCTGACGCCCGAGTACGTGTCCGGCGAAAATCTGCGGCTGTTTAATTCTCTCGAGATTCCGGTGGGGCAGGGGCTTTCGGGCTGGGTGGCGGAGAATAACAAGGCGATTCTGAACGGCAATCCGTCGGTGGAAGCCGGTTATCTGAACGACCCGACGAAGTACAGCACGCTGCGCTCGGCGCTGGCAGTGCCGCTCGATGGCGTGAATGGCGTGCTCGGCGTGCTGGCGCTGTACCGGGCGGAGCGCGACGCGTTCAGCAAAGAGAATCTGCGCATCCTGCAGGCAATCAGCTCGAAGGTCGCGCTGGCGATCGAGAATGCGCTCAGCCAGCGGCAGATGGAGACCTCGATCACGACCGACTATCTGACGAATCTGCCGAATGCGCGGTCGCTGTTCCTTTCGCTCGATCACGAAGTTTCGCGGGCGGCGCGCACGGAATCGTCGCTGGCAATTGTGGTGGCGGATCTGGATGGATTCAAGCAGATCAACGACCGGTTCGGGCATCTGGCGGGCAACCGCGTGCTGCGCATCGTGGCAAATGGACTTCGCGAACACTGCGGGCCGAACGATTATGTGGCGCGGCTGGGCGGCGACGAATTCGTGATGCTGATTCCGTATACAGCCGATGAGGACGTGGAGACGAAGATCGAGCATATGCGCAGCGTGGCGCGGAAGGCAGGCGAATCCACGCCGGAGCCGAGCTATCTGGCAATCAGCGTAGGGATCGCGCATTTTCCGGACGACGGGACGGATGCCGAGCAATTGCTGGCGGAAGCCGACCGCCGCATGTACAAAGGCAAGCAGCAGCGCAAGAAGGAACGGGCGTCGATGATCGCGCTCACCGGACCGCACACGGATTTTGAATCCAGTACCATCTCCGCCGCTGTGTCATGAGCGATCACGGGCGTGCGGCGCACCGAAAGCGTTCGACACTGGCGCGCCGGCTGACCCACAGTCTGATTGCGCTGATTCTCGCGGTTGTGGTCGGCGGATTTCTCGCCGCCGCGCTCGTGCGCTACAGTCCCGGTTTTGAAATTGACGACAATGCGTGGAATCCGCAGATCAGCGCGGCCACGCTGGCGGCGATGCACGCGCGGCGGGAATACGAGAATGAGCTGCCGCGTTTTTACCTTCGCTATCTTGCGATGGCGGTGCGGGGGAACTTCGGGGAATCGGATTCATTCCATGTTCCGGTGAGCGAACTGCTGCGCGAGCGCGCGGGCGTGACCGGGGAACTGCTGCTGTGGGGTGTGGGTGGCGGGATGCTGCTTGGGGGATGGCTGGCGTGGCTGGCGGTGTGGCCGCGGAGTCCGGCGCTGGCGGTTGGGTCGTCGACGGTGAGCGGGCTGCTGCTGGCGATTCCGCCTGCCGTGATGGCGCTGGCGTTCTTCCTGTGGGGAGCGCCGGTGGCGCTGGCGGCAGTGCTGGCGATTCTGCCGCGGGGTTACGGAACGATGCGCCCGGTGTGGAGCGAACTCTATCAATCGGGCGCGCTGCTGGCGGCGCGGGCGCGAGGCGTGGGGCGCGGCGCGCTGGCGTGGCGGTATGTAATCCTTCCGGCGGTGCCGCAGTTAATTGCGCTGATGGGCGTGGCGTTCGTGACCGCGTTCGGGGTTCTGATTCCAGTGGAGGCGATCTGCGATGTGCCGGGGATCGGGCAATTGACGTGGAAAGCCGCGGTGGCGCGCGATCTGCCGCTGCTGTGCGGACTCGCGCTGATCATTACCTTCATTGTAGCGGCGGTAGCGTCATTCGGCGACTGGGTAGATGGAGTGGAGCCGGTATGACGTGGGTTCGGCGCGGGGCAGTGGTGATTCTCGTTGTGATCGCGCTGGGCGCGATTGCGGGCCCTGTATTTGCACCCTATTCGTACGGCGAGCAGTTTCGCGATGCGCCTTCGGCTCCGCCGGGCGGCCGATTTTTGCTGGGGACAGATGAGATCGGACGCGACCGCTTTTCGCGGCTGCTCTATGCGACGCGCATTTCGATTGTGCTGGCGCCCGCGGCCGCGGCGGTGTCGATTGCGATTGCGCTGCTGATTGCGCCGCTCGGAGCGGGAAGGAGAGTGCTGCGTCCGGCGGTTTCGGTTTTCACAACGATTTGCCTCGCGCTGCCCTGGATATTTCTATTTATCATTCTGCGTTCCGAACTGCCGCTGAATACGAGTCCGGTTCTTTCGGTGCTGGCGACGTTTGCACTGATGGGAGTGGCGGGGTGGGCCTGGCCGGGGCGGGTGTTCGCAGCGGAGATCGGGCGGCTGGAGAATTCCGGGTGGCTTCTGCACGCGCGGGCGTGCGGGATTCCGGCGAAGCGGATCGCGATGGTGCATGCGTGGCCGCATTTGCGGTCGGTGGCACTGGCCCAGTTCCGGGTGCTGGTCCCGGCGTATATTCTGGCGGAGGCGAGCCTGGGGCTGCTGGGGCTGGGGGTGCCGGAGCCGCTGCCTTCGTGGGGAAATCTGCTGGGCGAGTTGCGGCACCCGGATCTGGTGCGTTCGAATCCGTGGGTTGTGACGCCGCTGGTGCTGCTGATTCTGGTGATGATTTGTCTCGAAACCCTGGGATCCGCGCCGATGGGGGAAATCGAATGAGGCGAAGAGGTCTGACGGCTGCAACGGTGCTTTTTTGTGCGGTGATGGGGTGCGCGGCTTGCGGCGGCGGGAAGACCGGCGAGGTGCGGAATCAGTTGCGGATTTCGGTGTCGGGGGATCCCAAGTCATTCGATCCGCTGCTGGCGATTGAAGATGCCTCCGACACGGTGCGGTATCTGACGGCAGGTGTACTGGTGCGGGTGAATCGAGCGACCGATGCGCTGGAGCCGGAACTGGCGGAATCCTGGAAGATGAGCGACGACGGACGGACGATCTCGTTTCATCTGCGGCGTGGTCTGAAATTTTCCGATAATTCACCGCTCGATGCGAACGATGTGGCGCGCACACTGCGGCGGGCGCTCGATCCGAAGACAGCGTCCCCCTACGCCGATAAATTCGCGGGAAATCCGGCGATCGCGGTGGCGTCGCCGCTCGATATCACGATTGCGTATGCGGGTCCGAAGCCGGGACTAGACCGGCTATTCGATACGCTGCCGATCACGCCCGTGGCGATGGCGAAGTTGCCGGCGTCGGCGGGTCCGTTTTACTTCAGCGACTACCGGCCAGGCGAATATGTGATGCTGGCGCGGAATCCGAACTACTGGAAGCACGATTCGAGCGGAAAGCAGTTGCCGTATCTCGATTCGGTGCGGGTGGCGATTCAGGGAAACCACGATGTGGAGGTGGAGAAGTTTCTGCGGGGCGAACAGGATATCGTCGAGAAGCTGGAGCCCCAGAGCTTCGATCGCGTGGAGAAAGGGATGCCAGGGGCGGCAAAGTCGCTGGGGCCATCGATGAATTCGGAATCGATGTGGTTCAACGAATCACCCGGCGGGCCGCTGCCGGCGTGGAAGAGGAAATGGTTTCAGTCGGCGGCGTTCCGGCATGCGGTGAGTCTGGCGATCAATCGCGAGGATATTGCGCGCGTGGTGTACGGAGGGCGGGCGCATCCGGCGGCGGGCCCGGTTTCTCCTGCGAATAAATTCTGGTTCAACGCGTCGCTGAAGCCGCTGCCGTACGATCCAATGGCGTCGATGAAGGCGCTGACGAGGGAAGGTTTCGTGCAGAAGAGCGGTGGGCTCTATGACGGCGCGGGGCATCCGGTGGAGTTTTCTCTGATCACGAATGGCGGGAACGCGCCGCGCGAGCACATGGCGCCGCTGATTCAGGCCGATCTGGCGAGGCTCGGGATGAAGGTCAACGTGGTGACCCTCGATTTCAATTCGCTGGTAGACCGGATTGTGAAAACGTTCAACTACGAGGCAGTGCTGCTCTCGATGAACATCGAGGCAGATCCGATGGAAGTGCTGAACGTGTGGATGAGCTCCGGCGATCATCATGCCTGGAACCTGCTGGAGAAGACGCCGGCGACGCCGTGGGAGGCCCGAATCGATGAACTGGAAAAGATCCAGGCAACGTCGGGCTCGCGCGAGCAACGGAAGAAGGCATTCGACGAAGTGCAGAAAATCGCCGTGGACGAGGAACCGATTATCTACCTGGTGAATCCGGATGCGCTGTGCGCCATCTCGCCCAAACTGAAAGGCACGCAGCCCGCGGTGGCGCCGCCGTCGGTGTGGTGGAATGTCGAATGGTTGCGTTTTGAGTAACGGCTTGGATCAACCTAAGACGGGCGTTCTGGAATTCCGGATTTCGGCGCGTTACGGCGCGCGTGAGGTGCTGCACGACGTATCGTGCAGGATTGCGGCGGGCGAGATTGTTTCTCTGGTGGGGCTGAGCGGATCGGGGAAGAGCACGCTGGCGCTTTCGCTGCTGCGATTGCTGCATTACCGGGGCGGCGAGGTGACTGGCAGCATCCGTCTTGAAGGCCGCGAACTGGCCGGGCTTTCGGCCGGGGAGATGCGCGGCGTGCTGGGGCGGCGAATTGGGTATGTGCCGCAGAGTCCGGCGTCGGCGCTGAACGAAAAGCTCCGGGTGGAGACGCTGCTTGAGGAGAGCTGGCGGGCGCATGGTTCGGGCTTGCCGCCGGGTGATTTCTTCGGACGGCTGCTCGAAAGCGTGCAGTTGCCGGTGAGCGGTGAGTTTCTGCGGCAGCGTGCCGGGCAGTTGAGCACGGGGCAGGGGCAGCGGCTGCTGATCGCACTGGCGATTCTGCACAAGCCCGCGCTGCTGATTGCAGATGAGCCGACGAGCGCGCTCGATGCGATCACGCAGGCGAGCGTCCTGAAGCTTTTCCAGGAACTGAATCAGCGCGACGGCACGAGCGTGCTGTTTATTTCACACGACTTGCTTTCCGTGGCGGCGATCAGTCATCGGGTGGAGATTCTGCATCAGGGACGGATTGTGGAATCGGGGGCACCGGAGGAATTGTTCCGAAATCCGCGCGAGGAGTTCACGAAGCGGCTGGTGGCGGCGATGCCGGTGCGGCCGAGTTAGGTTGCCGCAGTTTTCCGCTCAGCGAACGGCGGATGCCAGCGCTTCCAGCGAGGAGTTTTTGCGGCAGGCGGCGAGGGCTTCGACGCACTCGGCATCCAGTGCTTTTGGCGCATCGCGGCGCAGGATTTCGAAGACGGCTTCTTCGGGCATGGCGTCGCGATAGGGACGCCGCGCGGCGAGAGCATCGTAGATATCGGCGACGGCGAGAATTCGGGCGGGCAGATTCATCTGCTCGGCGCTCCAGCCGCGGAAGTAGCCGGAGCCGTCGAGTTTTTCGTGGTGCGCCGCGGCGACATCGCTGAGATCGCCGAAGCCTGGAATGCGGCGCAGGATTTCGAGCGTGTAGCTGGGGTGCTGTTTGACGACATCCCATTCCTGGGTGGTCAGCGGGCCGGGCTTTTCGAGAATCGTATTCGGCACGCTGAGCTTGCCGATATCGTGCAGGAGCGCGGCGCGGCGGATGAAGGCGATTTCGCCATGCGGCATACCGAGGTTACGCGCGATGCCCACCGCAGCTTCCGCAACGCCGTTCGAATGCCGGTAGGTGAACGGCGATTTCGCGTCGATCACCTCGGCGAAGGCGAGGCAGATGTTGTCCAGCATGGCGTCGGTCATCACGATCTCGCGCTCTCGCGGCTCGAGAACGGCGGCCTGCTGCATGAGGTCGGGACGGTCGAGGCCGGTCCAGAGAGTTTTGCGCTGGTGGAGCGAGGCCGCGGCCTTTACGAGCGACGGATCGAACCAGCGCCCGGAGCGCTTGTGAGCGGCTGCGATGGCGGCTTCGGCGCCGTGACCGCCA
The DNA here is from genome assembly GCA_035546955.1 of Bryobacteraceae bacterium. Classification (GTDB taxonomy): domain Bacteria; phylum Acidobacteriota; class Terriglobia; order Bryobacterales; family Bryobacteraceae; genus BOG-234. The sequence continues at coordinate 14,125 of DASZVV010000482.1, forward strand.
TAGAATACAGCGAGCGTCTGGGCGAGGCTCATGATGCGGGAGATGATGGGGATCTCTTCGCCGCGAAGGCCATCGGGATAGCCGCCGCCGTCCCAGTGTTCGTCGAGATAAAAGATCCCATTGGCGACCGCTTCGGAAAAGCCCATGCGCCGCGCGATGGAGGAGCCGCGCTCGCAGCGGATGTTCACCAGAATTTTGGAATTGATGTGACGCCTGGCGGTGACGCTGATCAGAGTGCGCAGACGCTCGAGGAACGGCGCGTTGGTGGCAACGTGATCGATCGCATAGCGCAGGCTCTCCCATGCGAGGCGAGTCCACTCTTTGTCTTTGACATCGCGCTTGGCGCGGATCTCATCGGCATTGATGATGTGGAAGAGTTTGGAGGCGTTGCTGCTGCAGCCGGCGTCCTTGAGGAGCAGCGCGTAGTAGAGGTCTGAGCGCGCGCCGGCGGCGAGCCCGATCTCAGCCGCCAGACGCATGCCGAGGATGCAACTCCGCAGCGAATGGCCGGGGGCCTGGCCCTCGGTCAGGTCGAGCGCGAAGGACAGAGCCGAGATCAACTCCGAGGTACGCACGACCGGAGCGGATTCGGCGACCGATGCTGTGAGACAAAGACCCTTCACAATCCTTCCATATCGGCGGGATTGGGAAATTTCGAATGAGAATCGTGTAGGAATTTGACTGACAGAGAGATCAGGTGACTGCCTACAGGAATTACATCCGTGGAGAACTTTCCCCGTGCCCGGAAAGCCAGTATTCTGCGTTTGTGCGATATCGTACTGAATACAGATTTCTCCTTTATTTACTGGGGTTAACAGCCGTTCCCGGAATGGTTTTTGCCACCAGTGAGGTAATCATGGTGGGTCCGGGTGTGGTGGTCGCGGCGGCGGACAGTAAGGAGGTGGTTTCCTCGTACCTGCAGGACGGGGGAATGGTGACGGACTCACGCGAAATCTGCAAGTTGCGGCGCGCGAGCTCGTCGGTGGCGCTGGCTGCCGGGTTTGTTCGCGCCAACGATTTCTACGCGCTCGATGCAATTCGAGACCTCTCCCGTGTTGGGGAATCGTTGGACGAACTCACAGCCAGCGTCATCCGCGAGCTTCCCGCGAAACTGGGGCCGGAGCTGGAGGCGATGCGCAGGACAGGCGACGAAGCGCTTCGGCGAACGATGGAAGAGCAGGATGCGCTCGAGGTGGCGATCATCGGGATGCGGGACGGTGTGGCGGGCGTGAGCGTGATTGCGTTCAAAGCCCATGCCGATGAAGCAGGTCATGTCACCATTTCGAGCCGGGAGCAGCGCTGCCCGGGAGATTGTCCCGCGGGAACGGCGTCGTTCTTTTTGGGGGCGCATGAGGCGATCGAGAAGGCGATTGCGCAGGATTCTTCCGTGACGGCGAACGCGACCCTGAGTGCGGCGGCCTATCTGAACAATCTGGAATACGCGAGCCGGCCGGATATTATCGGCGGACCGCAGACACTGCTGCGGGCGGATAGCCAGGGAGTGCGAATCGCGCAGCCGGGCGCGTGTGTGCGGGAGGATGTGGCGGAACCGGCCATGTCGATTTCGCGGGCAATGCGGAATGCGGACACGACGCCGGTTGTGGAATCCGGCGCACTGGCGGCGTTGCGCGACGAGCTGGAACGCCGGCTCAGCGCAACGGCGAATCTGCTGTGCCACGAGCGGATGCAGAGATTCAAAGCAGCGAGGGGGCGGGTGGAGCAGGACAGCGTGGAAGCGGATCTGAGGGTTGTCTATAGCCAGGAGTTTTACAGCAACATCCGGCTGGCGGGACGGCAATACCGGCAATTCAATGAGGTGCCGGGTTCGTGGGCTGTGGGAAGCCTGACGACGATGGTAGGAACCACCCGCACGCTGCTGGCGGCGGGGAATGCAACGGTGCAGCATCGCGCGACGCCGCGCGGGGAAGAGCAGATCGGGCTGGAGTTCTCGGCGGGCGCGAAGGATAAGCTGTGGAGCCTGGTGCTGGGGGTGGAGCGCTATCCAATGGGGTTTGAGGGAACGGCGTGGTTTTCGGCGAAGACGAGCGAGCTGCGGCAGATCGAGTGGAAGACAACGGGCACGGTGCAGCCGGCGCGGCTCAACGTGACCCAGATCATCTGGGTGGTGAATTTTTCGACGGTGATGGTGGCGGGGGAGCCGTTCCTTGCGCCCGTGGATGCAAGCTACAACGTTCGTTATGAGCCGGGGACGCGGCGTGAGGATATGGTGCGGTCGACGTATTCCGATTTCCAGCGTTTTAACGGGGCGGCGAAGCTGATTGTGGAGTGAGGGCGGTGGGCCGCATTAATGCGGATCAAAATGGTCCGGGTTGTCTGGTACAATCGAGTTGCAACTGATTTGCCGGTATGATCCCCACGTTCGTCATCACTCTGCGTGAAGGCGTAGAGGCTGCGCTTGTTATTGCGATCGCCGTCGCTTATGTGAAGCGAATCGGGCGCCTCGAGTTGCTGCCCGCGATTTACAGAGCCCTTCTAACTGCCGTAGCTGCAAGCTTTATTGGCGCATGGGGGCTGGCCAGAATCGGCATCAATGACGATGCTTATGAAGGTTGGGTTCTGCTGGTGAGCGCTTTGTTCGTGGGCTCCATGGTGGTGTGGATGAATCGCCACGGGAAGCACATGAAGTCCGAAATTGAAACTGGGTTGCAAAAAGGGACCGGTGAAGGCGCGGGGGCGTGGGGAGTTTTCTGGTTTGTCTTCCTGATGATTTTCCGGGAAGGTGTCGAAACCGTTACGATGCTGGCGGCGTTGCGGCTGGATACTTCCGGCGTGATGGCGGCGGTGGGCGCGATACTGGGAATTGTGCTGGCTGTGCTGTTTGGGGTCAGCTTCGTGCGGGGAACTATCAGGGTCAATCTGAAGCAGTTTTTCCGCGTGACCACCGTGATCCTGATGGTGGTGGTGGCGCAGTTGACGATCACAGGGCTGCATGAGCTTTCCGAGAGTCAGGTGCTGCCGAGCAGCAGCCATGAGATGGCGGTGATCGGGCCGGTAGTGAAGAACGACGTGTTCTTCTTTATTACGATTGTGGCGCTGGCGGCGTCGATGGTGCTGTTCGAATCGCGCGCGCGGCGGGCTCCGAAGACCGAGGCACTCGAAGGCGCGGCGCTGCGGAAAGCACGGTGGACGGCGCAACGGGAACGCTTCTGGATGGTGACCTCCTGCGCGGCTTCGTGTGCATTCATCATGCTGATTACGGCGGAATTTGTTTATGCGCGCGCGCAGACGGAACTCTCGACGCCGAAGCAGGTGTCGTTTGAGAATGGCTCGGTGCGGATTCCGGCAGCCGATGTGAGCGACGGCAATCTGCATCGGTTCGTAGTGGACGATCAGGGATCGCACGTGCGGTTTATCGTGATCGAGAAGCCGGACAAGACGCTGGCGACGGCGTTCGATGCGTGTGAGATCTGCGGCACGCAAGGCTACTACCAGCAGGGCACGGAGGTGATCTGCCGGAACTGCGCGTCGGATATTGTAATTTCGAGCATCGGGACGCATGGCGGGTGCAATCCGATTCCGCTCGAGGCGCGGGTGGATGCGGGAACGCTGGTGATCGCACAGTCTGCGTTTGAGCGCGGTGTGAAGATGTTCCGGGAACAATAGACGGCCATGATCGTTCGCTTCGTTCGCGACTCCATTCATCGTTCGCCGAAACGCAAGGCGCTGATTATCGCGGCGGTGGCGCTGGGGACATCGGTTGCGACGGCGATGCTGGGCGTGATGCTTTCGATCGGCGACAAGATGAATCGCGAACTGCGGCAGGCGGGCGCGAATATCGTGGTGACGTCGAGCGCGGCTGGGTTGACGGGCGGTGTGGGCGGCATTACGGCAGGGACCGCCGGTGCGGCGAATGAAATTCAGGAATCGCTGATTCCGAACATCCACCATATTTTCTGGGCGCTGAGTATTACGGGCGTGTCTCCATCGCTCGCGGCGCAGGATGGAGCGCGGCCGGTTGTGGGCGTGCAGTTCGCGAATTTGCGTGCGATGAATCCTTCGTGGCAGGTGCAGGGCGTGTGGGCTGACGGTGGAGATTCGTGCATGGCGGGCGAAGGGATCGCGCGGCGCAACGGATGGCGCGCGGGGCAGACGATTTCGGTCTTCGGGGAAAGCTGCCGGCTGGCGGGCGTGATTTCGTCGGGCGATTCGACGGATGACCGTGTGCTGCTGCCGCTCGCGCGTTTGCAGGCATTGGTGCATAAGCCGGGCGTAGTGGATCGCGTGGATGTGGCGGCGCTGACGAAGCCGGAGGATGACTTCGCACGCAAAGATCCGAAGACCATGACGCCGAAGGAATTCGAGAAGTGGAACTGCACGAATTACGTGAGCTCGATTGCGCGGCAGATTCAGGAAGCGATGCCGGGAACGCAGGCCCGGCCGGTGCGGCGCGTGGCGGATTCCGAGGGGCGCGTGCTGGACAAGATCAGCGGCCTGATGGGGCTGATTACGCTGGCGGCGCTGCTTTCGGCGGCTCTGAGCGTGTGGAGTCTGACGGCGACGACAATGATGGAGCGTCGCAGCGAGATCGCGATCATGCAGGCGATCGGCGGGGGCCGGTGGATGATTGCGACGCTGCTCGGTTCGGAGATTGCGCTGATCGGGCTGGTGGGCGGGATTGCCGGGGCGCTGACGGGCGTGTGGCTGGCGCGGGTGGTGGGGCAGTCGGTATTTCATGATGCGATCGAGATTTCGCCCGTGCTGCCGTTCCTGATCATGCTGGCGGCGATTCTGGTGTCGCTCGCGGGCGCGGCGCAACCGCTGCGGCGGGCGCTCCGGCTGGAGCCGGCATTGATTCTGCGGGAGGGTGCGTAATCGTGCGCTTCGGGTTTTTTTTGCGATTCAGTTTGAGAGCGCTGCGGTACAGGCGGCAGCGGCTGCTGCTGGCGTTCGGTGCGCTGGCGGTGGCGGCGGCGCTGGCGACGGTGCTGTTTGGCATTTACGCTTCCGTCGAGCAGCGGATTCGCGATGAGTTCCGCGCGTATGGCGCGAACCTGGTGGCAGTGCCGCTGAACGGCGGGACGGTGCCGTTGGGGCTGGCGGATGCGGCGAAACGCGAGGGAGCGGATGCGCGTCCCGTGCTGGTGACGAGCGCGCAGATCGATGGACGCGCGGTTGCGGTGGCGGGTGTGACGGCTGGTTATCCGTATTGGCATGTGACCGGGAGCAGCGAAATCGGCCCCGGCAAGTGCCTGGCGGGCGAATCGCTCGGCCTCGCGATGGGGACGGCCGTTCTCGATTGCCACGTGAGCGGTGTTGTGACGACCGGCGGTCCGGAGGATCGGGAGATCATCGTCGATTTCGCGACGGCGGCGTCGCTCGCGGGCATTCACAATGCGGCGAGCGCGATTGAAATTGAGGCGCCGGGTGAACGGCTGGACGCGATTCGGGCGAAGCTGGCGGTAGAATTTCCCGCGGCGGATATCAGGACCGTGCGCGCGGTGGCGGGAACGGAATCCAATGTGGTTGTGAAGATGCGCGCGGCGCTGGCGCTGCTGACGCTGCTGATTCTCGCCATCACGACGTTGTGCGTGACCAGTAATTTCAGTGAGATGGTGATCGACCGGGCGAAAGAGATCGGGATCATGAAGGCGCTGGGCGGCGCGGAGCAGCGGATTGCGGCGTTTTTCCTTTCCGAATCGGCGACGTTGGCGGTGGCGGCGACGGCTATCGGTTACACGGTCGGCGTTTTTGCGGCAGCGGCGATCGGCAGTGAGATTTTTGGCGGCGCGTTTCATGTGCAGCTCGATTGGCGCGTGCTGGCGGGTGTGGGTGCGGTTATGCTCGTGGTGGCGACGGCGGCGACGGCGATGGCGACGGCGCGTATCTGGAATATTCAGCCTGCCGTTATCCTGCGTGGAGAATGAGACAGGAGAGAATGAGCGCGCTTATTGAATTGGCCGGCGTTTCGCGGGTGTATGGCAGCGGCTCCGCGGCCGTGCGCGCGGTTGACCGGATTCAGTTCACGGCGGACGCCGGCGAGTGGATCGCGATCATGGGTCCTTCGGGCTCGGGGAAGACCACGCTGCTCAATCTGATCGGCTGTCTGGATCAGGCGACCGAAGGCCAGGTGCTGATCGGCGGCACGGACACCTCGAAGCTGAGCCGCAAAGAACTGGTGCGGTTTCGGGCGGAGACAGTCGGGTTCATCTTTCAGCAGTTTCATCTGGTGCCGCATCTGAACGCGCTCGAAAACGTGATGCTGGCGCAGTTTTTCCATAGCATGACGGATGAAGACGAGGCGCTGGCGGCGCTGAAGCATGTGGATCTGGCGGAGCGCGCGACGCATTTGCCGTCGCAGCTTTCGGGCGGCGAGCAGCAGCGCGTGGCGATTGCGCGGGCGCTGGTGAACGATCCGAAGATCATTCTGGCGGATGAGCCCACAGGCAATCTGGACGCCGAGAATCAACGGATCGTTTTCGATCTGCTGGGGCGGCTGCACGATCAGGGGCGGACGATCGTGATGGTGACGCACGATGAGAATGCGGGGCGGCTGGCGGACCGGCGTGTGCTGCTCGATCATGGACGCATTCGAGAGCAGCAGATTTTTTCGGCGGAAGAAAACCAGGATTTCGACGAAGTGCTGGAGCATCTGTGGACGCGCGGCGAGCCCGGCACGCATGTGGAGTCGCACGATTTTACGCCGGTGCAGTGGCGGCGGCTGCTGAACACGATGGCGGGCATCGGACTGGTCACGGTAAAAGATGGCGAGGGCGAATTCACGCCGGCGGGCGAGGCTCGGGCCCGCGATGTAATCCGGCGTCACCGGCTGGCGGAACGGCTGTTCCGCGACGTGCTGGGGATTCATGATGAGGCGGAGATTGAATCGAGCGCGTGCAAGTTCGAGCACATCCTGAGCCCGGAGGTGACGGACCGCATGTGCTCGCTGCTGGGGCATCCGGCGGAGTGTCCGCATGGCAGCCGGATTCCGCGCGGGCCTTGCTGCCAGGCGGGAGTGGTGCTCGATTCCGCGGAAGCGCAGATCATCCTGAATGGCCTCAGGCGCATCTGATAGGCTCAGAACTTAAACCCAAATGCATAACGTTGTGATTATCGGCTGCGGCTGCGCCGGAAACACCGCCGCCGTTTATACCGCGAGAGCGGGACTGAAACCGCTTGTGATCAAGGGCCTGGAGATCGGCGGGCAGCTTTCGCTGACGACTGAGGTGGAGAATTTTCCCGGCTTTCCGGAAGGGATCAACGGGCCGGACCTGGTGGAGAATATCCGGAAGCAGGCGGAGCGCTTTGGCGCGACGTATCTGGATGGCGAGGTCAGGGAAGCCGATCTTTCGCAGCGGCCTTTCCGGCTGCGGGTGGATGACGACTGGATTGTGACTCGGACGCTGATTGTTGCGTCGGGCGCGAAGGCGCGATGGCTCGATCTGCCGTCAGAACAGAAGCTGATCGGACACGGCGTGAGCTCGTGCGCGACCTGCGACGGGTTTTTTTATCGCGACAAGCAGATTATGGTGATCGGCGGCGGCGATTCCGCGATGGAGGAAGCAAACTTCCTGACGCGGTTCGGCCGCACGGTCGCTCTGGTGCACCGTACGGATACGTTCCGTGCTTCGAAAATTATGCTGGAGCGCGCGAAGGCCAATCCGAAGATTGAATTTCTCACCAATACGGTGGTGGAAGAGGTTTTCGATGTGTCGGAGAATATTGTGACGGCGGTTCGGCTGAAGAATCTGAAAACCGGCGAAACGTATATGCGGGACGTGGATGGTTTCTTCGTCGCGATCGGGCATATTCCGAATACGAAGGTGTTCCGGGGGCAGATCAATCTCGATCCGGACGGGTATATTCTCTCGGCCGGCGGTGCGCGGACCAATATTCACGGCGTTTTCCATGCGGGGGACGTGCAGGATCGGGTTTACCGGCAGGCGATCACGGCGGCCGGCGCGGGCTGCATGGCGGCCATCGAAGCGGAACGATTACTTGAAGCGGAAGGACATTAAACAGCCATGATTGAACGTCTGACTCCTCCCGGTGTGCCCGCTCCGCGCGGGCCTTACACGCCTGCGGTGCGGGCGGGCGATTTTATTTTCGTGTCGGGTCAGGTGGCGGTGGATCCGGTGACGAACGAGCTGAAGACGGGTGACATCCGGCATGAGACGCGGATGGTGCTCAACAACGTGAAGCTTGTGCTGGAGGGCGCGGGGGCGACTCTGGCTGATGTGGTGCGAGTGGGTGTTTATATCGGC
>DASZVV010000483.1:0-1653 GCA_035546955.1 Bryobacteraceae bacterium
CAAGCGACTCCACAGCAGAGAACATCGACGCTCCGGCGGGATTGGCCGGCAGCGATATATCCGGAGCTTCGCCGCCGTTGACGCGCATCGGTCCGCCGATCGCGTATTCGAGATGAACGTCGTAACGGCCCGTCAGCCCTGTCTTATCGACCACCGGTCTATCCACGCGCCCCAGTGCTCGCGCCGCAAATTCCGTCATCGTGATGCCGCGCGCATCGGCGACGAGGTTTCCGTTGTTGATCCGCGTCACGGGAAAACCGCACGGAACCGCCTGCGGATCCGTCGGCGGATGATTCAGATCCAGCACAGTGCAGCTATCGGGCGTCGATTCCTTCAGCTTTGGACCGCCCTTCGCGACCGTCAGCGCATAGACAGGTGTCTCGCGCGCCTCGCGATGCACTTTGAGTTTACATCGATCTTCGAGAAACGACTGCAGCATCAGGCCCGCAGTCTGGTCGAGTGAGGCCGCGCCCTCCGCCTTCGCGTCCAGCGCGTACAGTTCCGAATCCAGCCAGGCAGGCCCGCCGATGACGTCGAGACGTCGTGGCGCGATCTTGCCATCCGCGCCAAAAATGCCGTAAGCAGAGCGGATGAGCGCGCGGATCGAAACGCAGGGAATGTTCAGTCGCCCCGGCGAGAGAAGGCTGCGGTCGCCCCGGCAGTCCTTCACCAGATGAATCGCCGCCGCTTCGAAAGTTGGCCGCGGAACAGTCTGGGCGAATGCCGCTGCCGGCAGCATCACGCCGAAAATTGCAGCCGCCCGCATTCTACGCCGCCGCGAGTTCCTTCACCAGGCTTGTCGTGAAAGCCTTGGCGTCGCCAAACAGCATAATCGTGTTCGGGCGGTAGTAAAGATCGTTGTCGATGCCCGCAAACCCCACGCCCATACTGCGCTTGATCACCATCACGGTGCGCGCTTTGTACGCCGCGAGAATCGGCATGCCCGCGATGGGGCTCGTGGGATCGGTTTCCGCCGCCGGATTCACAATATCGTTTGCGCCGACGATCAGCACCACATCCGTCATCCCCATTTCCGGATTGATGTCTTCCATTTCGATGAGCTTGTCGTAGGAGACATCCGCTTCCGCCAGCAGCACATTCATATGACCCGGCATGCGTCCCGCCACGGGATGAATCGCGAACCTGACGTCCACGCCCTTTTTCGTGAGCGCGTCCGCCAGTTCGCGGATCTTGTGCTGCGCCTGCGCCACCGCCATCCCGTAGCCCGGGACGATCACCACGCTGCCCGCGGTTTCCAGAATCTGCGCCGCTTCTTCCGCCGACGCCGAACGCACCGGCCGTGTTTCCTTTCCCGCCGCTGCCGTCTGCACTGCGCCGAAACCGCCGAACAACACGTTCGTAAACGACCGGTTCATCGCCTTGCACATGATCACGGAAAGAATGAAGCCGGACGATCCATCGAGCGCTCCCGCAATAATCAGCAGCTTGTTATCGAGCGCAAAGCCCATCGCGCATGACGACAATCCCGCGTACGAATTCAGCAGCGCGATCACCGTCGGCATATCGGCGCCACCGATCGGCAGAATCAGAAACACGCCGAACGTCAGCGCCAGCGCCACGAACCAGGGATAGAGTTCCGAACGCTCCGGATTGAGCACGATCATGACGCCGATCACGATCGCCCCCGCCAGC
>DASZVV010000484.1:0-2504 GCA_035546955.1 Bryobacteraceae bacterium
CCCGCCTCTGCGAATTCTACGGATCGAAGCCGCAGTTCGTGGCGTGTTCGGCGACGATCGCCAATCCAAGAGAACTCGCGGAGACTCTCATGGAAGCGCCCTTCGAGTCGATCGAACGCAACGGCGCTCCCGCGGGCGAGAGGGTTTTCATCTGTTACAACCCGCCGGTCGTGAACCGGCAGCTGGGCATCAGGCGGAGCTACATTAACGAATCGCGGCGGATTGCGCAGGAACTGCTGGATCACCATCAACAGACGCTGGTGTTCGCGAATAACCGACTGGCAACCGAAATTCTGGTGACGTATCTGAAGGATGCGTGCGATAAGGGCCGCGTTCCGACGGAATCCGTGCGGGGCTATCGCGGCGGTTATCTGCCGCGCGAACGCCGGGAGATTGAACAGCGGCTGCGCTCGGGCGATATCCGGGCGGTGGTGGCCACGAACGCTCTCGAACTCGGGATCGATGTGGGCTCACTCGACGCGGTCGTGATGGCCGGATATGCGGGGACCATTGCGTCGACCTGGCAGCGGGCAGGACGCGCGGGCCGCCGGAACACGGCCTCGCTCGCGATTCTGGTGGCATCGAGCGCGCCGGTCGATCAATACGTTGTGGAGCATCCGGAGTATTTATTCGAGCGGTCACCTGAACATGCCTATGTGAATCCGGACAATCTCGAAGTGCTGCTCAGTCACCTGAAATGTGCGGTGTTCGAGCTCCCGCTTCGAACCGGCGAAAAATTCGGGCCGCACGATACGGCGGATCTGTGCGCATTTCTCGCCGAGGCCGGCTATCTGCACGCATCGGGTGATGCGTGGCACTGGACATCCGACAGCTACCCTGCCGACGCGGTGAGCCTGCGATCGGTCTCGAGCGATAACTTCGTTGTGGTGGATATTACGCTCGAGCCGAAGATCATCGGCGAGGTATCGTTCACCACTGCCCTCACTACCCTGCACGAGAAAGCGATCTACCTGCACGAGGCGAAGCAGTTCCACGTGGAGCGCTTCGATTACAAGGAGCGGAAGGCCTACGTAAAGCGGGTGGAGTCCGACTATTACACGGACGCGATCGACTACACTCAGGTGAAACCGCTGCGCGAATTCGACAAGGGCCCGGTTGGAAGCTGCGGAGTAGAGCGGGTCCACGGGGATGTGCGGCTGAACCGGCAGATCGTCGGATTCAAGAAAATCCGCTTCTACACGATGGAGAACATCGGCGCGGGCAAGCTTTCGATGCCGGAGCAGGAGGTCCACACAACCGCTTTCTGGATGCACTTTCCGTCGGCGTTTCTCGAAGCGATGACCGAATACAGCGCGTCGGAGCGTCAGTGCGGCCTGAGCGGCCTGGGAAATGCGTTCCGCACCGTGGGATCGCTGCTGCTGATGTGCGATCCGCGCGATCTGGGAGTCGCCATGACGGAAGATCTTTCCGGCGGACTGCTCGAATGGTCGCCAAACCTTTACCTGTATGACAGTTACTCGGGCGGCGTCGGTCTCAGCGCTCCCCTCTACCGTCTGAGCGATTATTTGCTGCGGCAATCCCGTGAATTGATCGAAGGCTGCGGCTGCGAAGCGGGATGCCCGGCGTGCGTGGGGCCGGTGGGAGAAATCGGCGAGCGCGGCAAGCAGATCGCACTGGAAATCCTGGCGCGTATGATGGCTGAGGATGCAGGGACTGTGCCCGAGCTGCGCGCACATGCGGGAAATCCGTAACGATCGCGGCAGCGTGTTCCTGCTGTGCCTGCTCTCGAAAACGGATCCGCGGTTCCCGAAATATCCGCGGCTGCCTGTGCTGCGTTGCGAAGGTTACCTGGAGCGCGCCGAAGAGCCTACTCCGGCTGTCCCGAATAGCTGAGGATTAATCCACCGAACGCAAAGGCCGCCGTCAGCAGCGCCCAGCCAAGCAGCCAATTTCGGCCGATCATCGCGCCCGCAATCGCCGGCGCAATGACCGAAGAGATCGATGTTATGGATTGCGTGAGGCCCAGCACGATTCCCTGCTCGTGCCGGCCCGCTTTGTGCGTGATGAGCGCTGTGATGGACGGCCGCAACACTCCCATTCCGTAGGAGTTAACAGTGCTGGCGCCCAGCAACTGGCCGATTGTTCGCGAAAAACCGATGAGCGCACAGCCGATTCCCGTAGAAAGATAGCCAGTGCGAACGAGCGCGCGCTCGCCGAAGCGTTTCACGAGACGTCCGATGAGCCCACCCTGCAGGATAATGCCGAGCAATCCCACATAGGCGAAGATGTATCCCACCTCCTTCGCGCCGACCGGACGCCCGTCCCAAACGTAACGCTTGCTCGCAAACAGCGCAAATCCACCGATGAACAGGGCAAAAGGAAACGCGAAGAAGAAGAATTCCCAGAGAAGCTTTCCGAGACCTGGCCGCGTGAAGTACTCGGCGTAACGGCCCCAATCGAGGAGTCCGAGCCGCTTGCCGCCGGGTCCCGCAACCTCGCCCGCTTCGTGAGGCGACGCTTTGGGGAGCAGCGTCGCGGTGCAG
>DASZVV010000485.1:0-2792 GCA_035546955.1 Bryobacteraceae bacterium
ATCAGCCAGCCGCTACGCCAGCGCAACCGGCCGAAAAGCAGCTCCCAGGCCAGCAGAAATGCCGGCAGAACGACGGCTGTTTCCTTGGATTCGAGAGCGCACGCATAGGAGAGCAGAATCACGGCGGCCCGTGCCCGTCCGATTTCCTGGCCGCGTGCGCGCGCCGCGATATACAGGCAAGCGGCGAGGTACAGAAACAGGAAACAGAGCAGATCGTAAATGATCGCAGTGCGAAACCACGCGTCGATGATCCCGGGGTGAAATGCGAACAGCAGCGCTGCGAGTGCAGTAGCCCGGTCCGATCCCGAGATCAGCTTCACGAACCACGCGCCGAGCGCGATATTCAGGATGGCGATTGCAATATCGGCAATCCGGAAGGGAAGCGGATTGAAACCGGCGAATGTGTAGATTGTCCGGTAGAACAGCGCGCCGGCCGGGCGCAGCGCGTGAAAGATCGGATCTTCCCACGCCGTGCCCAGATTCATCATGTCGTCGAAATCGAAATAGCGGCCGACGCTTTGCCGCACGAACACCAGGAAATAAACCAGAATGATGCCGGCCGCGAGCGCGAAAAGGATGCGGCGCGATCTCACCGGCTTATTGCCCTGATTGCTTCTTCAACTCCGTCCGGAACGCCTGCTCGCGCTCCGCAACGTACGCCTTGTATCCGGCAGGGTCGATGAACGGATTCGCGCCGCCTGCCTGGAGCTTCGGATACTTCGCCAGCATCCCGTAGTAATCGCCATGAGCGCCGAGGAAAATATCGCAGGGCAGCGATTTCAGCACGCGGAACGTCGTTTCGTAATCCTTCGCAATCTCCGGATAACGGGTATTATTCACCAGCTTGTATCCCGCGTTCACGTTCGGGCTTCCGACGATCACCACGTTATAGGTCTTGCCTTTATCCGTTGTCTGGAATGTCCATGTGGTGCAGCCCTTCGTGTGGCCGGGCGTTTTGTGCGCGGTCAACGTGATGTTGCCGAGGGTGACTTTGTCGCCGTCATGCAGAACCCGATCCGCCTTCGCCGGCGGATAGAACGTGTTCGGCTGATTCCAGTACTGGAAATCCTCTTTGCCCCCGCTTTCGACGACAGGCACGTCGGCGTCCATCACCATGTACTGCGCGCCGGTTGCCTTCTTCAGCGCGGCGCTGCCGGCATCGTGATCCCAGTGCGCATGGCTGATGAGCAGAATTTTCGTATCGCCGAATTTAAAACCCAGCTTCTCCACGCTCGTCCTGATCAACGGCACCGAGCTTTCGAGACTGCTGTTGATGATGATATTTCCCTGCGCCGTGGTGATCAGATACGACGCCAACCCCTTGCTGCCGACGTAATACAGGTTGTCCGCAATTTTGTGCGGCGGAAATGGCTCGGTCCAGTCCGGACTCTGGGCCCAGAGACCGCCCGCAAACGCCAAAAGCAATAAAACGATGCCTCTCATTTTCATTTCGAGCCTTTCTCCATCACGCTGTGTTTCAGGCCAAACATCCCGTAGATTCCCAGTCCCACGAAAAGCCAGATGACAAACCGCAGCCACGTGATCAGCGGCAGCGCCAGCATCAGCACCAGGCAGAACACAATCGAAATGACCGGCATGACCGGGCACCACGGCACGCGGAACGACCGCGGCCGATCCGGTTGCGTCTTCCGGAGCACCAGCACGCCGGCTGACACTACTATGAACGCGAAGAGTGTTCCGATGTTCGAAAGATCGGCGAACGTGTCGATATCCCAGATCCCCGCCGGAATCCCGACCACCAGTCCCGCGATCCAGGTGCTGACATACGGCGTCTCGAACTTCGGATGCACTTTCGAGAAGAGCTTCGGCAGCAGACCGTCACGGGACATCGCGAACCAGATGCGCGCCTGGCCGTACTGGAACACGAGCAGCGACGAAATCATTCCGACCAATGCTCCGACTGTCACCCAGCCGCGAATCCGGTTCATCCCGAGATGCTTCAGGGCGTCCGCCACCGGCGCGTCCGTGTTGAGCGTGGACCAGTGCGCAATTCCCGTCAGCACCAGCGCCACCGCAATGTACAGCGCCGCGCAGACGATAAGCGTCGCGATGATGCCGATCGGCATATCGCGCTGCGGATTGCGGCATTCCTCGGCGGCGGTGGAAACCGAATCGAAGCCGATGTAGGTGAAGAAGACGATCGCGGCGCCCGTCAGCATTCCCGAAAATCCGTTCGGGAGAAAGGGATGCCAGTTTGCGGTGTTCACAGCGTGAGCGGCGCCGATGACGAAGATCAGAATCGCCGCGATCTTGATCCCGACCATCGCATTGTTCGCGCTGGCGCTCTCGCGGATGCCGCGCACCAGCAGCCAGGTCAGCACCAGCAGGATTACGAGCGCCATGATGTTGAAGTAGCTGCCGCTCGGAACGCCGCCCGGGCCGATCGGCGATTTCGCAATTGCCGCCGGCAGATGCAGGTGCAGGACGTTATCGAGAAAATCGTTGAAGTAATTCGAGAACCCGACCGCCACCGCCATATTGGAAACGGCGTATTCGAGGATCAGATCCCAGCCGATGATCCAGGCGAATATCTCACCCAGCGTGGCGTAGGCGTACGTGTACGCACTGCCTGCGATGGGGATCATCGAGGCGAGCTCCGCGTAACACAGCGCCGCGAAGCCGCACACGAGCGCCGTCACCAGAAATGACAGGGAAATGCCGGGACCCGCGCCCAACCGTCCGATGGTGGAAACGGCGTTGCCGCCGTTCAGCATCAGATCCAGGATCGGCGCGTTCAGTACGGACTTGAACTGCAGCTGCTGCCCGGCCGC
>DASZVV010000486.1:0-15728 GCA_035546955.1 Bryobacteraceae bacterium
TCCTTCACGCTGCATCGCGGTGAAATTTTGGGGCTCGGGGGGCTCGTCGGCGCCGGCCGCACCCAGGTTGCGCGAGGGATCTTCGGCCTCGATCCATTCCAATCCGGTTCGATGTCCCTGCGCGGCAGGCCCGTCCACTTCCGCTCGATCCGTGAATCAATCGTGGCCGGTCTGGGCTATCTCACGGAAGACCGGAAGGGCGTCGGGATTCTGCCGGAACTGCCGGTCTCGGAAAACATCTCGATTGCCGCGCTGGATTCGTTTCGCAGCGGCCCCGTACTTCGCCTCTCCGAAGAAGCGCGGCGATGCGGTGAACTGATCGCGCGCCTTCGCATTAAGCTGCGCGCGCCTGACATGCCGATTGGGCGGCTCTCCGGCGGCAATCAGCAAAAGGCGCTGCTGGCGAGGTGGCTGTTCGCCGGATCGTCCGTTCTTCTGCTCGACGAACCGACGCAGGGTGTGGACCTCGGAACGCGCGCCGAAATTTATCTGCTGATGAGCGAAATCATCTCAGCGGGGGGCTCGATCCTCATGATTTCGTCCGATCTGCCGGAACTCCTCGGGATGAGCCATCGCATCGGCGTGATGCGGCGCGGAGAACTCGTGACAATCATGCCCGCTGCGGGCGCAACTCAGGAAAAGGTGATGCAGTACGCCGCATGAAAGATCTGCTGAAGAAGTTTCTTCCGTTTGCGACCCTCATCGCCCTGTTTATCGGGCTGGCCATCGCGTCGCCCTACTTTCTGACAGTAGGGAACCTTTCCGCTGTGATTCGCCAGACGGCCGTGATCATCATCATGGCGATCGGCATGACGGTCGTGATGGTGTCCGGTGGCATTGACCTTTCAGTCGGGTCGATGGTGGGGCTGACCGGCGTGTGCGGCACGATGCTGATTGCCGCCCATCTTCCCATCGGCGTCGCGGTGCTCGGGGCGATTGCGGTGGGCGCCCTGTGCGGAATCTTCAACGGCGCGGCGGTGGTTGTCCTGCGTATCCCTCCGTTCATTGCGACGCTGGGCACGCTCGGCGCATTCCGCGGCCTGGTTCTGCTGATCACGGGCGGCATCCCGGTTGCCGATCTCCCACACGAATTCGGTTTTCTCGCGGATGGCAATATTCTGCAGATTCCCGTGCCGCTGTTTTTCGTGCTGGCTGTCGCCGTACTCGTGTACCTGATCCTGAAGTACACGCGCCTCGGCCGTTATTCCTATGCAATCGGCAGCAATATGGAGGCGGCGCGCTGCGCGGGCATCCGCATTGGCCTCTATACGGTTCTGATCTACGCGCTGAACGGTGCGCTCACGGGGCTTTCCGGCATGATTGAATCCGCACGGCTGGTGACCGGTCAGCCCACTGCCGGACTTGGCTACGAACTGAACGTCATCGCGGCGGTCGTCATCGGCGGCGGCAGCCTGAACGGCGGGCAGGGAACCGTGATCGGCACGGTAATCGGCGCGATGATTATGGGGCTGCTGAGCAACGGCTGCAACCTGCTCGGCATTTCGCCCTTCATGCAGCAGATCATCATTGGACTCGTGATTATCCTGGCTGTCAGCTTCGACGAATACCAGCGCCGCCGGATGGCCTGACTGCTGCGTAGCGCATGGCATAAGATAACTACAAATCCTATGCGCAAAGTTCTCATCATTACCGGCGATGGCGGCGAATCCTACGAGGCCCTCTACGCCGTTCATCGCCTTCGCGAAGAGGGCTACACTCCTGTGGTCGCCGCGCCTTCGAAGCGGCGCATGCATCTGGTGGTTCACGATTTTGAGCCCGGCTGGGATACCTATATTGAGCGGCCAGGCTACGGCATGTCTTCCGATATCACGATTGCCGAAGCCAAAGCCTCCGATTACGACGCCCTGCTCATCATGGGCGGGCGCGCGCCCGAATATCTGCGTAATGACAAGAAGCTGATCGCCCTCACCCAGGAATTCGCAAAACAGGGCAATTGGATTTTCTCCATCTGCCACGGGATTCAGATCCTGGCCGCCGCCGATCTTCTCCGCGGCAAGCGCGTCACGTGTTACGAGCATATCCGCTGGGAAGTCGAGACGATGGGCGGTACCTGGTGCACGGAGGAATCCGTGCGGGACGGCCGGATGGTGACTTCGCAGACGTGGAACTCACATCCGGAGTTCTACCGCGAGATCATGAACTGCCTGCGGCAGGAGAGCGCCCAAAGCGCTTAACGAAATCCGCTCAGTTGGCGGAGGGCGGTTCCGCGTGATCCACCACGATCACCTGGACCTGCACTTTCCTGGCTTCGACTTTCAGCCCCAGTTGTTCCCGCAGTGCCGTGAGCAAAGAAGGGGCTTCCGGATTCGGTGAGGTTCCGCCGGCAAGTACTTCATCCGGCGTCCAGCGAAGATGAAATTCAAAGTGCCTCTTGTCGCCTGTCTCGTCGACGACCGGCCGACCCAGCAGTCCAGTGAGCCGGATCGCCAGCGCGCCCCAACCGTTACCTGCGGAGTCGATGAAACCGCGTCCTCCGTTGGAACTCGAATGCCGTGCGGGATCCGAAACCTTCGCCAGAATGCCGCCTTTTGCCACCGTCAGAGCATAGCCCGGTACGGTTCTTGATTCGCGGTGAACCTTCAGTTGAAACCGGTTTTCGAGGAGCGGACGGAGCATAAGAAACAGCTCTGCTTCATTCAACGGCTGATCCGCCTTCGCCAGGATGTCATATCCCACCGTGCGAACCCAGGGCGGCCCACCGACCACGAGAGACTCCGGCACTCGATAGGCGGAGCCGATGCATTGCCGCAGGTTCATGTTCCAGATCTTCAGTACGCCATTGCGTCCGTCCCCGCCTGAGATCCCGGTCTCTTCCGGGCCGGCAGGCTTGATGGTCGCGGCCTCGAAGGACGCAGTCTGCGCGAGGGCGGCAACCGACACGATTCCGATCAGAAGCGTCCTCATGCTGAATAGCTACGTTTATCCGTCTAACCGGATTGCGGCTAAATGGCTACCGTCCGGTCCGCTCGGAGTACCAGATCGCCCGTTGGAACCCTGTCTGGTACCGTTCCGTCATCTGTAGTTAACCCGGCCGCCGCTGGTTGGTAGAATGGGAATTTGGTCCGGGGTGCGCCCAGTGCATCCTGCCCATCGGTTCTCATATAAATAACTGGAGAGTTCATGGCAGACGCCCAGAAGTATCTTTTTACGTCCGAGTCGGTCACCGAAGGCCACCCGGACAAAGTAGCTGACCACATTTCCGACGCCGTGCTGGATGCGGTTCTCGCGCAGGATCCCACGGGCCGTGTGGCCTGCGAGGTTCTTGTTACCACCGGCATCTGCGTTGTTTCCGGTGAAATCACCACCAATTGCTACGTCGATGTGCCGAAGATTGCGCGCGACACCATCCGCGACATCGGCTACACGAACGCGGAAATGGGCTTCGATTCGAAGACCTGCGGCGTCCTCAACACAATTCAGGGCCAGTCGCCCGATATCGCCATGGGCGTTGATCCGGGTGGCGCCGGCGACCAGGGCCTGATGTTCGGCTTCGCCTGTGATGAAACTGACGAGCTGATGCCGCTGCCGATTCAGATGGCGCACCGTCTTTGCGAAAAACTCTCCGAAGTTCGCAAGTCCGGCAAACTGACTTATCTCCGCCCCGATGGCAAGAGCCAGGTTTCGGTCGAATATGTGGACGGCAAACCGACCCGCATTGACGCCATTGTGGTTTCCACCCAGCATTCCGACGAGGTTTCGACCGAGCAGTTGCGGGCCGATGTCCGCAAGTGGGTCATCGACACCGTAGTGCCGCAGGGCATGGTGGATGCGAACACGAAGTACCACATCAACCCGACCGGCCGTTTCGTTATCGGCGGACCTCATGGCGATACCGGCCTGACGGGACGCAAGATTATCGTCGACACGTACGGCGGCATGGGCCGTCACGGCGGTGGCGCGTTCTCGGGCAAGGATCCGACGAAGGTGGACCGCTCTGCGTGCTACATGGCGCGCTATATCGCGAAAAATATCGTGGCCGCCGGTCTTGCGACGCGCGTCGAAGTGCAGCTGGCGTACGCGATCGGCGTGGCCGAGCCTGTTTCGGTTATGGTGGATACCTTCGGAACCGGTTCGCTCTCGAGCGCGCAGCTCACTGAGCTGGTTCGCGCGAACTTCCCGCTCACGCCGAAAGGCATCATCGACCATCTGCAGCTCCGCCGTCCGATTTACAAGGCGACGGCTGCGTTCGGTCACTTCGGCCGCAAGGGTGAAGGCTTCACCTGGGAGCGGACGGATAAAGCGGAAGCGCTGAAGAGCGCGGCAAAGGCCTTCGCGCTCGCCGCGGTCGGCCGCTAAGACGAGTCCGAAAGAATGTGCGCCTGCGGCTGCTTCGTGTTACTGGCAGCCGCAGGCGCTTTGGTTTATTGCTATCTGCATCAACTGTGGCTGCCAATGGCGGTGATTGTGATCGCCATGGCGGCCATTGGTATTTTCGGGGCGAAGTTTTCGAACTGGCGTCCGAAGCCGAAACGTTAGCCCGCCAGCAGCACTTTCAGCACTCCGCGCTGAGCTGCGAAATCGAAGGCGCGGGCTGCATCGCTCAGTTCCATCCTTTCCGAGATCAAAGGCTTCACATCCACCGCTCTACTCCTCAATAATTCGATTGCCGGTTCGAAGCGTCCGCAGCGCGAACCGACCAGCGTGAGTTCGTCGACGATCACCGGCGCGGTGTCGATCGGGACCTCTCCGTGGATGGTGGATTTCAGGATGATGGTTCCGCGCGGTTCTGTCATTCTCACCGCCGTCTTTAATCCCTCCGGCGATCCTGTGGCGTCCACGACGTAACGAAATGCTTTGGCCGGCTCCGTCCCGGCCGCCGCAGTGTCGATTCCACGGGATTGCGAGATGCGGAGTTTTCCGGGGTGTCGTCCGAATTGGCGCACGAGGCACCCGTGAGAGTGAAGCCCCTGGGCGATCAGCAACCCGAGCTTTCCGTCGCCGAGGACCGCGACCTCATCGCCCGCAGCGAGCGGCACCTGATCCAGAATCTCGCAGGCGGCCGCCAGCGGTTCCACGAACACCGCTTCTTCGTCGGAGATGGAATCCGGCACGACGTGCAGGTTTCGCTCCGGCAGCGTCAGAAACTCCTGGAAAGCGCCCGGATGCCGGACGATACCGAGAACCGTGCGCGTGGGGCAATGCCGCCCCAGACCGCGTGCGCACCAGGAGCAGTTCCCGCAATTCAGATTGATCTCGCCAACAACTCTTTTGCCCACAAGCGATTGCGTGTCCGCGGCCACCACTTTTCCGACAAATTCATGCCCCGGCGTGCCGGCGAACCCGTAATACCCATGTTGTAGTTCCAGGTCCGTATTGCAGATGCCGGCGAGCAGCAACCGAATAACCGCAAAGCCTTCCGGACGTGTGGGTTGCGGGATTTCCCGCACCTCCACTATGCCTTTCTCCAGATGCACCGAAAGCATGGCCGATTATGACACGCAAAACTTTCCCGTTGATATCCATTGCAATCTGCAATATAGTAATTGCAGATTGCAATATGACACTCGGAGAAAAAATGCGGTACCTGCGGGAGGTCGAAGGAACGCTGCGCGGCATGAACCGCGAAATCTCGCAGCTCGAGCTCTCACGCCTGATCCAGAAGGAACTCGGCAAGCCGCTCTCGCAGAGTTATCTTTCGCAGATCGAATCCGGCGCGCGGCCGCACCTGACGAATTCGACCCGGCAGCTTCTGGCGCGCTTTTTCAAAGTCCATCCTGGCTATCTGGTAGACGACCCCGAGGGCTATCACAACGAACTGATCTCCGATCTCGGGGCGATTGAAGACAAGCTCGATCTCTGGCTCGTGGCCGGCGCCGAGCGTTTCTCGCGCGATCACGAACTGCATCACGCGCTGCTTACGCTCGCGCGTCACGATGATTCACGCACGTGTCTTGTGCTGCTGGGCGAGATCCTGGAAAACCCCGGGCTCGCCGAGCGCCTGATGGAAGTACTGCGCCCGAAATCAAACGTGTTGACGCGAAAGACAACAGAAAAGAAGACAGCAGGCCGCCAATGACGTGGTCCGATCTTTATCTCATCTGCCTCATCGTGGGGTTTGTGCTCAGTGCACTTGCGCTTTTCTCCGGTCACCGGCACATCCATCTCCCGCATTTTCGCGGCGGACACGGCACGCATCTGCCATGGTTCAACATCGGAACTACTGCGGCGTTTCTCGCCTGGTTCGGCGCCACGGGCTACCTGCTGCTGCACGTCTACGGCGTGTGGTTCGTGGCGTCGCTCGCGGTGGCAACGCTCAGCGGAATCGGCGCGGCGTCAGTCGTGTTCTGGTTCCTGACTAAAGTCCTGATGCGCCACGACCACGCACTCGATCCCGCCGATTACCGGATGACTGGCGTGCTCGGACGCCTTACCTTGCCGATTCGCGAAGGCGGCACGGGAGAAATGACCTATTCGCAGGAGGGCACCCGCCGCGCGACGGGTGCGCGTTCCGAGGATGGCGCCGCCATCCCGCGGGGCGCGGAAGTCATCGTAACGCGCTACGAAAAAGGCATTGCCTATGTCCGGCCGTGGGAAGACCCACTGGCCGGCATAGAAGAAAGGTAAACAGGGGAAGTATGAATCAGCAGGTTGTTGTGATTGCAGGTGTGGCGATTCTGGCCGTGGTGTTCATCATCCTGATGTCCGCCCGGCTCTATCGAAAGGCCGGGCCCAATGAGGCCCTGATTGTTTACGGTTTCCGCGGTGCGCCGCGAGTCATCAAAGGCGGCGGTACGGTTGTGCTTCCGATGGTGGAACTCTGCCGCGGCCTCTCGCTCGAATTGATGTCGTTCGATGTGGCGCCCACGCAGGATCTTTACACGCGCCAGGGCGTTGCCGTCACGGTAGAAGCTGTGGCGCAGATCAAGGTAAAGTCCGATCCCGAAAGCATTCTGACCGCCGCCGAGCAGTTTCTGACCAAAGCGCCGTCGGAACGGGAAGGTCTGATCCGGCTCGTGATGGAAGGTCATCTGCGCGGCATCATCGGCCAGCTCGCTGTGGAGGAAATCGTGAAACAGCCCGAAATGGTGGGCGAGCGCATGCGCTCCACATGCGCGGACGATCTCAGCAAGATGGGGCTCGACGTCATTTCGTTCACGATTAAAGAAGTTCGCGACAAAAACGAATACATCACGAACATGGGCCGGCCTGACATCGCGCGTATTCGCCGTGATGCGGATGTCGCGGCGGCCGAGGCCGACCGCGATACGGCGATCAAGCGCGCCGAAGCCGCACGCGAAGCCGCCGTAGCCAAAGCGCAGGCCGATCAGGAACGCGTGCTCGCCGAGACGCTCTCCCAGGCGAAGCAGGCCGAAGCCCAGCGCGATCTCGACGTGAAGAAAGCCGAATATCTTCAGCTCGTCAAGAAGCAGCAGGCGCAGGCGGATAAGGCGTACGAAATCCAGACCAACGTCATGCAGCAGCAGGTTCGCGCGGAAGAAGTCACGATCCGCCAGATTGAAAAAGAGCATGAAGTCAAAGTTCAGGAAGCCGAAATTCTGCGGCGCGAAAGGGAACTGACGTCCACCGTCGCGAAAGCCGCGGAGTTCGAACGGCAGCGGATCGAAACCCTCGCCTCAGCCGAACGCCAGCGCCGCATTTCGGAAGCGGAAGGCGCCGCCGCGGCGATTCGCGCCCAGGGCGAAGCTGAAGCCGAAATCATTCTGAAGAAGGGTGAGGCCGAAGCGAAAGCGATGAACGTCAAGGCCGAGGCTTACCAGGAATACAATCAGGCCGCGATCGCCGACAAGCTCATCACCATGCTGCCGGACGTGGTTCGGTCGCTCGCGTCGCCCCTGGCGAACGTCGACAAGATCACGATCGTATCCACGGGCGCGAATGAATCGACGGGGATGCACCAGATAACCGGCGACCTCACCAAAGTCGCGGCCCAGATCCCGGCGCTCTTCGAAACGCTTTCCGGCATGCCGCTCAACGATCTTCTGGCCCGCGTCCGCATGATTGGCGACAAGGCCCCGAAGCCCGATAACGGGTCCGGTGACAAAACACAGGCCGTAACCGCATAGATAAAGGAGTACAGCATCATGGCGTTATTGGAACGAGTGGCAACGCTGGTCCGGGCCAACCTCAACGACCTGCTCGATAAGGCGGAAGACCCGGAGAAGATGATCAAACAGATCATCCTTGACATGGAGAACCAGCTGCTCCAGGTCAAAACTCAGGTCGCGATTTCGATTGCCGACCAGCATGTTCTCGAAAAGAAACAGAAGGAGAACGAGGAGGCCGATCAGCAATGGATGCGGCGCTCCGAGCTGGCGATTGACAAAAGCGACGACGAGCTGGCGCGCGCGGCAATCGAGCGCGCGCTCAGCTACCGCAATACGGCGGCGAGCTTCCGGCAGCAGGTGGAAGATCAGAAAATTCAGGTCGACACGCTGCGCCAGGCGCTGATCCGTCTGCAGCAGAAGCTCGATGAAGCCAAAGCGAAGAGTGACATGCTGATTGCGCAGCACCGGCGCTCGCGGGCGATGGGCAAGGCGAATGACGCGGGCCGTGCGATCGGAGACGGATCGAAAGCCGCGGCGTTCGACCGCATGAAGAACAAGGTGCAGCATACCGAGGCGAAAACCCAGGCCTCTTCGGAGTTGCTCGCGGACGATGTGAACGGCCGGTTCGCCGCTCTCGAAAAAGAGGACGAAGTGAGCCGTTTGCTGGCGGAGCTGAAAGCGAAACGGAAGTAAATCCATGTCATCTCCGGCAAGCGCATTGTTCACTGTTTCGTACGACTCGGCGGCGAAAACCATTTCGATCGCCGTGTGCGTGATGTTCCTGGCTCTTGGACTATCAACCGCAAGCATCGCCGTCGGAATCGTCTTCGCCCTGATTCTGGCGGCGTCCTTCGCGTGGTCGCCGACGGGCTACTCGATCGAAGACGGATTTCTGTCCGCCCACCGCGTTATCGGCAATTTCCGGATTCCGTTGGCATCAATCCGCGAAGTGCGAATCGCCGCAAAGGAAGATCTGCAGGGAACCCTGCGGATCTTCGGCAGCGGCGGTCTTTTTGGCTATTACGGCGTCTTTCGCTCGTCAAACCTGGGAAAGAGCACCTGGTTTATGACGCGGCATAGCCACGCGGTGGTTGTCGTCACGAGCGCCGGAACCTATATGTTCAGCCCGGATGACGTCGATGGATTCATCTCGTGGATCCGGCCAGCCGGTTCCGGTCCGGTTGCGCGGTTTGCTCCGGTGCCCGCGCCGTCGTCTCGTCCCGCGGCGGCGTGGATTGCGGCCGCGATTGTGGCCTCGGCCACCACGCTCGCGATCGGAAGCCTGTTCTACTCACCCGGTCTGCCAGAATACACTCTCACTGGCAGCTCACTGGCGATTCGCGACCGATTTTATCCGGTGACGCTCGGCGCGAAGAATGTCGACCTCAGTCGCGCCCGTGTGATCGATTTCGCGTCCGACCCCGACTGGAAGCCGGTCAAACGCACCAACGGATTCAGCAATGCGCACTACCATTCGGGCTTTTTTCGTGTCGCGAGCGGCGCCGAAGTCCGGATGTATCGGGGGGACAGCACAAAAGTAGTTCTCCTGCCATCCACAAACGGAGACGATCCGGTGCTGCTGGAAACCCGCGAGCCCGCGCAATTCCTGAACGACCTGCGCCAGAAGTGGGGCAACGGAACAGGTTGACAGGAGAGATCTGCCGTTCGACAATTGGTGGCTCAGGGGGAGCCATGAAGTTCCTGATTTTGCTGCTCGCGTGTGGAACTGTCTTCGGGCAGGTTACATTCGAGGCCGCTACTGTCGATCCGATCGAGATGACGCTTGCACAGGCGCTCGGAGGAAGGTCGAGCGTGACGATCGATGATTCATATGCGACGTTTCGCGGCCAATCACCCATCCAGTTGATCCAGCGCGCCTACGGTGTTCTCGCCGATCAGATCATCAATTTGCCGGACACCAGCCGCGGCGTCAATTTTGACATTCGCGCGAAAATCCCTGCCGGAGTCTCGAAGGACAAAGTTCCGGAAATGCTGCAGGCGCTGCTCGCGGAACGCTTCAAGCTGGCGGTCCACCGGCAGGACGAGCAACGCAAGCTGTACGAGCTGACGGTTGCGCCCGGCGGTACGAAGAAAATGCAAAAGGTGAATGCAGGCGGCCCCGGGCGTTGTCCGCTTCAGGACGGCCATCGCATTTGCCACGCGGAATCCATGGCGGAACTGGCCACCATGATGACCAACCTTCGCACACTGGCCCTGGCCGCCGCAAAGGCCCCCGCCGCGGCTGCCGCCGGTTTGGCTGAGATGGCCGCCAATGCGCCGGTTGACTTTCTGGTCGATCGGCCCGTGATCGATAAAACCGGGCTCGAGGGCCGGTTCGAATTTGCTTTCGACTACGGGCCGATTCCCGGCTCGCCGGATCTGCCGCCTTACCGCATTGTGGATTCGCTCAATGCGCTCAACCTGAAACTCGTGCCGGTGACCAGTGCCGTTCAGACCGTCGTGATCGACCACATCGAGAGAATGCCGACGGCGAACTGAGCGAGCTGTAGAGAATAGCGTTTGCGAAGCCATATACAAGCAATAAGCCCCGCCACCACCGGCATTTCAGCACGCTCACTGCATTAACTATCGGCTGATCTCTACCGCACCACAAGTTGCACCGGCGCCGCCGTCGACCCGATATCCGGCGTGTAGTACTCGTACACTCTGGCCTGGAATGTCCGGGCCCGCACCGGATATTTCGCGCGTAACCGGTAGGTCAATGACAACCGCCCGTTGGCGGGGATCGAATCGAAGTAAAGAATCGCCTGTGTTGCGGTGATGCTGTATTTCTCCAGATGTCCTCCGCTGCGGCTGGCCGGCTTCTCTCGATAGCTGTCGAGATCTTCCGTCAGCAGATCGAATCCGGGCGGTATTCCGAGATCCACCATCACCATATTGGCCGAACCCGGCAGATTGTTGCGCACGGTCGCGGTGGCCGTGGCGATCTGATTCGTCGCAAGCGTGGTGCGGTCGTATTTGACGTCAATCGTGAGCGGCTCGCGGGTGGGTATATCGCCCCATGGTGTGAAGTAGCGTCCCGCGACCTGATACGCCATACTGCCCTGGCCATGGAAACGCACCTCCACTTCGTTGCCTTCCTGAAGCCGCGCAGCGGGGAAGACGAACTGATGCAGCAGATCATTGTTCTCCGCATTCAGGGTCAGATGCTCCACGGGATTACCGTTCAGCAGCACTTCCACCGTTCCATTGGCGGTCGCGCCACCTTTCTCTTCTGAAAGCAGCAGCGAGCGGAGCGCCACGATGGTCGCCTGTGTACTGCCCCAGGTCCCTGCGCTGTCCTTCTTCGAAACGATGTAGTTGAGCCCCTTCGCGGCTGCCGCGGAATCGCGGCCGGATTTCAGCAGCGCCTGCACCGCGAGCCCGGTTGTCTCGACAGATGCGCTGACTCCCGTCGCGTACATGCTGGTTTCGGACGCGCTCCACCAGACTTTATCGCCTTCCTCACTGCGGGCATCGAGTAACTGCTGCATCACGTCATCCGTGAACGCGGCATCCTTACCATCCGCGGCGAAATTGCCCAGGACTGCGAGCGTGTAGGGATCCGGCTTCGATGCGGTACGCAACCGGTCTTCGAGGAAGCGCTTCGCATTGCCGACCGCCGGCCCCGCATAACCCGTATTCTCGAGTGCCCAGGCCACATACGCCGTAATGCGCAGCACGTCCGTATTGAAGCGGTTCGTGGCGCCTTCGTTGATGAATGACGTATCCGGACTCCAGCTTCCGTCGGGCCTCTGCTGGCTCGCGAGCCATTGCTGCGTTCTCTGAATCAGCTTCGGATCAACATCATGCACTTTCGACATGTCGCTGAACTCCATCAGCCCGTACGACGTCAGGATCTTGTTCGCCGGCGCCTGACCGAACCAGGAGAAGCCGCCGCCCGGAACTTCGAACGTGACCAGCCGTTGATAACCGCTCGCGATGTAGCCTTCGGCCTTCGCCGCAATTTCCGGAGTCACTTTCTTCGTCCTCTTCATGTAGCTGAGCGCGAGGATGTTGGGGTAGGTGCTGGAAGACGTCTGCTCAAAGCAGCCGTACGGCATTCGCAACAGGCTGTCCATTCCTTCCACCACCTGGCTCAGCGGGCCCGGATAAAGCCGGACGAAAATCGTCTGCGAATCCGGAATGGTGGCAGCAGGAAAGTCGACCGTGCGGCGGATGGAGCTATCCAGTCGTCCGTTAAACGCGACGTTCTGTTCGCGTCCGTTGGGAACAACGTCGATTTCGCGTACCACGATGTCGGCGCGTTTCGATTCGCCCGCCAGTTCGGCGCGCAGCGTTAGTTTGAAATGTCCGATGCGTTTCGCCGTGATCGGAAACTGGACCGATCCCACGCGCCCCGCTTCCACCGAAACGTTCTGCGCCGCATCGTCACTCTCCGAAAACCAGTCGGCCTTATCGAGGCCGATCCGTGCTTCGCCGCGTGATCCGGTGTAGTTATAAATCGCGACGGGAATCGAAATTTCGTCGCCCTGCGTGAGCGTTACCGGAAGATCCATTTCGGTGAAGAAATCCTGGAAGACCTTCAGGCTGGAACTTCCGCTGCCGAGCGCGCCCGTCTTCGTGGAGGCCAGCATCGCCATGCGCCAGGAGGTGATGCTGTCGGCAATGGGAATCGTGATGCTCGCGCGGCCGTCGCGATCGGTAATAATCTCCGGCGCGACGAAGAGGGATTCCGGGAACCAGGACCGCACGTGGGTGTCCGGCGCGGCCGGCGGCAGAAACGTGCGGGGAGCCGCGCCGCCGCGTCCTCCTCCGCCTGATTCGGCTTTCATCACCATGTTCCGGGGGAGTGCAGCTGCGGCCGGTACGGCGGCCAATGCGATTCCTCCTCCAGCTCCCGCCCCAAATCCGAGTCCCCCGTTGACCATCAGGGCGCCCACGGCCATGCCCGGCTGCAGTGTCACCTGAAATGTTGCCCGATCGCGATCGTCGAGGTTGAAATCCTTCACGGCAATCCCAAAGCCGGAGCCGGTGACCTGGAGCGTGTATCGTCCTGTGGTGAGCGAAGTGAGGCTGAACCGCCCGGCGCGATCGGCCGACAAACTGTGAATACGATTATTCGCCCGCTCGATCAGCCGGATCTTCGCGCCCGCGACGGCTGCTCCCTCCGAATCGACGACCGTACCCAACACATCAGCGAACCCGTCTTTGTTTCCCTGCTGCCGCAGCACGCGAATCCCGATGGAATTCGTGTAGCCGGCGGGCGAACACCAGAATGTGTTCAGCGGGACCGGAATGTCGTCATTGTCGTTGAACTTCCCGTCCGGTCCGGCGCTGCGGGCATTCAGCTTTCTCGGATACCAGGAGACGAGTTCCACTCGCATCGCATTTCCCCACGGGTCTCTCACGCCTGTGCGCGTCAGCAGGCTGGCAGCCGCATCCACCGTGCACGCATCCGCTTCAGCAACGCCGCCGTTCCCCAGTCCGTCGGTCGCCCGATCCAGCGCCGCGCTCAGCTGTGTTCGATACCGCTCCTGATACTCATCCGCTTTCGCGTGCAGCACGTCGCGTCCGAACTCCAAAGGAGCGCTGCCCACAGGTTCCGCTACGGCCGCGAGCAATACCATCGCGGCGCGATTCTGCTGCTCCCACTCGCCGGGCGCGTGGGTCAGAATCACATCCGGTAAACCGATCGAATGGATTTCATAGCGCGGCTTCATCGCCTCCTGCTCCAGATAGAAAAAAACTTTCGCGAAGCCTGGCCGCTTCTCTGCAAGCGCGAAGACCGCCTGATCCACTACCTCCACACCCAGCGCCGCCTGCACACCTTCGCCTTTGGCATTCGTGACCCGAAAGGCGACGCGCGCTTCTGCTCCCGGCTTGTAAACGGATGCATCGGATGTTGCTTCGATCCGGAGATCATCTGCGGGCTGCACGAAGACGATCCGGTGATCGCCCAGAGGCTGCCCGTCGTGTCCGAAGAGATAGGCATGGAAATCCATCGCGCCCGCCATCGCGGCGGTCACTGGTACGGCGAGATCCGCGCGGCCGTTCTCGATATCCAGATCCCATGTCCCCACCGTTTGCCCGTTGCGAATTGCATCGACGTAGGCGCTGCCGCGTTGCTTCGTCGAAAACACCTGCAGCCGGACCTGGTCACCCGCGCGATAGAGAGCGTGATCGGTGCGCAGCAGAACTTGTTCCGCCCCCGGGCGGATTGCGAGCTTCAGCGGCAGGGAAGCGCGATTTCCCTCGGAATCATTCACGTCGACGTGAAGATTCGCCGTCGTGCCGGGCACCTGAATCACAGCGACGCCGGATTTGTCGCTCGTTACTGTTTCTCCGGTAACGCCGTCGCCGGAAATTCGCAATTGAGCCTGCGCCGGGGTTCCATCCGGATAGGAAGCCAGCAGGAACACCTGATTGTTCAGGCCCGGCGCTAACGCGCCGCTCTCCGGTACCGCCGTCACCAGCAGTGGCGACTCACTCACCGTAATCGGCAGCGCGTGCGTTTCGGTATGGCCCGCGCCGTCCTTCACCGCGGCTTCGATCATGACGACCGCCGCGCCCTGCGCCAGAGGATGACCCGTCAGAAAATCCGGCAGCCGGATATCGAAGCGGAACGCGCCCTCCGCATCCGTGGCGCCCTTCGCCTGGCCGGCCTCAAATACCTGCACGTCTTTCGCGGAAGCGGTAACGATTGTCTCCGCGTGGTCTACCGGCTTTCCGAAAAAGTAGTTCGAGCGCACGACGCCCGTAACATGATCGCCCGGCCGGTAGCCATGCTTCGGCTGATTGCCGCCGAGATCGAGATCCACCTTGAACCTCGGCAGAACATAACGCTCCACCTGCACCGCAATTTCATTTTCGGTTTTCGCCGCGTCATTGCTATCCACGCGCGCCCGCAAATGCCACGTTCCGAGATTCACTTCTTCTGCAAGTGTCAGCTCCGCGGACGCGACCCCGTATTCATCGGTCTGCGTTTTCCGCCGGAAGATCTTGTTGCCGCGCGCATCCTCCGCCTCGAAAGTGAGATCGCGGCCACTCATCGCCTGGTGACTCGCCCGATCGAGTGCCAGCGCGCGCAGATGGATTGTCTGTCCCGGTTGGTAGACCGGCTTTTCTGTCGTCAGCAGAATCGAGCCTTTGTCTTCTACCCGTACATCCTGCGTGAAATCGGCCTCGCCGATCTCCGTATCGACGGCGAAGCGCAGCGGAATCGTTCCGGTAACGCCGGCGGGGAAGCGGAACTCGGCGCGCGACGTGCCGTGCGAATCCAGGCGGCCGGCGTATAACGTCTGCGTCTTCTGGCCCGGAGGCGTCAGATCGATTTTCAGTGTGCCGGACTCGATCGGCGCATCATTGTCCGGTCCCGTTACAATCACTCGTATCGCCGCGGGGCTTCCTGCGAGAAACGCCTGCTGGTCCAGAACATGGACCACTGGGTGGCGCAGGATCTGCGAAATCGAGCTCACTCCTTCGAATGCAGGCTTCGCATCGCCGCTGTAAATAAACCGATAGCGCAGCCGATGCCAAACGAGGTCATCCGTTGAAAGGCGGCCTGCGATCGTCATATTCTGCTCGGGCAATCCGTTGCCCGCACGAGCCGAAATCCGGCGGCTCACCGAAGCCACGCTGCGGTCTTCCGGGTCGAGAAGGTCAATCTTCAGTTCGCCCTGCTCATTCCGATCTGCGAGAAACGGCAGCGAAACATGAAGCATCCCGTGTGAGTAAGTC
>DASZVV010000487.1:0-4771 GCA_035546955.1 Bryobacteraceae bacterium
CTGTATTGGGGCACCGGAAATCCGGGACCGGACTTCAATCCAGACCGCCGGCCGGGCGATAACCTCTACACGAGCTCCGTTGTGGCGCTCGATCCCGATACGGGCAAACTGAAGTGGCATTTTCAGTTCACGCCGCATGACGCGGGCGATTGGGATTCCGTGCAGGTGCCTGTGCTCGCGGATCTGAATTTCCGGGGCGCGCCGCGCAAGGTGATGCTGTGGGCGAATCGCAACGGCTTCGCGTACGTGCTCGACCGGACAACCGGAAAGTTTCTGCGCGGCGCTCCGTTCGTGAAAGAGACGTGGGCGACGGGACTCGACGATAACGGCCGTCCGATTCGCGCGCAGAATTCCTATCCGACGGCGAAGGGAACGCTGATCTATCCGGGGATTCAGGGCGGGACGAACTGGTATTCGCCGTCGTACAGTCCGCGCACC
Organism: Bryobacteraceae bacterium; assembly: GCA_035546955.1. GTDB lineage: Bacteria > Acidobacteriota > Terriglobia > Bryobacterales > Bryobacteraceae > BOG-234. The sequence continues at coordinate 439 of DASZVV010000487.1, forward strand.
GGATTGTTTTATGTCTCGGCGTGGCAGGATTACTACGCGACGTTCGTCGAGGGATCGGGCGACTTCGTGGCAGGGCGCTATTACATGGGCGGATCATTCCGCTCGCCGATTCCTACCGTATCGAAACGCGTTCCGATCAACAGCTGGACGGAAGAGGGCGGTCACGGCGAAGTGATGGCGATCGATCCGGAGACAGGGGACAAGAAGTGGACGTTCCTGATGCACGACGTGACAGACAGCGGAATTCTGACGACGGCTTCGGATCTTTTGTTCACCGGCGGACGCGAAGGATATTTCTACGCGCTCGACGCGAAGACCGGCGCGAAACTCTGGCAGATCACGCTGGGCGGCCAGGTGGTGGCCGGCCCAATGAGCTTCGAAGTGAGTGGGTCGCAATACGTGGCGATCGCGGCGGGCGAAGCGATGTTTGTGTTCGGGCTGCGATAGGCCCAAAATCAACAACCTTTACTATTTTCGGGTCTATGATAGTGGCATGATTACGCCGGGAGAATCGCGATGAAACTGCGGATAGCGGCTGTATTTGTGCTGGGCGCATCCGTACTGTGGGGTGCGGACGCCGTTTATGACGCGATGGAAGCGGAACTGGCGCGGTCCATGACGCTCTCGCTCAAAGATCTCGAAAAGCCCTACTTCATCAGTTACACAATCGATGACGGCATGGCGTGGACCGCCGCCGCTTTCGAGGGCGGTCTGACCAACGTCCGCGCCAGCCACTTCCGCAGCCCGGAAGTGCAGGTGCGGGTCGGCGATTACGAATTCGACAACACCAACGGGGGCGGCGGACGCGGGAGAGGCGCGAGCTACGAACTGACCGGATTCCCCCTGGATGACGATCCGGCGGTGATCCGCCAGTATCTCTGGCTGGAAACCGATGCTGCGTATAAAGGCGCAGTGCAGTCGATCGCTCAGAAGCGGGCTTCGCGCCGCAGCGTCAATGTAACCGATCAACTGCCGGATTTCGATCAGGCGAAGCCGTTCACGCTCACCGAAGACCGTCCGCTGATCTCGTTCGACAGCAAGACGTGGAATGAGCGTATTCGCCGGGTTTCGGGGCTGTTCACGCAGTTTCCGAATCTGCGCGATTCGATTGTGACCTACAGCGTGACGGACGGCGTGCACCGGTACGTCAACAGCGAGGGGACGAAGATCCGCCAGATGCAGACGGAAGTGCGGCTGCAGGTGGCGGCGAATATTCAGGCGAAGGACGGCATGATTCTGCGCGATTCCGCGAATTATTACACGCAGGATGTGAGCAAGATGCCTTCCGAGGAAGCGATGACGTCGGCGGTTCGGAACATGGCGGATCAGTTGACGAAGCTCGCCGCCGCTCCGGTTGGCGACGAATATTCGGGCCCGATTCTTTTCGAAGGCGTCGCCTCGTCACAGCTGATGGCGGAGTTGCTGGGGCGGAATCTGCATATGAACCGTCCTTCCGCGGCGGGGGGCCGGGGTGGACGCGGGGGCTTCGCCGGCGGGCGTGGCGGCGGCGCGACTGAACTCCAGGGAAGGCGGGGCGTTCGCATCATGCCGGAAATGTTCAGCGTGGTCGATGACCCGACACGGCCGGGCTTCGGACACGCGGAAGTCGATAACGAGGGCGTTCCGTCACTACCGGTGACGCTTGTGGAGAAGGGCGTTCTGAAAGATTTCCTGCGGACGCGTCTGCCGGTGCAGGGGTTTTCGGAATCGAATGGCCGCGCGCTGCTGGGGAATTCGCCGGCGCCGACCAATCTCATCATCACCACGACCGAGAAGAGCCCGGTTTCCGAGATGAAGCAGAAGCTGATCGATCTCTGCAAGCAGCGCAGCCTCCCGTTCGGGATCATTGTTCGGAAACTGGAATTCCCCTTGATCGGCGGACCTGGCGGGGGCGGCCTGCCGACGCCGACTTACACTTACCGGGTCTATCCTGATGGTCACGAGGAGATGATTCGGGGCGTCCGGCTGCGCGGCGTGGACGCGCGTTCGCTGAAGGATATCCTGCTGGCGGGAGACGACAGCACGACGCTGAATTACGTGGAGGGAGGCAGCGCCGATGTCTCGGTGATTGCGCCATCCGTGCTGATCGACGATCTGGAACTCGAGAAGGTGAACGAGACCCAGCCGAAATTGCCGGCCGCCCCGCCGCCGGTCGAAGGCGCCACCCGCTGAAGTAACAGTATTGTAATTCTTGTCATCCTACTGTAATGTAAGGCCATGGTTGCCAGCGGACCATGGCTTGCCCGCATTGCGCTCGCGGCCGCGCTTTTGGCGATTGCCGCTCTGCCCGCCCGCGGCGCAGTGAAGCTGGAAGTACGCGAAGGCCGCGCATTCGCGAGCGGCGTATACGTTAACGGCCACGGTCCCTACCGCTTTCTGATCGATACAGGCACGAACATGAACCTGATCGAAGCCGGGCTCGCCCGGAAGATCGGGATGGAGGCCACCTTCCAGGACTTCGTCGATTCCGCACTGGGCACGACGCTGATGCCGGGAAGCGACGGGAATATCGTCGGGCTGGGAACCGTACGAGCGGAGAATCAGCGGTTTCAGTTCTCCAGACTCGATCCGCTTCATACCGTCTGGCCGGATGTTCAGGGAGTTCTGGGGCAGGCTTTCCTGGCCTGTTTCGATTACCTGCTCGATCTGCAACACAAGACACTGGAATTCGGCAAGCAGGAACGGCCCGGCAGCCGCGTGCCATTCCGGCTGCTCGATGGACGGAGTATGCTCGCGACGAGCCTCGGCGATCTGGTAGTCGATTCGGGGGCAGCGAAGCTGTTGCTGTTCGGCATCGGGCCGGGCGATCACGAACAGCTCCCGATGCTTACGCTGACCGGGACCCAGAATGTGGGCCTGGTTTCGCGCCGGCTTTCGATCGGGGGACGGGATGTGTGGCGCGGCAATGCGGTGGCGCTGCCGGATCGCTCGGAGCCCGGGATCGCCGGGCTGATGCCGGTCAGCTTATTTAAATCCGTTTATATTTGCAATTCCGAAGATTACGTCGTATTAGAGTAGAGTGGCTATTCGCCCGCTGACGCCCGAAGATATCGACGAGGCTTTCGCACTTTCCTCCCTCGCCGGATGGAACCAGACGCACGACGACTGGCGTCTGCTGCTCAACACGGCCGACGTTTGCCTCACTGTAGAAATAGAACGGCGTCTGGCATCCACCGCTACGCTCGTCTGTTATGGCAGGAAGCTGGCCTGGGTGGGGATGGTGCTCACACATCCGGATTTCCGGCGGCGCGGCTATGCGCGCCTGCTGATGAATGAAATGATGAATCGCGCGGATGAGCTGGGGATTGCGACAGTCAAGCTCGATGCCACGGACTTTGGACGAGACCTTTATGAGAGCTTCGGGTTTCGCGCCGAGCAGCCGGTAGAACGCTGGCTGCGCAGCGGGGATGCCGATCTGAGTCATCTGCCGCCAGGTCGGATTGTGCGGGATGATGGCCATGTGGCCAACCGGCCGGGCCGCGTGAACCGCTATCTCGGACCGTGCGTCGCGCAGGATGCCGGGACGGCGCACAGGCTGATTGTGGAAATGCTTTCGCGCGTGCCGGAGGTGGGCTGGTTCTGGGATTTGCTTCCGGAGAATCGCGAGGCCGTTATGATCGCACGCGATCTCGGCTTTGAGCGCGTGAGAACATTGACCCGTATGGTCTGGGGGCGCGACCTGCGCGAACACGAAGAGCGGGTCTTCGCGATCTCCGGATTCGAACTGGGATGAAGGGACCTCAAACCGAAGCAGAACTGGAAGAATTCCTGTCGCGGCCCACACAAGCGGACATGGCGCACGCGGCGAGGCTTACGGGCAGCGTGCTGGTGCTCGGAGCGGGCGGCAAAATGGGGCCGAGTCTGGCCCGGCTGGCGAAAAGGTCCGGGGCGCGAGTTATTGCGGTGGCCCGTTTCACCGATCGCGAATTGCCCGCGCGGCTTCAGGCCGAGGGCATCGAGACGATCGTGTGCGACATGCTCGAACCCGGCGCGCTGGCGAAACTGCCGGATGCACCGAACGTGATCTTCATGGCGGCTCGAAAATTCGGGACTGCCGGAAACGAGCATCTCACCTGGGCGATGAACACGTTCCTGCCGGGACTGGTGGCGGAACGGTATCGCGATTCGCGGATTGTCGCGTTTTCGACAGGCAATGTCTATCCGCTGGTGCCGGTGGAATCCGGCGGCGCAACGGAAACGATTCCGCCCGCGCCGGTGGGGGAATACGCGCAGTCCGCACTGGGGCGCGAGCGGATGTTCGAATACGGAGCGGCCCGCTGGGCAACGAAAGCAGCGATTCTGCGGCTCAACTATGCGGTGGAAATGCGGTACG